>NZ_JBSFCF010000021.1:0-162359 GCF_053593335.1 Streptomyces sp. NPDC002324
CCCTTTACACCCCCACGACGCCATACGCGATTTGGGTCGGGGTGACTGGTGTTCAGCGGTGTGCTCTTCCGTTGGGGGGCGCCGCGGGCGGACGCGGGCGGGGCCCGGCCCGCCACGGTGCCTCGGCACCGTGGCGGGGCCGGTGACCGGAGGTGACGTCACCTCACTTCACCCCCTGCCGCCTGGCGATCTGCTTGGCCTGGGAGACCGCGTCCTTCCAGGCGTCGTCGGGCTTCTTGCCCTTGGCCTCGATGCTGGTCAGCTCGGCCATGAAGGGGGCCATGACCGCCGAGTCGGCGGGTGCCTCGTAGCTCACGGGGATGGCCTCGGCGGCCGGGCCGAAGACCTCGATGATCTTCTGTCCGCCGAAGAAGGCGTCGGGGCCGGTCATGGCCGGCATCGCGTACGTCTCGGGGGAGGCGGGGAAGATGGCGGCGTCGGTGAAGCTCTTGGCGTTGTTGTCCGGGCTCAGGATCCAGCTGATGATCTTGAACGCCTCTTCGGGGTTCCGGCACTGCTTGGGCAGGGTCAGGTAGGAGCCGCCCTGGTTGGCCGGCCCGCCCGGGGTCGCGGTGACCCGCCACTTGCCCTTGGTGTTCGGCGCCGCCGACTCGATGTCCAGCGCGTGCCAGGCCGCGCCGACCTCGGTGGTCAGGGTCTTGCCGACGGCCGCGTTCCAGCTCTGGTCGTTGATCTTGGCGTCGAGGCCGAGCGTGTAGGCGCGGATCGCGTGGTCCCATGCGGCGCGGATGTGGTCCTGGTCGCCGATGAAGTGGTTGTCCTGGTCGATGAACCGCTTGGTGCCCTGGCCGACCGCGATGCTGAAGACCGAGCCCATGTTGTTGATGAGGAAGGTGCCGGGCAGCGCCTTCTTCAGCTCGGTGCCGAGCGCGAAGTAGTCGTCCCAGGTCTTGGCCTCGGCCGCGACCTTGGCCGGGTCGCTGGGCAGCCCCGCCTTCTCGAACTGGTCCGCGCGGTAGAAGAGCGCGGTGGGGCCGATGTCGATCGGGAAGCCGATCTGCTTGCCGTCCTCGGTCTGGGCGAGCTTGGTCTTCCACTCCAGGTACTGCGAGGAGAGCTTCTTGAAGCCCAGGTCGTTCAGGTCGAGGAAACGGTCGGCGTTGGGCAGGAAGGAGGCGATGTCCTCGCCCTTGATGCCGGTGATGTCCGGCACGGAGGAGCCGCCGGCCGCGAGGGTGGTGGTGAGCTTCTGCTTGAAGTCGCCGCCGATGGAGGAACTGGTCAGCTTGATCTGGCTCTTGAAGTGCGTCTTGGCCTCGGCGACCACCTTGTCGCTGAGGGCTCCGCCCCAGTACCACATGGTGAGGCTCTTGCCGTTCTTGGTGCCGCCGGATTCCGAGTCGCCGCCACAGGCGACGGTCAGTCCGGAGGCCGCCGCGGTGAACACGGCAGCCTGGAGGAAGCCTCTACGAGAAAGGTCCACGGGTCACTCCTGTTTGTTCCTGTTCGTGGTACTTCAGGGCTTTGGTGCGTGGGGTCGGTGGGGCCGCGCGGGCGGGGTGACCGGGGCGTGACGCACCGGTGGGCCGACGTCGGCGGGGATACGGTCCGTGAGGAAGCCGTAGGCCTTCTTCAGGCTGGGGTCGGTCAGCGAGCGCCACCAGCGGTCGACGCCGTACCAGCCGGGCGCCGCCAGGCCTCCGCCGTGGTGGCCGACGGACAGCCCGGCGGACAGGACGGCGAACCGCAGCCGCTCCGCCAGGGGCCAGCCGCCGAGGGAGGCGGCGACGAAGCTCGCTCCGAAGACGTCACCGGCGCCCGTCGCGTCGAGCACGTCGACGTCCAGGGCCGGGACCTCCGCGTACTCCCCGGTCGTCTGGTCCACCGCGACCGCTCCCTCGCCGCCGCGGGTGACGACGGCCACCGGCACCAGCTCGCTCAGCGTGCCGAGCGCGGCGGCCGCGCTGTCGGTGCGGGTGTACGCCATCGCCTCTCTCTCGTTGGGGAGGAAGGCGTGGCACAGGGCGAGTTGGTCGAGCAGGTCGCGGGACCAGCGCTGGGTGGGGTCCCAGCCGACGTCCGCGTAGATGTGCGTGCCGTTCGCGGCGGCCTTGGCGAGCCATGCGCGGGGCTCGGCCTCGATGTGCACGAGCGCCGTGCGCGACTCGGGCGGGTCGCCCATCAACACGTCCTGCGAGTACGGCGGTTCCTGACCGTGGGTGACCAGGGCCCGGTCGTGACCGTGCGCGAGGGAGACGGTGACGGGGGTGTGCCAGCCGTCGGCGGTGCGCGAGAGGGAGAGGTCGACGTTCTCCTGGCCGGCGAGGACGTCACGGCAGTACCCGCCGTAGTAGTCGTAGCCGAAGACCGTGGCCAGGGAGGTCCGCAGGCCGAAACGGGCGGCGGCCACCGCGAGGTTGGCGATGCCGCCCGGACCGCAGCCCATGCCGCCGGTCCAGATCTCCTCGCCGGGGGTGGGCGGTTTTCCCAGCCCCGTGAGCACGAGGTCGTAGAAGAGCAGCCCGGTCAGCAGCACATCGGGCCGGTCGTCGTCCACGCGTGCACCCTCTCGTCGAGACGTTCGAAGATCACTCTTCAAAAGTCTTCAATTTCGGTGCACAGATCGTGCGCGCCTCCGAGAGGTTTGGCAAGAGTCGAGCAGAAGTGAGCATAGAAATGATTGGGAATGACGAGTACTGTTCAGCGCGTGCTGGCAGAGCGTAGACACCAACTCATCCTGCGGGCCCTGCGATCAGGGGGCCCGGCGGCCGTCACCGACTTGTCCGAACAGCTCGGTGTGAGCCCCGCCACCATCCGGCGTGACCTCGTCAGGCTGGAGGAGGAGGGGCTGCTCACCCGGGTGCACGGCGGCGCGGTCGTGGACGAGGGCGACCAGCCCTTCGCCGAGGTCGCCGAGGTGCGGGTGGCCGAGAAGGACGCGATAGCGGCGCAGGCCGCCGCGATGGTCCGCGACGGCCAGTCCGTGCTCCTCGACATCGGGACCACCGCCTACCGCCTGGCCCGGCAGCTGCACGGCCGCCGCCTCACCGTCATCACCAGCAACCTGGTGGTCTACGAGGAGCTGGCCGACGACGAGGGCATCGAACTGGTCCTGCTCGGCGGCATGGTCCGCCGTGAGTACCGTTCCCTCGTCGGCTTCCTCACCGAGGACAACCTCCGGCAGCTGCATGCCGACTGGCTGTTCCTCGGCACGAGCGGAGTGCGCCCCGGCGGGCAGGTGATGGACACGACCGTCGTCGAGGTCCCGGTCAAACGCGCGATGATCAGGGCAGGTGACAAGGTCGTCCTGCTCGCCGACTCCGCGAAGTTCCCCGGTACGGGGATGGCGCGGGTCTGCGGCCCCGGGGAACTCGACGTGCTCGTGACCAACGGGTCCCTCGACCCGGGCACACGGTCGTCGTTCGAGGACGCGGGGGTCGAAGTGGTCACCGTATGACCGCCCGCACGGCCGCCGGGCGGCGACGGCTGACACGTGTCGGACGGAGCGCGCGCGGCGGCCGGACGGCCGGGACACAAGCACGATCGGCAAAGGTGGTAGTTGCGTGAAGCTGACGATTCTGGGCGGCGGAGGATTCCGGGTGCCCCTCGTGTACGGGGCGCTCCTCGGGGACCGCGCCGAGGGCCGGGTCACCCGTGTCGTCCTGCACGACCTGGACGCCGAGCGGCTCTCCGCCGTCACCCGCGTCCTCGCCGAGCAGGCCGCCGACGTACCCGACGCCCCCGAGGTGACCGCCACCACCGACCTCGACGAGGCCCTCACCGGCGCCGACTTCATCTTCTCCGCGATCCGCGTCGGCGGCCTGGAGGGCCGCGCGAACGACGAGCGGATCGCCCTGGCCGAGGGCGTCCTCGGCCAGGAGACCGTCGGCGCCGGCGGCATCGCCTACGGCCTGCGCACGGTCCCGGTCGCCGTGGACATCGCCCGCCGCGTGGCCCGTCTCGCCCCCGACGCCTGGGTCATCAACTTCACCAACCCGGCGGGCCTGGTCACCGAGGCCATGTCCCGGCACCTGGGCGACCGCGTCATCGGCATCTGCGACTCACCGGTCGGCCTCGGCCGCCGGATCGCCCGCGTCCTCGGCGCCGTGAACCCGGCTGAGGCGTGGATCGACTACGTCGGCCTCAACCACCTCGGCTGGGTCCGCGGCCTGCACATCGCCGGCCGCGACGAACTCCCGCGTCTGCTCGCCGACCGCGACCTGCTCGGCTCCTTCGAGGAGGGCAAGCTGTTCGGCGTCGACTGGCTCCAGTCCCTCGGCGCCATCCCGAACGAGTATCTCCACTACTACTACTTCAACCGCGAGGCCGTCCGCGCCTACCAGGCGGTCGACAAGACCCGCGGCGCCTTCCTCAAGGACCAGCAGGCCCACTTCTACGAGGAGATGCGGCGCCCCGACGCCCACGCGCTCAAGGCCTGGGACCGCACCCGCGCCGAGCGCGAGGCCACCTACATGTCGGAGAACCGGGAGACGGCCGGCGCCGGCGAACGCGACGCCGACGACCTCTCCGGCGGCTACGAGAAGGTCGCCCTCGCCCTGATGCGGGCCATCGCCCGCGACGAGCGCACCACCCTCATCCTCAACGTCCGCAACAAGGGCACCCTCTCCGCCCTCGACACCGAGGCCGTCATCGAGGTGCCCTGCCTGGTCGACGCCAACGGCGCCCACCCGGTCGCCGTGTCCCCGCTGCCCGACCACGCCACCGGCCTGGTCTGCGCGGTCAAGGCCGTCGAACGCGAGGTCCTCGCCGCCGCCGAGTCGCGTTCCCGTACGACGGCGGTGAAGGCCTTCGCGCTGCATCCGCTGGTCGACTCGGTGAACGTCGCCCGCCGCCTGGTCGAGGGCTACACGGCGGTGCACCCTGGCCTTGCGTACCTGAAGTAGGCTCCCGCCCGGAAAGCGCTTACTGCCCGTGTGCGGGCTCCTTCCTCCGACCTCTGCTCACCGCTCCGCCCTCTCTGGAGACCTCCCATGCATGACGAACGCCACCGGATCGAGGAACGCGTCGAGCGCGTCCACACCCAGCGCATCAAGCCCGCGATCTACGCGGCCTCCGTGCCCTTCGAGGTCGAGGCCTGGCAGGCCCCGGGCGAGCCCGTCCCCTTCGAGGAGGCCGCGGCCGCCTCGTACACCCCCTTCGCGATGGACACCCCCTGGGGCCCGCCGTGGGGCACCACCTGGTTCCGGATGCGCGGACAGGTCCCCGCCGAGTGGGCGGGCCGCCGCGTCGAGGCGGTCGTCGACCTCGGCTTCGTCGGCGACTGGCCCGGCAACCAGGCCGAGGCCCTGGTCCACCTCGCCGACGGCACCCCGCTGAAGGCGGTCAACCCGCTCAACCAGTACGTACCGATCGGCAACCCCGTACGCGGCGGCGAGACGATCGACTACCTGGTCGAGGCGGCCTCCAACCCCGACATCCTCGCCGACAACTTCTCCAGGATCACGCCGCTCGGCGACATCCTCACCGCCGGCGACAAGCCCCTCTACACCTTCCGGCGCGCCGACATCGCCGTTCTCGACGAGGAGGTGTTCCACCTCGACCTGGACCTCCAGGTGCTGCGCGAGCTGATGGTCCACCTCGGCGAGCACGAGCCCCGCCGCCACGAGATCCTGCACACCCTGGACCGGGCCATGGACGCCGTCGACCTCGACGACGTCTCCGGCAGCGCGACCGCCGTCCGCGAGATCCTCGCCCCGGTCCTCGCCAAGCCCGCCCACGCCAGCGCCCACACCATCTCCGGCGTCGGCCACGCCCACATCGACTCCGCCTGGCTCTGGCCCATCCGCGAGACCAAGCGCAAGACCTCCCGCACCTTCTCCAACGTCACCGCGCTCGCCGACGAGTACGAGGACTTCATCTTCGCCTGCTCCCAGGCCGTGCAGTACGAATGGGTGCGCGACAACTACCCGCAGGTGTGGGAGCGGATCAAGAAGGCCGTCGACAAGGGCCAGTGGGTGCCGGTCGGCGGCATGTGGGTCGAGTCCGACGGCAACCTGCCCGGCGGCGAGGCCATCGCCCGCCAGCTCGTCCACGGCAAGCGGTTCTTCATCGAGCACTTCGGCATCGAGACCAAGGGCGTCTGGCTGCCGGACTCCTTCGGCTACAACGCCTCCTACCCGCAGCTCGCCAAGCTCGCCGGCAACGACTGGTTCCTCACCCAGAAGATCTCCTGGAACCAGACCAACAGGTTCCCCCACCACACCTTCTGGTGGGAGGGCATCGACGGCACCCGCATCTTCACCCACTTCCCGCCGGTCGACACCTACAACGCCCGCTTCAGCGGCGAGGAGATGGACCGAGCGGTCCGCAACTACCAGGAGAAGGGCGGCGGTACGCGCTCGCTGGCCCCCTTCGGCTGGGGCGACGGCGGTGGCGGCCCCACCCGCGAGATCATGGAGCGCGCCCGTCGCCTCGCGGACCTGGAGGGCTCACCGAAGGTCGTCGTCGAACACCCCGACGAGTTCTTCGCCAAGGCCCGCGCCGAGTACGAGGACGCCCCCGTCTGGAACGGCGAGCTGTACCTCGAACTCCACCGCGCCACCTACACCTCCCAGGCCCGCACCAAGCAGGGCAACCGCCGCAGCGAGCACAAACTGCGCGAGGCGGAGCTGTGGGCGACGACGGCCGCGCTGCACGCGCCCGGCTACTCCTACCCGTACGAGAAGCTCGACCGCCTCTGGAAGACGGTCCTCCTCCACCAGTTCCACGACATCCTGCCGGGCTCCTCGATCGCCTGGGTCCACCGCGAGGCGGAGGCCGAGTACGCGCGGGTGGCGAAGGAACTGGAGGAGCTGACGGCCGAGGCGGTCACGGCACTCGGCGCGGGCGACGCGCGCGTCTTCAACACCAGCCCGCGCGACCGGGCCGAGGTGGTCCGCACGGCCGCGGGCGCGCCGGTGTACGTCGAGGTGCCCGCGGGCGGCAGCGCGCCGCTGACCGCCGCCGAAGCCCCGCACTCCGTCACCGTCTCCGGCCGCGTCCTCGACAACGGTCTGGTCCGGGTCGAGATCGCCGAGGACGGCACCCTCGCCTCGGTCCGCGACCTGGTCGCCGACCGCGAGGTGCTCGGCGACACGGGCAACCTGCTCCGCCTGCACACCGACCTCCCGAACTACTGGGACGCCTGGGACGTCGACAAGCACTACCGCAACCGCTACACGGACCTGCTGGACGCCGACTCGGTGACCGTCGTCGAGGAGGACCCGCTGCTCGGCGCGGTCCGCGTGGAGCGCTCGTTCGGCAAGGGCTCCCGCATCACCCAGACGATCACCCTGCGCGCCGGCAGCCGCCGGATCGACTTCGAGACGGACATCGACTGGCACGAGGCCGAGAAGTTTCTCAAGGCCGGCTTCCCGATCGACGTCCGCGCGCCGCACTCCTCCGCCGAGATCCAGTTCGGCCACATCCAGCGCCCCACCCACACCAACACCAGCTGGGAGGCGGCCCGCTTCGAGGTCTCCGGCCACCGCTGGGTGCACGTCGGCGAGCCCGGCTACGGCGTGGCGGTGATCAACGACTCCACCTACGGCCACGACGTCACCCGCACGGTCCGCGAGGACGGCGGTACGACCACCACGGTCCGCCTCAGCCTGGTCCGCGCCCCGCGCATCCCGGACCCCGAGGCCGACCAGGGCAAGCACCGCATCACGTACTCCCTGCTCCCCGGCGCGACCATCGAGGACGCGGTCGCCGAGGGCTACGCCCTCAACCTGCCGCTGCGCGTCGCCGACGCGGCGGGCGCCCCCGCGCCGGTGGTCTCCGTCGACGGCGACGGTGTGACCGTCGAGGCGGTCAAGCTCGCCGACGACGCGTCCGGCGACGTGGTGGTCCGGATCTACGAGTCGAGCGGCGGCCGGGCCCGGGGCGTCCTGCGCACCGGCTTCCCGCTCGCCGGGGCCCAGATCACCGACCTCCTCGAACGTCCCCTGTCCGAGGCGGCCACGGAGGGGAACGGCGTCCCGGTGACCCTGCGCCCGTTCGAGGTGCAGACGCTGCGGCTGGCGGTGGGGGAGCGGTGACCGATCTTTCCAGGGGGTGCTGAGCGGGGCCGCGGCGGACATCTCGTCCGCCGCGGCCGTGTTCGCCGAGCGCAGGGGGCTTTCACGCGGGAGGGCGGGTGCGGGTGCGTGGGGCTTCTCGCGCAGTCCCCGCGCCCCTGAAAAGCAGGGGGCGTGCTTTTCAGGCCCGCAGGGCCTGGGTTTTTGGGGGCGCGGGGAACTGCGCGAGAAGCCCCCACCTGACCCGCACCCGCGAACGGGCCCCCGGTCCTCAGACCGCCAGCGGCCGGTCCGCGGACGGCTTGCAGGCGACCGGTGCTCCCACGGCGAGCGGTCGCGCCTCCACGGACTCCGGCTCGGGCAGCGTCACGGCGACCGGCGTCTCGACCTGGTGCGGCAGCACGACCGGACGTACCGGCCGCGTCCCCGACACCACCGTGTAGTCCTGCCCCAGCCGCGTCGGCAGCATGTCCCCGGTTTCCTCGCCGAGCGCCAACTGCACAGCGGCCCAGGGCGCGTTGATGCCGCACAGCGCGAGCTGGTGCAGCCCGCCCGCCGGACGCGTGTTGACGTCCATCAGCACCGGCTCGTCGCCGAACATCCGGAACTGGATGTTCGTCAGGTAGTGCAGTCCGAACCCCTCCGCGATCCGCCGCGCGGGCTCGATCCACGCGGGGTTCTGGCTGAACCCACGACGCCGCCCGTTCTTCGTGCGGCCCACGGACATCCGCACCCGTCCGTCGGGACCGGTGAGGCAGTCGACGGACACCTCCGGCTGCTCCAGACGCGGCATCACCATCCAGTCCACGGGCTCCTCGGCCGCCCGCAGGGCCTCCACGACCATGTCGAGCTGCACGTACGGGCTCGGGAAACCGCTGAGCTGGGAGAGCGAGAAGGGGGCGCGCGAGACGACCCGGAAGCCGACACCACCCGCTCCGGACGCCGGCTTGAAGCAGGCCCGGTGCCCGGCGTCCTCCAACTCGTCCACCGCCGCGACGAGTTCGTCGGCGTTCGTCACCCGGAACCACGGCGGCACCGGAACCCCGTGCGTCCGGACCGCCTCGTACGCGGTCACCTTGTCCTCGAAGACCTCGATGGCCCCGGCGGTCGGCGCCAGCAGGACCGTGCCGACGGCCGCGAACTCCTCGCGGTGCGCGGCCAGGGTCGCCTGGTGCAGCCGGGGCACGAACACGTCGATGCCGCGCTTGGCGCACTGGTCGAGCGCGTACTCGACGTACGCGGCGGGGGAGAGGCCCTCGGGCTCCAGGTCGGCGGTGTCGGCGGCGGCCAGCACGGGGGAGTCGGCGTCACCGTGCGTGGCATGGATGTCCACCGGACGAGCGTGCGGATTATGCCGCAGCTGATCCATGAAGAAGACGTTCTCCGCGTACGTGCGGTTGAGCCAGACGCGTACGCGAGAGACCATGCAGGCCGCCTTTCAGGGGTTCGCGGGCACGGCGGAGCAGGCCGTGCCCGGCCAGGGGGGATGGAGGTACGCCGAACCGCCGTACGCGAAAGAGAGGGCGTGGCGGTGGTGTAGGAGGGATCATACGGCCACCGGGGCCCAGGTTTCTGTCACGCGCGTGTTAATCCTCGCGCGGCGGGCTCTCCGGGACGCGGGACGGACGGCCCGGCAGGTCGGTCTTGTCCGCCGACGCGCCCGTGTGTTCTCGTGTTGATGTTCGGTGTCCGGAAGGGAGAACGGGTGGACTCGAATGCCGGCCGGCACGGAAATCTGCTGGCCATCAGCGATCTGCACATCGGCTATCCCGAGAATCGCGCCCTGGTCGAGCGGATGCGCCCCGAGACCGACGACGACTGGCTCCTGGTGGCGGGTGACGTCTCCGAGAGCGTCGCCGACATCCGCTGGGCCCTGGAGACACTGGCCGGCCGCTTCGCCAAGGTCGTCTGGGCGCCGGGCAACCACGAACTGTGGACCCACCCCGGCGAGAGCGTTCCGTACCGGGGCGTCGAGCGGTACGAGCACCTGGTCGCCCTCTGCCGGGAACTGGGTGTCGTCACTCCGGAGGACCCCTACCCCCTCTGGGAGGGACCGGGCGGCCCGGCGGTGATCGCCCCGCTGTTCCTTCTGTACGACTACTCGTTCCTGCCCGAGGGCTGCGCGACGAAGGACGAGGGCCTGGCGTACGCGCACGGCACCGGCATCGTCTGCACCGACGAGCACCTGCTGCACCCCGACCCGTACCCGAGCCGCGAGGACTGGTGCCGCGCCCGGGTCGCCGAGACCGAACGCAGACTCGCCGAACTGCCGCCCGGCCTGCCGACGGTGCTGGTCAACCACTACCCGCTGGACCGGCACCCCATGGACGTGCTGCACCACCCCGAGTTCGCCATGTGGTGCGGCACCGGACTGACCGCCGACTGGCACCGCCGCTTCCGCGTCGAGGTCATGGTCTACGGTCATCTGCACATCCCGCGGACCACCTGGCTGGACGGGGTCCGCTTCGAAGAGGTGTCCGTGGGTTACCCCCGCGAGTGGCGGCCGCGTCCGGGACCGCCCGGCAGGCTGCGCCGCATTCTGCCGATGGAGGTCGAAGCCGGTGATCGAGGAACTGCTCCCGGGAGCGGTCGTGGCCGTGGAGGCGTACGCCCCTGACACGGACGCGGCCGTCGAGGGGATCGAGCTGTACCCCGAGGAGGAGGCGGTCGTGGCGCGCGCGGTGGCGAAGCGGCGCCGCGAGTTCACCGTCGTCCGCGCCTGCGCCCGGCGGGCCATGGAGAAGCTGGGCGTGGCGCCGCGGGCCCTCGTGCCCGGCGAACGGGGCGCCCCCGTCTGGCCGGACGGGCTCACCGGCAGCATGACCCACTGCGAGGGGTACGCGGCCGCCGCTCTGGTCCGTCAGGACGACCTCGCCTCCCTCGGTATCGACGCCGAGCCGCACGGTGCCCTGCCCGAGGGCGTCCTGGCGGCGATCGCGCTCCCCGCCGAGGAGACCCGGCTGGGGCATCTGACGGCCGGCGACCCCACGGTCCACTGGGACCGGCTGCTCTTCAGTGCCAAGGAGTCCGTCTACAAGGCGTGGTTCCCGCTCACCGGGCGGTGGCTGGACTTCTCGGAGGCCGACATCGAGATCTCCGTCGAACCCGGCGGCCGCTCCGGCGCGCTGCGCGCCGCACTCCTCGTGCCGGGACCGGTGGTGGACGGCCGACGGGTCGACGCCTTCGACGGACGCTGGACGGTCCGGCGGGGACTGGTGGCGACGGCCGTGTCGGTTCCCCGTTCCACGGCGCCCTTCGCCGCGGGATCCCGCTCCGGCGAGGCCCGGGACGCCGGGTGATCGTCCTTGCCTGCGCGGACCTGCACAGACGGGTCTCGTCGGCCGTCGACGCGGAGATCGCGGCGGCCCTGGAGCATCTCGGGTCTTCGTCCACGGCCGTACGAACGGCCATATCCGGGCTGCTGGTCCACCAGCGGATGACCTACCCGCTCTGCCTCCTCCCGCTCCTCGTGCACGCCGCCGAGACCGGCGCCCCGGAACCGGCGATCCCGCTGTCGGCCGTCCACGTCCTGTGGTGGACCTCCGCCTGCTACCTCGACGACCTGGCCGACAGCCACCAGGGGCGCCCTCCCGCCGGACTCGGCACCGACGAGGCGCTGTTGGCGGCCGTCCTCACCGGACAGGCCCTCCCCCTGCGGATCGTCCAGGCCCAGCCGCTCCCGCACGCGGTGCGCAACGCCCTCACCGCCGAGATCGTCGACTGCTGGTTCGCCGCCGTGGAGGGGCAGTTGCGGGATCTGCGCGGCGACCTGGAACACGCCTCTCCCGAAGCGGTCGTCGCCGTCTGTCGCGGCAAGTCCGGTGTCCCGTTCGGAATGATCACGGCGATGGCCGCGATCCTCTCGGGCGCGGACACCGAACGGACCGAGCAGTGGCGGGAGTTCGGCAACGCCTTCGGCGTTCTCTGGCAGCTGTTCAACGACCAGGAGGACCTTCTCTCCGGCCGCGACGAGGACCTGCGCAACGGCACGGTCACCTATCTCCTCACCTGCGCGGTGCGGGAGACACCCCCCTCGGCACGGGGCCGGCTCGCGGAACTCGTGCGCGCCGCCCGCGGTTCCGCACAGGCGCGCACCGAACTGCGGGCACTGCTGCTCGACCCCGTCGTGCTCCGCCACTACGAGAAGGACCTCGCGGCGTTCCGCGACGAGGCACACCGGGTGCTGGACCGACTGGACGGCGACCCGGCCTCTCTGCGGTCCCTGCGGCAGCTGGTGGACCAGGTCGCCGCGCTGTATCTGACGAGCCACCAAGGGCCCTAGGGGCGACGGCGACGGTCCGCCGGGCCCCGGCGGACCGCCGCCGCACGCCTCAGACCTCCGGGCACCAGCTCCGCAACAGCCGGAAGAAATCCTCCTCGTTGCCCGCGAGTCCCGCCGCCGTCAGCGCCTGCTCCGCCTCGGCGAGCACGGCGGGCGGCACGACGGGTGGTCGGCGTGTCCCCCCGGGCCCGTCGAACGCTGCTCGTACGGTCCCCAGCAGCCGTAGATAGGCCTGTACGGCGGCGCGCTCGCGGTCGGTCAGTACGGCGGTCGGCATCGAACGGCTCTCCCCTGGTCGGATCGGCGAAACTGCGTGCCCGCCCCGGCGTACGGGTGGCACACTCCCAGCTTGCCGTCCCCCACTGACAATCCCGTTCTCCCGCGCGCTGAAGTCGCCCGGGGCTACCGCGGAGCCGTCCCCAGCACCGTCTGCCGCTCATGCTCCGTCAGCGGCGGTTCCGTCAACGGGGATCTGACCGGACCGCGCAGCACCGCCAGGAGGACCTCCGGCCTGACGAGGGCACCGATCGGTGCGCTGAGGGTGACCACACCGAGATACGCCTTGAAGACCAGCGGCCGGCCGAGCGCGGTCCGCGCCAGCCGGTCCACATAACGGCCGAAGAGTCGTTGCACGGCGTTCGGCCGCTTGCCGATGGCCTCCGGGTAACGGATGTCGGTGCCGGTGGCCAGGTCCCAGGCCAGGGACACCGGCACCGCCACGGCCTTCTGGGCCCGGCGGGCGAGTCCGGGCGCCGTCAGACCGTGCGCGGCGACCCGTTCCCGCAGTGCCAGGGCGCTCTGGGCGGCGACGGACATGCCGTGGCCGTATATCGGGTTGTACGTGGCGACCGAGTCACCGATCGCGACGAAACCGTCGGGCCAGCCGGACACCTTCTCGAAGAAGCGCCGCCGGTTGATCGTGCTGCGGGTGACCACGACGTCCGTCAGCGGCTCGGCGCGGGCGATCAGCTCGCCCACGACCGGGTGCCTGACGTCCCGCGCGAACGCCTCGAACTCCTCCGCACGGGTGGTCGGTTGACCGCCCCGGGTGCCCGACAGCGTCACCAGCCAGCGCCCGCCCTCGATGGGCACGAGGGTGGCGCTGCGCCCCGGTACCGGCTGCGAGCCGTCCGGCTGCACATTGACCACCGGGTACTCCTCGGTGCCCGCCGGCGCCCGGAAGACCCGGCTGGCGTACACGAGCCCGGAGTCGACCTCCTCCATCGGCGCCGGCGCGACCCCGAGGGAGTCGAGCCAGGCGGAGCCCCGCGAACCGCGTCCGGAGGCGTCCACGACCAGATCGGCGGCGAGGACCCGCCCCTCGCCGTCGGCGGAACGGACCCGCAGCCCCGTCACCCGGGAGGCGTCGCCCTCCAGCCCCAGGATCTCGGTGCGGTCGAGAAGGGTGACCCGGGGCCCGGCGAGCAGCCGGGCGCGGACGACCGACTCCAGCAGATCGCGGCTGCACGCGATCATGAACTCCATCTCGGGCCAGCGGCGCAGCCAGCCCTGGGGCGACAGGGAGACCAGACCGGTCGGCAGCGGGATGCGCCGGGCACCGGCCGCCAGCCAGGCGTCCGTGACCCCCGGCAGCAGCTCCTCCATCGCGCGGGCCCCGCCGGACCACAGCAGATGGGCGTGCCGGGCCTGGGGCACGCCCCGGCGAGGGCCGGGCTCCTCGGGCAGCGTGTCGCGTTCGACGACGGTGACGTCGGCGTGGTCGCGCAGCGCGGCGGCGGCCAGCAGGCCGGCCAGGCCCGCGCCGACGACGACGGCACGCCGGGATGTCGTGACCGCGGTGTCGCGCGGGCCGCTAACGGGTTCGCTCATGGAAGTCGCTCTCTGACCTGGTCGCGGCGGCCCATTCACGGGCGGCCGCTACGACGGGTGACTGACGCAGGGCGATGGACATCCGTACGAGGTCACGGGGGTTCTCGGTGGGCGGGACGGCGGCCTCGGCCGTGGCGGAGCTGATGACCCGGCCCTCCGGGTCGTGCTCCCTGGCCCGGACCGCCGCCGTCACCATCGCCGCGTCGGCCTCCGCCCGCGCCTGAGCGGGCTCGGAACCCGCCGCGACGGCGGCGTCGTACGCCTTGGCGCGGACCCCGGCGTCGAAGTACGGGTACAGGCTGAGCATGCCGTCGTGGATGTCGGACTCCCGCTGCGTCATCTGCAGCCGGGCGGGCGCCCACCAGGAGATCCGCACCTCGTGGCTCGCCTGGGCCCAGACGGGACGCAACTCCCGCCACAGCGGGCCGAGCCGACGGTACGTCGACCAGATGGTCCAGGAGTCGCCGAGGCGCTCCCCGGCCAGGGGCAGACAGAAACCGACCGCACAGACCTGCGCGCCGACGGACGACAGCACGGGGGCGACGTACGTGCTCAGGTAGTCCAGGTCTCCGCCCTGCCAGCGGGCGGCCACGGCGATCAGCTTGACCGCCGCGAACGGTACGTTCAGCAGGAAACCGAACGCGATGATCAGCAGTCCGGCGCGCAGCCAGCCACGCACCTGCAGCGCCCAGCGCCAGCACATGACGTTCATCGCGACACCCGCGACGGTGAACCCGGCCAGGTACAGCACGATCATCTCGCGCATGAACGGCGTGCCGGCGTAGTACGTGTCGAAGTCCCGCACGCGCTCCACGGGGGCGTCGCCGAGCACGAACAACAGCACGATCGCCGCGCACACCGCGCCGTACCCGGCGATCCAGCGGTGCGAGAGGCGGCGGGTCGTCTCGGGCGGGCCGCCCCGCCAGTTGGTGATCAGCACCAGGCAGGAGCCGCTGAACGCGCTCAGCAGGAAGTACACGACGGCCGCCGAGACGTTCGTGACGCCGGTGACGCGGTTGACCTCGCTGATCGTCGGCGGCGCGGCGAAGCAGAAGACGAGGGTGGCCAGCGTCATCAGCGCGCACACGGACCTGATCAGGGGGTCGCCCCAGTTCCGCAGCAGCGCGGGCGTCTTCGAGGCCAGGGCGATCGCCATCGCGATGGCCGGAAGGTAGTAGCTGGACCCGTCCATGTTCTCGGTGTCTCTGCGTCTTCGCGTCGTGACGTCTCGGCGTTTCCGGCCGCTCAGCCCTGCGGCCCGCGGTAGCCCAGCGAGGCCCCGATGCGGCCGGCCAGGTGATCGCGGCGCACGGGCCCGCGCATCGCCGAACCGGCGAGCCAGGCACGGCACTTGCTCGCCAGCAGCAGTCCGAAGCTCTCGGCGTCCTGCTCGTCCGTCAGGTCGAAACGCGTACGCGCGGCGACCTTCAGCACGGTCGCCCGCAGATCGGCGTCCTGGCTCAGTAAGCGGGCGGCGACCGTGGTGCCCTCCACGTGCCGGCCACAGTGCCCGGCCTGCATGTGCCACAACTCGTGGCCGAGAATCACCAACTGGTGGTCGGGCGCGGTGCGTTCCTCGATGACGACCAGGTCCTGTTCGGCCATGTCCAGCCACAGCCCGCTGGCCGTGCCCGGTGGGAAGACGGCCGTGCGGTACCGGACCGGGCGGCCGCGGCGCCTGCTCATGGCGTCGCACAGGGCGCTGTAGAGATCGGCGGGGTCCGCCGGTGCCGGCAGGGTGAGTTCGCCGACCAACTCGCCGCACAGACGGCGCATTTCCTTTCCGATGCCCACAGATCTCCCCCGGTCAGGACTCGGGCCGCTTGACGCTCTCCAGCAGCATGTCCAGCCACTCCGCCACCTTGTCGCGGTGCTGGTCGGTGGGCAGCTGGGCCGCCCGCCAGGCGATGGAGCGCACCCCGTGGTTCTGCAGCAGCCGCTGCAACGGGTCGTCCGCGGCCTCGGCCGCCGCGCGTTCGCGGTCGGCGAGCTGCTGGAGAAGCTCCTGCTCGGTCCGCATCAGGGCGCTCGCCAGCGCCTCGGGGTCCTCGGCGGTGAGGAAACCGGCGTGCACCCTGAAGAAGCGCTGGATGGCGTCGCAGTGCTCCATCGTGGGCCGCCGGTCCCCGTTGATCAGGGCGCCCGCCTGCTGACGGGACATCCCCGCGCCGTCGGCGATCTCCTGCTGGGTGTACTTGCGGCCGCCCGGCTTGAGACGGGTGCGTCGCAGCAGGTCCAGGCGCTGCAGAAAGCGGGCCTGGACGTCGGGTTCACCGGCGCGCTGTCCGCTCAGCAGGGCCTTCACCACGGCCTCCGGCACGCCCGAGGCGACCGAGAGCCGTCGGGTGTCGAAGACCTCCGTGTGGCGTACGCGCAGCTTGTCCGCCAGCGCGGTGACACGGGCCACGACGGCCGGCAGCAGAACCGTCGCCGCGGCGTCCGGAACCTCGAAGCCATCCGTCACCGACAGATCTCCTACGTCTCTCTCAGGCCAATTTCGCGGTACTGCGGAATCCGTGGATCCAAGCCTGGCGCGAGACCCTGGTCCCGGCAAGTACACCGTGAACTGCGGGGAGACTAGCGGTTTTGTCGAACTCACATCCAGGTCTCGCCACAACTGTGGCGAGATTCAGCCGTCAACCGTCGCCGAATGCCACGATAGTTGACACCGATCCGACCGGGGCACCAGGATCAAGGCGCCGCGTGAAGGCCGCATAGGCAAGAGGGGTGACCTCCCGATGGCGTTTCAGGCAGGAGGGGAGCGGTGGGTACCGCGGCCCGTCCCCGACACTCTCGAAGCCCAGGAAGCACAGGCGTACCTCCAGGACTACGCCGTGCTGCTGGATTCCGTCCTGTTCCCGTCCGTCGTCCTCGACCACCGCTGGGACGTCGTTCTGGCCAACGCCGCGTTCCGGGCCCTCTTCAACGGCGTGGGGCCGCACCCGACGGCCATGCCGGGTGACAACTTCCTCCGCTTCGTGCTCTTCCACCCCGACGCCGCCACGGTCCTCGGCGACCACGAGGCCGGCTGGTGCCTGCCGATGCTCGCCCATTTCGCCGCCGCGGTGGAGCACCACCCCCAGGACCGGGGCCTGCAGGCCGTCCGCCGGGAGATCGCCCAGGACCCGATCATGGACGCCGCCTACCGCCACGGACTCCCGCACTGGCTCCGCGCGGTCGGCCCGGCGGCCATGCGCCACGACGGCGCCGTACGCCACGTCGTCCACCCGGACCCGCGCTGGGGCGCCACCGTCTGCCGCGTCGTCGGCGAGACCCCGGACACCCTGCGCGACATGGGCTACCACCGCATGACCCTTGTTCTGCGCGAGGTGGGCCGTCCGGCCGACCCGCTGCGCAGGACGCGCCGCCCCCGGCACGCCGCCACGAGCCATCTGAGTGTGGTGCCCTCTCCCGAGCGGTGAGCCGCACCCCCTCCGGCGCCGCCGGCGTTCAGGTCGCCGACGGCGCCGGAGGACAACCCCTCCACCCGCGCTCACCCCTTGTCCAGGGCCGGCGGGACACCCCGCTTCGCCGCCTGGATCTGCTCGTACACATGGGTCCGCAGCTCAGCGAAGCGGGGTGCCACCCGGGTGTGCAGCTGGTCCCGGTCGGCGGGCAGGTCGACCTTGAGCTGTTCCCGTACGACGGTGGGGGAGGCGGAGAGGACGAGGACCCGTTCACCGAGATAGACCGCCTCGTCGATGTCGTGGGTGACGAAGAGGATCGTGACGCCCCGCTCCCGCCACAGGCGCCGCACGAGGTCCTCCAGATCGGCCCGGGTCTGGGCGTCGACCGCCGCGAACGGCTCGTCCATCAGCAGCACTTCCGGCTCGTACGCCAGCGCGCGGGCGATGGCGACCCGCTGCTGCATACCGCCGGACAGCTGCCAGGGGTACGCGCCCGCCGCGTCGGACAGACCGACGGAGGCGAGCGCGTCGTCGACCAGTTCCCGCCGCCGAGCCCTGCCCGATCTCTTCTGCCGCAGGGGCAGTTCGACGTTGTCGCGGACCCGCATCCAGGGGAACAGGCTGCGCCCGTACTCCTGGAACACGACCGCCATGCCCGGCGGCGGTCCGTCCACCGGCCGTCCACCGAGGCGGACCTCACCGGCGGTCGGGTCCAGCAGCCCGGCCACGCATTTCAGCAGGGTCGTCTTGCCGCAGCCCGACGGGCCCACCAGACAGACCAGTTCACCGGCGTCCACGGTGAAGGTGAGGTCCCGCACCGCCTCCACCCGGCGCCCGGAACCCTCGTAGACCTTCTTCAGGCCCACCACTTCCAGCAAGGCGTCCATCGCCGGCTGCCCCTTCTCCAGTTTCACCAGGACCGCCGGGAGGACGCGCGCAGACCGTGGTACCAGCCCAGCACGCGCCGTTCCACCAGCCGGAAGACGACGGACAGCAGGAACCCGAGCAGACCGAGGACGAGAATGCCGGTCCACATGTCGGGGATCGCGAAACCGCGCTGGAACTGGACGATCGTGTAACCCAGTCCGTCGCTGGACGCGGTCATCTCGCTGATGACCATGAGGATGACGCCGATCGACAGCGCCTGCCGCAGCCCCGCGAAGATCTGCGGACTCGCCGAGCGCAGGACGACGTTCCGCAGCCGGGCCGCACCCGTGATGCCGTACGACCGGGCCGTCTCCGACAGCACCGGGTCCACCGCCCGTACGCCCTCGACGGTGTTGAGCAGGACCGGCCACACACAGCCGCTCGCGATGACGGCGATCTTCATCGTGTCGCCGATGCCCGCGAACAGCGTGATGACCGGGACGAGGACGGGCGGCGGCACGGCCCGCAGGAATTCCAGGACCGGCTCGCACACCGACCGCACCCGGCGGTAGGAGCCGATGACCGTGCCGAGCGCGACGCCGACGACGGCCGCCACCGCGTACCCGGCCGACAGGCGCAGCAGGCTCGGCAGCACGTCGGCGCGCGCCCGCTCGGCCGTCCAGACGTCCGGGAAGGTGGCGAGGATCGTGCGCAGGGGCGGCCGGAACACATCGGTGCTGCCGTACGAGGCGAACCACCAGACGGTGACCAGGACGAGGGGGAGGGCGACGACGGACAGCAGCCGCAGCAGCGGCCGTCTCACCCCGCCACCTCCCCGCGCACCGACGGGTGCCAGGCCAGCGCCCGCCGCTCCACCGTACGGGCGCCCGCATTGACCAGCAGCCCCAGCAGCCCGGTGACCACGACCAGGGCGTACATCTCCGGCACCGCCTGTGAGGTCTGCGCGACCGAGATGCGCTGTCCCAATCCCGGTGCCCCGATGACCAGTTCGGCCGTCACCGCCAGGACGAGGGCCACGGCGGCGGCCAGCCGCAGGCCCGTCATGACGTACGGCAGGGCGGTGGGCCACAGCACGTGCCGGACCCGCGCCCAGGGGCCGAGGCCGTAGGAGCGGGCCGTCTCCTCGGCGACCGGGTCGACGTCCTGGACGCCGTACAGGGTCTGGATCAGGATCTGCCAGAAGGACGCGTACACCACCAGCAGGAGCACCGACCGCAGTTCGCTGCCGTACAGCAGGACGGCGAGAGGGATGAGGGCGACCGAGGGGATAGGGCGCAGGAACTCGATCGTGGAGGACGTCGCCTCCCGCAGATACGGCACGACGGCGATGACGACCCCCGTGAGGATCCCGGCGGTCGCGGCGATCAGAAGCCCGACCGCCCAGCCCGTCACGGTGTCACCGAGTGCCGTCCAGAACGCCGTGTCGGTGAGTTCGCCGGCCAGCGCGCCGGCGACCCGGCTGACCGGCGGGAGGTACTCGTCCTCGACGATGCCGAGCCGCGGGAGGGCCTCCCACAGGGCGAGGAACCCCGTCAGCCCGGCCGCGCCGAGGAGCGTGTCGGCACCCCTCACGGCAGCAGCTCGTCCAGGTCCGGGGTCTTCTCGAACAGGCCGTCCTTCTGCCCCAGTTCGCCGAGCCGCTCGATGGAGGCGCGGTCCGGCTCGGCGGGCCAGTGGGGCAGGACGACCGTCTCCAGCAGGTTCTTCGGGATCTTCGTGTACGTGGTGATGATGTCGCGGACCTCGTCCGGGTGCGCGTCGGCGTAGGCCAGTGACTCCGCCGTGGCCTCCTGGAACTTCTTCACCGTCTCCGGGTTATCGGCGGCGTACTGCTTCGAGGTGAAGTACATGGCCACGGTGAGGTACGGCGACACGTCGACGAAGTTCGAGGCCAGCACGGTGCCGCCCTGGGACTTGATGGCGGCCAGCGCCGGCTCCACGACGCAGGCCGCGTCGACCTGGCCCTTGGCGAGCGCGGCCGGCATCTGGTCGAACGGCATCTCCACGTACTTCACCTCGGACGGGTCGCCGCCGTCCTTGCGGACGGACTCGTTGACCGAGGTGTCGCAGATGTTGCCCAGGGTGTTGGCCGCGACCTTCTTGCCCTCCAGGTCGCTGGCGGTCTTGAGCGGGCTGCCCTTCCCGACCATGATCTCCGCGAAGTCGGCGCCGGCCTTGCCGGTCGAGGCGACCCCGTTCACCACGGCCTTCACCGGCACGTTCTTGGACCGGGCGACCAGCAGAGAGGTCATGTTGCTGAAGCCGAAGTCGAACTGGCCGGAGACGACCCCGGGCACGATCGCCGCCCCGCCCTGCGCGAGCGTGGGCTCCAGTTCGAGCCCGCGCTTGCTGTAGAAGCCCTTCTTCTCGCCCAGGTACAGGGGCGCGACGTCGATGATGGGGATGACGCCGAGTTCGAGCGTGGTCGTGCCCCCGGACCCCGCGTCCCCACCGCCCGGCCCGGAGGAACCGCAGGCCGTCGCGGTGACGAACAAGGAACCGGCCGCGAGACCGATGAGCAGACGACGCATGACTCCCCCTGGTGGGAACGCTCCTCGACAGGCTGTGCGCACACCGCACAGAAGTGCTCAGCGGGACCGTAGAACGCCATCGGTTGCGGGTCAATGCCCTTGCCCTGCAAGCCCGTTGACAGTTGCGGAAGTGTGCTCCTAGCGTGCGCACCACGCACCGTCGTGCGAACGGTACGCGGGTGCCGAGCTTCGTTCGTGTGGTGTCCGTGCGGTGTTCGTGCGGTTCACGTGTGGCGTTCGTGCGGTTTCCGTGCGTCTTCCTGGAGGCGACGATGCCCGATCGAGACCGGTTCGGCGCAGCCCGCCGGCCGCACTTCGTCCGGTCCTTCGAGCGGGGCCTCGCGGTCGTCCGCGCCTTCGACGCCGAGCACCCCGCACTGACGCTGAGCGAGGTCGCCCGGGCCTGCGAGCTGACCCGGGCCGCCGCCCGCCGCTTCCTGCTCACCCTCGTCGACCTCGGCTACGTCCACACCGACGGCCGGCTGTTCCGGCTCACCCCGCGCGTGCTCGAACTCGGCTACGCGTACCTGTCGAGCGTCACCCTCCCCGACCTCGCCGTGCCCCATCTGGAACGGCTGGTCGCACAGGTCGGGGAGTCCTCCTCGCTGTGCGTCCTCGACCGCGACGACATCGTGTACGTGGCGAGGGTCGGCGTGCGCCGCATCATGACGGCGACGATCACCGTGGGCACCCGCCTTCCGGCCCACGTCACCTCCGTCGGCCGGGTGCTCCTCGCGCATCTGCCGGACGAGGAGACCGACGCCCGCCTCGCCCGCGCCGACCTCGGACCCCTCACCCGGCGCACCCTCACCTCCGCCGACCGGCTCAGGACCGAGCTGCGCCGGGTGCGCCGCCAGGGGTACGCCGTGGTCGACCAGGAACTGGAGGAGGGGCTGCGGTCGGTGGCCGCCCCGGTGCGCGACCGGCACGGCGAGGTGGTGGCCGGCGTGAACATCCCCGTCCACGCCGGCCGCACCTCCGTGGAGTCGGTGCGCCGGGACCTGCTGCCCCACCTGCTCGCCACGGCCGCCCGGATCGAGGCCGACCTGTGCGTGACGGGGACCGCCACGGGCCGGGCGCGGGCCGGGACCGTACCGCTACAGGTCGAGCACCAGCCGTGATCCCTGGCACCGGGACACGCAGATGAGCATGGTCTCCCCGGCCTCGCGCTCGTCGTCGCTCAGCACCGAGTCGCGGTGGTCGGGGGTGCCCTCCAGGACGTCCGTCTCGCACGTCCCGCAGGTGCCCTCCGCGCAGGAGAACAGGACCTCGACCCCGGCGGCCCGCACGGTGTCGAGCACGGACACCCCGACCGGCACCGTGACGGTCTTCCCGGTCCGCTCCAGCACGACCTCGAACTCGCTGTCGGGGCCCGTCTCCTGCTCCTTCGGCCGGAACCGCTCGACGCGCAGTGCCTTCCCCGGGCACCGCGCCTCGACCGCGTCGAGCAGGGCGCCCGGCCCGCAGCAGTAGACGAGCGCGTCCTCGGGCAGGCCGTCCAGCACGGAGTCGAGGTCGAGCAGCCCGGTCTCGTCCTGCGGGGCGACGGTGACCCGGTCTCCGTATCCGCCCAACTCCTGCTGGAACGCCATGGATTCACGGCTGCGTCCGCCGTAGAGCAGCGTCCACTCCGCGCCCGCCGCCTCGGCCGCCGCCAGCATCGGCAGGATGGGGGTGATCCCGATGCCGCCGGCCACGAACCGGTAGCGGGGCACCGGCTCCAGGGCGAAGTTGTTGCGCGGCCCGCGCACCCGGACCTTGTCGCCCCGCGCCAACTCCGTGTGCACGTAGGCCGATCCGCCGCGTCCGTCGGGCTCGCGCAGGACGCCGATCCGCCAGACGTCGCGGTCCGCAGGGTCACCGCACAGTGAGTACTGCCGCTCCAGCTCCGGCCCCAGCAGCACGTCGATGTGCGCGCCCGGCTCCCAGGCCGGGAGTTCTTCGCCGAGCGGATGCCGCAGGGTCAGGGCGAGCACACCGTCGGCCGCGAACTCCCGGCTCTCGACGACGAGTTCGGCCTCGTACGCGGGCGACGAGGGAGACGGGGTCATGACGTGGTCCCTTGCGGCTCGTGTCCTTGGGGGTGGGCGAGCATCCACTCCCACATCTCGATGGGGTCCTGCGCGGTGTGCTCGCGCCCGCAGTGACAGGTGCCGTGCAGGATGTCCGTGCCCGGCAGCCAGTCGACGCGGTAGACCTCTCCGGTCCGGTAGGTGGGCGGCGTGCTCACTGGACCTTCTCCACCGGCTTCTCGCCCTGCTCGACCAGCCGGGCCAGGATACGGCGGGCGGCCAGACCACCGGTGTCGATGTTGATGCTCAGCTCCTGGTAGCCGGTGCGCTCGGTGCCGAGCGTCTCCTGGAGCAGGTTCAGCGCGACGACGTCCTGCATGACGACCGTGTGGTTGTTGCCCTTGAGGAACTCGGTGACCTCCTCGCTCTCGGTCGCCCAGTCCCGCGAGACCATCCAGAAGTCGTACACCTTGCCGTCCGAGGACGGGGTGATCGCGTAGGTGATCTCGGTGTGGAAGCCGTTCGGGTCGCTGCCGTCCGCCTCGGGGAGCACGCCGACGGGGGCGATCCGGCTGTGCAGCAGGTACAGGCAGGGCGCGAAGTACTCGATGTCCTGCCAGCGGGTGATCCGGCCCTCGATGCCGGTCGACCTCGCGTAGAACGGCGGGCACTCCGCGTCGTCCATGTGCCGGCTCACCCGCACGACGCCCGCGCCCTCGTCGACCTCGGTCGTGATCGGGGTCTCGGCCACCTCGGGGGTGCCGATGTAGCCGCCGTGCAGATAGGTCTCGTGGGACAGGTCGAGCAGGTTGTCGACGAGGAGACCGTAGTCGGCGTCGATCGGCTCCATGCCCCGCACGGTGGTCCAGCCGGGGGCGGCCAGGTGCCGGGCGCGCGGGATGGTCTGCGGGTCGGCGAGCGCCGGGTCGCCTATCCAGACCCAGATCAGCGAGTCCTGCTCGACCACGGGGTACGAGGCCACGCGCGCCGTCCGCGGGATGCGCTTCTGCCCCGGCACGTACACACAGGCGCCCGTCGTGTCGTACGTGAACCCGTGGTAGCCGCACACGATCCGGTCCCCGTCCAGCCCGCTCTCCGACAGCGGGTACCGGCGGTGCACACACCGGTCGTGCAGCGCCACCGGCGTCCCCTCCTCCTCGGTCCGGTAGAACACGAGCGGCTCGCCCAGGATGGTCCGTCCGAGCAGCTCCCGCCCGACCTCCTCGGCGTAGGCGGCGACGTACCACTGATTCCTGGCGAAGGCGGTCATGTGAGGCATGGCGATCCCGTCCCTGAGAACCCTGAGCGCGGAGCCACGTCACTCCGCGTGCCACCACATTCCTGAGCGCGCCCGGGGCCGGGCAATACCCCTTCCGTCAGACGGAAGCCCGCCGCACACGGCTTTGCCCGAAGGAGGGCCGCCCGCCCGCCGCTGTTCGCACGGCGGACCGCCCCGCGTCACACCCGCGCCACGGACCCTTCCCCGGCGTTGGTTCCTCTTGGACCATTCCTTGCGCGCAGGTCACATCCGACGCACCACGTCAGGACAAGAGGTCATCCACCCATGCCTGAAGTCAACCGGCGGCGATTCCTCCAGGTAGCGGGCGCCACAACGGCGTTCAGCGCACTGTCGGCCAGCATCCAGCGGGCCGCGGCACTGCCCGCGCACCACCGTTCCGGCACGATCGAGGACGTCGAGCACATCGTCGTCCTCATGCAGGAGAACCGGTCCTTCGACCACTACTTCGGCGCCCTCAGAGGCGTACGGGGCTTCGGCGACCCCCATCCGGTGACGCTGGACAACGGCAGGTCGGTCTGGCACCAGTCGGACGGTACGAAGGACGTCCTGCCCTTCCACCCCGAGGCCGACGACCTCGGCATGCAGTTCCTGGAGGGCCTGCCGCACAGCTGGCCGGACGGGCACGCCGCCTACAACGGGGGCAAGTACGACAAGTGGGTGCCGGCCAAGGGCACCACGACGATGGCGTACCTGACCCGTGAGGACATCCCGTTCCACTACGCCCTCGCCGACACCTTCACCGTCTGCGACGCCTACCACTGCTCGTTCATCGGCTCGACCGACCCCAACCGCTACTACATGTGGACGGGGTACACGGGCAACGACGGCAAGGGCGGCGGCCCCGTCCTCGGCAACGACGAACTCGGCTACGACTGGACCACCTACCCCGAGCGGCTCGAAGCGGCCGGGGTCTCCTGGAAGGTCTACCAGGACATCGGCGACGGCCTGGACGCGGCCGGCTCCTGGGGCTGGATAGCGGACGCCTACCGGGGCAACTACGGCGACAACTCGCTGCTCTACTTCGACAAGTACCGGAACGCCGAGCCCGGCGACCCCTGGTACGACAAGGCCCGCACCGGGACGAACGCCAAGGCCGGCGACGGCTACTTCGACCGGCTGCGGGCCGACGTGAAGGCGGGGAAGCTCCCGCAGATCTCCTGGATCGCCGCGCCCGAGGCGTTCTCCGAGCACTCCAACTGGCCCTCGAACTACGGCGCCTGGTACATCTCCCAGGTCCTCGACGCGCTGACCTCCAACCCTTCGGTCTGGGCGAAGACGGCCCTCTTCATCACCTACGACGAGAACGACGGCTTCTTCGACCACCTCGTGCCGCCGCTCCCGCCGCGCGACGCCTCCCACGGCAGGTCGACGGTCGACGTCGGCCCGGACCTCTTCGCGGGCGGCGCGAACCATGTCGCCGGTCCGTACGGGCTCGGCCCGCGTGTGCCGATGCTGGTCGTCTCCCCCTGGAGCAAGGGCGGTTACGTCTGCTCGGAGACCCTCGACCACACCTCGATCCTGCGGTTCATGGAGCGCCGGTTCGGGGTGCGAGAGCCGAATATCTCGCCGTGGCGGCGGGCGATCTGCGGTGACCTCACCGCCGCGTTCGACTTCTCCCGCAAGGACAGCCGGCCCGCCGCGCTGCCGGACACCGACGAGTACGAGCCGCAGGACCGCGAACGGCACCCCGACTACAAGCCGGCCGTGCCGGGCGACCCGAGCATGCCGAGGCAGGAGCGCGGGGTGCGCCCGGCCCGGCCGCTGAAGTACGCGCCGAGAGTGGACGGCGCGGTCGACCCGAAGGCCGGGACCCTCACCCTCACCTTCGCCTCCGGCGGCAGGGCGGGCGCGGCCTTCCTCGTCACCTCCGGGAACCGTACGGACGGACCGTGGACGTACACCACCGAGGCAGGCAGGACGGTCTCGGACACATGGAACCCCGCGTACTCCGGCGGCTCGTACGACCTGACCGTGCACGGTCCCAACGGCTTCCTGCGGGCCTTCGCGGGACCGGGGAAGGCGGGGAGGGCCGGGCCGGAGGTGACCGCGCGGCACACCGGTGACGACGTGGAGCTGACCTTCACCAACAAGGGCGCCGGCACGGTGACCCTGAAGGTCGCGAGCGCCTACGGCGGCCGGTCCCGCTCGGTCAGGGTGCGGGCCGGGGCGAGCGTCCGCGAGGTCTTCGACCTGGCGTCGAGCCGCCGCTGGTACGACCTGACCGTCACCGCCGACGGGGGCTTCCTGCGGAGGTTCGCCGGGCACGTGGAGAACGGCCGGGCCGGGGTGAGTGATCCGGCGCTGGGGCGGCGGTAGGCAGGGCGGCGCCCGGTAGCTCCCGGGCGGTGCCGGTGGGTGCCGGTGCCTCGGTGTGCGCCGGTGTGTGTCGGTGCCTCGGTGCCTCGGTGCCTCGGTGTACGCCGGTGGGTGCCTCCTCCCTGTCCGCTTCAGAGGGGAGTGAGGTGCCCGGGCGCCGTGCGGGGGAGCAGGGACGGTTCCGCCGGGGCGTGGTGGGGTTCCAGGGCCAGCACGGCCGCGACCGGGTGGTCCTCGTCCACGGGAGCGGGGTCCGTCGGCCGGACCTCGGCCCGCGGGGTCACCCGGGTCAGCAGCACCACGCCCCGCGCCGCGAGGGCCGCTCCCGCGACGGCGAGCGACACCCCGGCGACGCCGCCCCGCAGGCCCTCGCCGAGGAGGGTGAGGCCGATCACGGCGGCGGCCAGGGGGTTCGCCAGGGTCACGACCGCGAGGGGCCCGCCCAGACCCCCTCGGTACGCCGTCTGGGACAGCAGCAGGCCGCCCACCGCGAACGTGGCGACCAGGAGGGCCACCACGACGACCTCGGCGTCCAGGAGGGAGCCGGAGCGGTCGGTCGCGGCGACCGTGACGGTCTGGGTGAGCGCCGAGGCGACGCCCGAGGCCATGCCGGACGCGCCGGCGTGGCGCAGTCCGGGCCTGGTGCCGGGGCGGGAGAGGAAGCCGATGAGGGCGGCGGTCGCGCCGGCCACGGCGACGGCCTCCGGGACGCTCAGCACGTCGTCGGGGGCGGGCCCGGACGCGGCGATCAGGATCGCGGCGAGTCCCGCCAGCGTGAGCGCCGTGCCACGCCACTCCGTCGCGGTGACCCGGCGTCCGGCCAGCCGGGCCCCGAGCGGCACCGCCGCCACGAGGGTGAGCGCACCCAGGGGCTGGACCACGGTGAGGGGGCCGTACTTGAGGGCCACGACGTGCAGCAGCGCGGCGCCCGCGTTGAGCGCCACCGAAGCCCACCAGGCACCGCTGGCGAGCATCCGCCCGACGCCCGTGGCGGCGCCGCGGGAGGCGAGCCTCTCCTGCGCCACGGCGGCGGCCGCGTAGGCGACGGCCGAGACGAGGGACAGGGCGACGGCGACCAGGGTGGCGTTCATCGGCCCGCTCCCACCAGGACGGGCTCCTCGACCGGAGCGAGGGCCTTGGAGCGCTGCCCGGCGGTGGTGACCGTCCGGTGCGGCGGCGGGATCACGGCGAGGGCGGCGGCCAGCAGGGTGCCCGCCACGATCGCGTCGAGCCAGTAGTGGTTGGCGGTGCCGACGATGACGACCAGGGTCACCAGCGGGTGCAGCAGCCACAGCGCGCGCCACCGGGAGCGGGTCGCGGAGATCAGGCCGATCGCCACCACCAGCGCCCAGCCGAAGTGCAGCGAGGGCATCGCCGCGAACTGGTTCGCCAGGGCATCGGTCGTGGGCGCCGCCGAGTAGACCGTCGGCCCGTACACCTGTCCGGTGTCCACGAGACCGGCGACGTCCAGCAGCCGCGGCGGGGCCAGCGGAAACGTGAGGTGGAGCAGCAGGGCGGCGGCGGTGAGGGCGGTGAGAACCCGGCGCGCCCGGACGTAGTGCGCGGGCCGCCGCAGGTACAGCCAGACCAGGAAGGCCACGGTGGCCGGGAAGTGCACGGTCGCGTAGTAGACGTTCGCGAGGTGGACCAGCGTGTCGCCGTGCAGCAGCGCGGACTGGACGGAGCCCTCGTCCGGCAGACGCAGGAGCCGCTCCCGGTCCCACACCAGGTGGGCGTTGCGGTAGGCCTCGGCGGTGTGGCCGTCGGCCAGCGTCCGGCCGAACTTGTAGACGAGGAAGAGCCCTGCGACGAGCAGGAACTCACGGGCGAGCGGCGGCCGCACTGTCACGGCGGCCCGCTCCTCCACAGGCTCGGTGTGGCATTCCATCCCCGGCCCTTTCGCTGACGGCGCCGGTGGCGCTGGTTTCTCCTGGTGGTACGGACGATCGATACGCGGTGGTACCGATACGCGTAAGTACCGATACGAGAGTGTACCGATACGCCACTGTACCGAAACGGCAGGGTATCGATACGGCACTGTACCGATACGGCGGCGTTCCGGTACAGTGGCGTATCGACAGGCCTTTCGGCTGGGGACGACCGAAGGAGACACGAGTCATGACGTCGCAGGCAGCGGAGGGGCCGGAGACGGCCGTCGCCTCGCGCCGCTCCAAACTCACACCCGAGCGTGAGCAGGAGTTCTTCGACGCTGTGCTCGAACAGATCCGTGAGTGCGGCTACGACTCGGTGACCATGGAGGGCGTCGCCGCGACCACGCGGTGCAGCAAGTCGACGCTCTACCGCCAGTGGAGAACGAAGCCGCAGTTCGTGGCCGCCGCGCTGCGCGCGCGCCGCAGTGTCCGCTTCGCCGGCATTGACACCGGCACTCTCGCGGGCGACCTGCGCGAGGTCGCCCGGCACGCGGGAGCGGGCTATGTGCTGGAGGGGCGGCTGTTCCAGGCGCTCGGCCACGCCGCCGTACAGGACGACGAGTTGCGGACGGCCCTGCGGGACGCGCTGGTGGAACCGGAGATCGACGCGCTCCGCACGATGATCGCCCGGGGAGTGGCCAGGGGCGAGGTCGCTGCGGACCATCCGGCGCTGGAGTTCGTCCCGGCGCAGATCTTCGGCGTCCTGCGGGCCCGTCCGGTCCTGGACGGCCAGGACGCGGACGAGACGTACATCATCAAGTTCATGGAGGCCGCCGTGCTGCCCACGCTCGGCCTCGCCTGAGACTCGGGCCGCCGTCCGTGGCATCGATCCGGACGACGACCTGATCGCGCCGCACCGTGGGGACGGGGGCGGCGCGCACCCGGCCGGGTGGGGTTCCTCTGGAGCGGAGCGGAACCCCACCCGGCCACCTTTTCCGCCCGGCGGACGGAGCCTGGCAGGGGTGGGGGTAGGGGTGGGTGTGGGCGTGATGGTGCGAAGAATCACACGCCCTGACCGCTGCCGCCCCCGCTGATCGACGCCTTCTTGATGCCCTTGGTGATCTCGTCGATGACCGACTGCTTGGGTGCCTTGTCGCTCACGTCGACGCCGAAGCGGACCACGACGAGCCGGGCGGAGTCGGCCGGGGAGGGGAAGGCCAGCGACTCGACGTAGCCGTCGTCGCCCTTGCCCGTGACCACCTTCCAGCGGACGTAGTACCCCTTCTCGCCGGCCACGGTCACCGCCTTGGACGCCAGCTCCTGGTGGGAGGTGATCTTCCCGTAGCCCTCGGTGCCGTAGGCGTCCTCGGCGGCCTGGGAGATGTCCTCCTTGGCCGCCGCCTCGGCCGTGGTGGCCTTCAGTTTCAGCAGCTCGGCGGGTGAGGAGTAGGCACCGCCGCGCGTGCAGGTCTTGGTGGCGTCGGCCGGGCACTTGTACGACGCCTCCGTCGTCACCTGCGCACCGGACTGCAGGGGCCCGCCGAGCCAGCCGTCGGGCACGGGGAGACTGATGCCGCTGGTCGCGTCGGTGGCGTACCCGTCCTCGACCTGCGGGGGCTGCCCGGAGTCGTCCGGCCCGGGGGTCCGGCCGTCCGACCCGCCCGACCCACCGGGTCCGCCCCGACCGCCGTCGTCGCCGCCCCGGCCGCCGTCGTCGCCCCGGCCGTTCTGCCCGCCGGAGCCCTGGGACGTCGTACTGCCCTCGCTCCCACCGTCGTCGCCGGCCAGCGCGTACACCCCCACCCCGATGCTGACCAGCACCGCGGCCGCCACGGCGACGGCTATCCCGATACGGAGGCCGCGCCGGGGAGCGGGCGCGGGGTACCCGGGATACCCGGGGTACCCCCCGGCTGCCGTCGGGTACGGTCCCGCACCCGGCGGGTACGGTCCGCCACCCGCCGGGTAGGCCGGAGGCCCGAACCCCGCGGCCGAGCCCACGGGCCGGATCTGGTCCGTCCACGCCTTGCCGTCCCACCAGCGCTCGGTGGCGGGCGCGTCACTTGTCTGGCCGGGGTCGGGGTACCAGCCGGGAGGAGTTGCCTGCGTCATGGTGCAACCGTATGAGGCCGGAGTGAAAACCGGATGAGAGGGGACGCCTATCGGCGCGCCCGCGGCCTGATTTCCTGCCCGGACCGGTCAATTCCTGAGCCGATCCTCCTGCTTTCCTCGCCTAACGTCTCATTTCGATGCCTACCGGCCGATTTCCGCACCATCGAACCGAGTTCGACGACGACGGCCCTCTGGTGGTCGGCGGTTCGGGCGACGGCCGAACACCCGCCCGCCCCCAACGGCCCACCGACCGCGCGGACAGCCGGAGTGGTCCGGACATTTCGAACGCCTCGCCACCGCCGATGACAGTTCTTCCGGGGTCGGCGTTCCATACTCGGGAGGATTCACCGACGGCGGGAAGCCGGCCTCGCGGCCCAGGCAGTTGACTGCCCATCACTCACAACGCGGCAGGTGGGCGACCATATGCGTCGTCCTGGAGCCCTCTCCTGTCACCCGACACGGCAATAGGTGCCCGGTCCGGCCTCCACGTCGGCAGTCGGAGGGCTACGCTCAATGACCTGTACGTCGTCAGGGCGGCGCTGGGGAGGTAACGGGATGACGCAGGGACGGTCCGATCCGGCCACCTCGGCCTCCCTGTGGGAGCGCGAAGCGGAGAACGGCGCCATCAGCCAGGCGATCGACGAACTCCGTGTCGACAAGGCGTCCCCGGGGACTGTCCTGGTGTTCAGCGGTGAGGCGGGCATCGGCAAGACCGCTCTCCTCTCCGAGGCCCGCCGGATAGCCGCGGAGCGGGGCTGCGTCGCTTGGTACGCGCGCGGTGGCGAGACCGTCACGTCCGTCCCCTTCAATGTCGTACGGCAGCTGCTGCAGCCCGCGTTGATCGGACTGATGGAAGAAGAGGTCCGGGAGTATTTGGGCGACTGGTACGACATCGCCGGACCCGCGCTCGGACTCACGGAGCCGGGTGAGGGCCCGGCCGACCCGCAGGCTGTGTGCGACGGACTGGTCGCCGTCGTGAACCGCCTCTCCCGGCGGAGCTGGCCGCTCGTACTCCTGATCGACGACGCCCACTGGGCCGACCAGGAGACCTTGCACTGGCTGTCCGCGGTGACCGGACGCCTCACGGAGATGTGCGTCCTCGTCCTGGTGGCCCGCCGTCCCGGCGAGGCCACCGGAGACGGCAGCCGTCATCTCGCCGAGGTCGCCTCCAAGGCCCGCCCGGTCCCCACGCTCAGGTCGCTCACTCCCGATGCCACCGCCGGGCTCACCCGCGCCACGGTCGGTGAACACGCCGACGATCCGTTCTGCCGCGAAGTGTGGGCCGTGACGGGCGGCAACCCGTACGAGACCGTCGAACTCCTCGCGAAGGTGCAGGACAGTGAACTGGAACCGGCCGAGGGCTCCGCGGCCGAACTGCGAGCCCTGAACCGAACGGCACGAGGCCGCGGTCTCGTCGCCCGTCTCGAAACACTCGGCGTCGACGCCACCCGCTTCGCCTGGGCGGCGGCCATCCTGCACACCGGCATCTCCGTGGAGATCGTGGCCCGGCTCGCCTCCCTGAGCCCACAGACGGCGGCGGAGTGCGCCGAACTGCTGACCGCGGCCCGAATCCTCACCGAATCCAGTCCCGTCAACCGGCGGGCCGAGGACGGCGATCTGGAGTTCGTGCACCCGCTGATCGCCACCGCGGTCTACAAGTCGATCCCGCCGGGTATCCGCACCGCGTTCCACGGCGTGGCGGCGACGGTCGTCAGCGAGTCCGGGCGGGGCGCCGCGGCGGCCTCCCGCCATCTCGTCGAAGTGCACGCCGACGGCGACCCCGAACTGGTCGAGCAGTTGCGCGCCGCCGCGCGCGAGCACCTCGCCGTGGGCGCCCCGGACGCCGCCCGCCGCTGTCTGGAGCGTGCTCTGAAGGAGCCGCCGCAGCAGGAGGTCCGCGTACGTGTGCTGTACGAGTTGGGCTGTGCCACCCTTCTCACCTCGCCCGCCACCACCGTGGAGTACCTCCGCTCTGCGCTCGCCGAGCCCGGCCTGGACAGCTCCGAGCGCGTGGACGCGGTCTTCCGCCTCTCCCAGGCGCTGCTCCACAACGACCAGTTGGAGGAAGCGGTCCGCACGGTCGACGCGGAGGCCGCGCGGCTGGAACCGGGCCCGGCGCGGATGCGGCTCCAGGCCGCCCACTACATGTGGGAGGTCATCCACGCCGACGTGGAGCTCTCGCCGACGCACTCCCAGGAGCTGTCCGCCCTCGCCGCGGCCTGTACGGGGAGGGACAACTCCGAGCGCGCGCTGCTCATTCTGCGCGGCTTCGACGCGGTGGTGCGCGGCGAGAGCGCGGAGGAGGTCGTCGAGTTCTGCGACCGTGCGCTCGTCAACGGCAGACTGGCGCCGGGGCTTGGCTGGACCGACAGCGAGTGGGACATCGAGCTGCCGCTGATGCTGGCCATCGCGTACGCCTACGCGGACCGGCTCGACCGGGCGGAGAGCCTCTACACCGAAGCACTGCGCACCTATGAGAGTGCCGGGTGGAGCGGCGGGCATCTCGCCCTGGCCCACGCCTACGTGGGCCACGGACATCGCCTGCGGGGTCGTCTCCGGGAAGCCGAGGAGGCGTTGCGCAAATCGCTGGCCTTCGCCGAGCGGGTCGGCCGCGGGCTCCCTCTGCATTGGTCGTCGACCTGCAACCTGGTCGACACCCTGCTTGCCCGTGGCCATGTCCAGGAGGCCTGGGCGGTCGCCGAGGAACACGGCTTCGCGCCTCCGTACCCGTCGACCGTCGTGCTGCCGGACCCCCGTTCCGTACGGGGCCGGCTGCTCCTCGCCGTCGGCCGCACCAAGGACGGCATCAACGAACTGGAGGCCGCGGAGAAGGCGGCGGCGGCCAGGGGCCACCACAACACGGTCATCGCACCCTGGGGCGCGGATCTCGCGCGTGCCCTCGCTTCCGAGGACCCGCGCCGCGCCGCCGAACTCGCCGTGAGCGTCCGCCGTCGTGCCGAACGCCTCGGCACGGACACCGCCATCGGCGAGGCCCTCCGCGTCGAGGCCTTCCTCGCCACCGGCAAGCAGGCCGCCTCCCTGTATGCCAAGGCCGTCACCTACTTGGCGGACTCGCCCGCGGCCTACGAACACGCGGCGGCCCGCGTCGACTACGGCATCGCCATCCGCTCGGCCGCCGAACTCAACCGGGGCCTGGCCCTCGCCGAGTCCTGTGGCGCCGACGGTCTGGTCGAACGGGCGAGGAAGGCATTGGACCAGCTCGTGTGAATCAGCCCCGCTCCTCCTCCGCCAGCACCCGCTGAGCCGTGGCGAACGCCGAGTTCGCCGCAGGCACCCCGCAGTACACGGCCGTCTGGAGGAGGACGGCGCCGATCTCCTCCGGGGTGAGGCCGTTACGGCGGGCGGCTCGGATGTGCATGGCCAGTTCGTCGTAGTGGCCGTGGGCCACCAGGGCGGTCAGGGTGATCAGGCTGCGTTCGCGGCGGGACAGGGTGGGGTCGGTCCAGATCTCGCCCCAGGCGTATCGGGAGATGAAGTCCTGGAAGCGGGCCGTGAAGGGCGTCTGCCGGGACTGGGCGCCGTCGACGTGTGTGTCGCCGAGGACCTGGCGGCGCACTTCCATACCGCGTCTCGCGTAGCCGTCGAAGTGCCCGCGCAGCGCGGCCAGGACGGCTTCCGGGCGCTCGGCGGGGGCGAGATGGGACGCGCCGGGGATCTCCGTGAGCGACGCTCCCGGCACCGCGTCGGCGATCTCCCGCAGATGCGCGGGCGGCGTCGCCGGGTCCTGCCGGCCGGCGACGAGGAGCGTGGGCGCGGTGATGTCCGGCAGGTCCCCGCGGATGTCGAACGAGGCGAGCGCGTCGCAGCAGGCGGCGTACGCCTCCGGGTCGGCGGCGCGGTGGTCGTCGACCAGCTCCGGCACGGTGAAACCGGGCGTGAACCAGCGCGCGTCGGCGGTCTCCGCGAGCCCCGCCAGCCCCTCCCGGCGCACCAGCTCCGCACGCTCCCGCCAGGGCCGGGCCCCGTTGAAGTGGGCCGAAGAGCAGATCACGGCGAGGGACGAGACGCGTTGCGGGTGGTGCGCGGCCAGGTGCAGACCGACCGCGCCGCCCAGGGACACCCCCGCGTACGCGAACCGTTCGACGCCCAGCGCGTCCGCCAGGGCCAGCACCAGCGCGGCCAGGTCTCCGACCGTCGCACCCGGAGCGAGCAGGTCGGCGGGGGAGTCGCCGTGCCCCGGCAGGTCCCAGCGGATCACCCGGTGCGTGACCGACAGCTCGGGCGCCACCTTGTCCCACAGTCTGGTCGAGGTGCCGAGGGAGGGGCCGAGCAGCAGTGGGGGAGCGGAAGTCGGGCCCTCCGCGCGGTGATTGAGCATCGAGTCGGTCAACGTCGCTCCAGGGCACGGTCGGTGAGGGCTCCGGCGGAGCCGGTGTAGTGCGTGGGGTCGGTGAGATCCGTCAGGTCGAGGTCTCGCAACTCCGGTTCCTCGGCGAGCAGTTCGGCCAGCGGGCGGCCCTCGGCGTGGACCCGCCGGGCCACCCGCGTCAGCAGCTCCTTTGCGCGGGCTCTGCCCAGCACCGGAGCCAGCTCGGCCGCCAGCCGCTCGGAGACGATCAGCCCGTGGGTGAGGTGCAGGTGGGCGCGCATCACGCCGGCGTTCACCCGCAGCCCCCGCGCGAGGTCCACCGCGTCCCGCGCCGCGCCCCCGACCAGCCGCAGCAGGTCACGCAACGGCTCCCACTCGGCGTGCCACGCCCCGGCCGGCCGCTCGTCCTCGGCGACCGGCGCGCCGTACAGCGTCGCCGCCAGCTGGGGCGCCCGCCGGGCCGCCGCCGCGATCAGCGTGGACCGTACGGGGTTCGCCTTGTGCGGCATCGCCGACGAGCCGCCCCCACTGCCCTCGGCGACCTCCGCGATCTCCGTACGGGCCAGGGTGAGCACATCCGCCGCGATCTTGCCGAGGGCACCCGCGGTGAAGGCCAGCGCCCCGGCGAGGTCCGCGATCGGGGTGCGCAGGGTGTGCCAGGGCAACTCCGGTTCACGCAGGCCGAGTTCACCGGCATACGCGGCGACGAGTGCGCGCGTGTCGACCTGGGTGTCCGACGGGGCCGGGGAGTCCGCCGAGGCGGCCTCGCTGCCACCCTCGGCCGCGGCCTCACTGTCGGTCCCGGCATCGGCCCCGCTCTCGGCGCCGGTCGCCCTGAAGACGGTGAAGGCCGCCAACGTGCCCGCCGCGCCCCCGAGTTGGGCGGGCAGGCTCGCCCGTACGACCGCGAGCCGGTCCCGGGCGTCCAGGACCAGCGAGCGCCAGCCCGCCGCCTTCAGCCCGAAGGTCGTGGGCACGGCGTGCTGGGTGAGGGTGCGGCCCGGCATCGCGGTGTCCCGGTGCGTGGCGGCGAGGGCGGCCAGCGCGGACTCCGTACGGCCGAGGTCGGCCAGGATCAGGTCGAGGGTGCGGGCGGCGACCAGCATCGTGGCCGTGTCCATGATGTCCTGGCTGGTCGCGCCACGATGGACGTACGGACCGTACGCGTCGCCCACCGCCTCGGTGAGGTCCGCGACCAGCGGGATCACCGGGTTGCCGCCGCCGCGGGCCCGTTCCGCGAGGGCGGTCACGTCGAAGGTGGCGGTGTCCGCCGCCGAGGTCACCGCGGGTCCGGCCGCGGCGGGGACCAGCCCCAGCGCGGCCTGGGCGCGGGTCAGCGCGGCCTCGGCGTCGAGCAGTGCCCGCAGGTAGGCGGTGTCACCGGTCGACGACGCGGCCGGGGAACCGGTCCACCCGGGGGCGAGCAGACCGGTGTCGACATCGGCAGAAGTCACTGGAACTCCAGGAAGACCGTCTCGCCTTCGCCCTGAAGGCGGATGTCGAAACGGTAGGTGCCGTTGCCCTGCTCCTCGGCGATCAGCGTGCCCCGGCGCGCCTCGTCCACCCGGGCGAGCAGCGGGTCGGCGCTCAGCGCCGCCTCGTCGCCCGGCAGGTAGATCCGGGTGAACAGGTGGACCAGCAGGCCACGCGCGAAGACGCACACGCTGAGGTACGGCGCGTTGCGCCCGCGTGCGCCGGGGCGCAGCGTACGGGCCGTCCAGTGCCCGTTGGCGTCGGTCTGGACGCGGCCCCAGCCGGTGAACTCCACGCCGTTGCGGCCGAGGAAGCCGCCGCTCGCCGGGTCGCGCCGCATGGAGCCGTCGACCCGGGAGAGGTTGCCGTCCGGATCCGGGCCCCACAGCTCCAGGAAGGCGTCCGGCAGCGGGTTGCCCTCGCCGTCGAGGACGTAGCCCTGGAGCGCGATCGTGTCGGGGTGGCCCACGGGGGCGATGTCGCCGCCGCCACGGAAGGGCAGGGCGTGGCCGTAGAAGGGCCCGACCGTGTGGGACGGGGTCGGGAGCACCGTTTCGGGGCGGCTGGTGTCGATCTTCGTCATGGCAGGTCAGCGTCCTTCTTCGATCCAGGTGGCCTGCGGGCCGTCGAGCACGATGTCCCAGGCGTAGCCCATCGAGAACTCCGGCACGGACAGACTGTGGTCGTAGGTCGCGACCAGCCGCTGCCGGGCCGCGTCGTCCGTCACCGACTGGATGATCGGGTCGTAGGGGAACAGCGGGTCGCTCGGGAAGTACATCTGCGTCACGAGCCGCTGGGTGAACGCCGAGCCGAAGATCGAGAAGTGGATGTGGGCCGGCCGCCAGGCGTTGAGGTGCTGGCGCCACGGGTACGGGCCCGGCTGGATCGTCGTGAAGTGGTAATGACCGTCGTCGTCCGTCAGCGTGCGGCCGACACCCGTGAAGTTCGGGTCCAGCGGGGCGTCGTGCTGCTCGCGCTGGTGGGCGTAGCGGCCGGCCGAGTTGGACTGCCAGATCTCGACCAGCTGGCCGCGCAGCGGGCGCCCGGCGCGGTCGAGGAGCCTGCCGGAGACGGTGATGCGCTCACCGATCGGCTCGCCGTCGTGCTGCCGGGTGAGGTCGTTGTCGATCTCGGTGATGTCCCGCTCCCCGAAGGCGGGGGAGGACAGCTCCACCAGTTCCGGGTCCTTGGTGACGTCGATCCCGACGGGCGGCTGCTTCGGGTGCCGCAGCACCGAGGACCGGTAGGGGGCGTAGTCCCGGCGCGGCTGATGCTCCACGGGCGCGCCGTCGGCGACGCGCTTGGCGTAGGCGGCGTGTTCCGCGGCGATCTCTTGGTCGATGTCGTGCTGGGTGAGGGTCATGGGCTGTCCCTGGGTTCCTGACGTTCATGTCGAAGGGTGAAGGGTCGATGTCGCGCCCGTCAGGGGCGCGCGGGGGAGCCGCGCGACCAGCTCCCGCCTGTGGTCCGCAGCTTCTTACGTCGCCGCAGCGGAGCGTCGGCGCTCCGGAACGAGGGCGAGCGTCCCGGCCGGCCCCGCACCGGAGGCGCCCGGCGGATGGCCGGGGGCGACGGCGTGTGTCGCGCCGTCCGGCACATCGGCCACCGCCTCCGGGGCGGTGGCGACCACCTTGTCCATCCGCGGGGGCCCCTCTCGTCCGCGCCCCCGGTGAAGCAGTTCATCAGGGCACTGAGCATTTAGGTGAAGTTTCGTTCACGCTGCCACTCGTCGGTCCCCTCGTCAAGACCTGACGGAACGACCGTGTCACGTGTGTGCGCGGACCTGGACAGGCGCTGTCCGGTGGCGGATATTATTCCGTGCACGTACGAATCGACGTGCATGTACGCATCGCCGTCGGTGATCCACGGACGGCGGCGCGCACTGTCCGACTCACCCGACGCACAGTGTCCGACTCATCCGAGCCGAGGAGCGAACATGGCCGCGGTGGACCTCTCCGCCCACCCCGGGCACCTGGCCCGACGGCTGCAACAGGCCCACTACCTGCTGTGGAACGTGATGGTCTCCGAGGAGATCACCTCGCCGCAGTTCGCGGTCCTCAACACCCTCGTCGCCGAGCCGGGGCTCGACCAGCGCTCGGTGGGGGAACGGGTGGGGCTCGACCGCTCGACCATGTCCGAGGTCATCAGCCGGCTCGGGCGCCGGGGCCTGCTCGACAAGGTGCGCGATCCGCAGGACGGGCGGCGATCCCTGCTCCGGCTCACGGAGGACGGCGTGCGGACGCATCGCAGGCTCACGGTGCGGACGGCCCGGATGAACCAGGTGTTCCTGGCGCCGTTGTCTCCGGACGAGCAGGACATGTTCTTCCGGCTGATACGACGGGTCGCCGACGCGGCCGAGGAACTGCGCAGTCCGGCCGAGCCGCCGGGCGCCCGGTAGCCTCACGCCTTCGCGTACACCACCCACACCTGGCCCCGCGCGAAGTTCATCGGCTCGCCGTCCGCCGTCGTGAAGGCCGTGCCGTCCGCCGGGGTCTTCCGCTCCCAGCGGGTGTCGAAGACCCGGCCGTCCCGCAGGACCTCCGCCCGGCCCGAGCCGACCGTCTGCGTGTACGGGGTGTTGTTGCCCAGATAGTCGTGGAAGCGGGACTCGCGGATCGTCACGTGCTGGACCACGACCGTGGCCGGGGCGACACGGGTGCCGTCGGTGGTGACCGCCCGGGTGCCGTCCATGGAGACCTCCCAGCGACGGCTCTCCTGCGACCAGGCGAAGGTGAAGCGGGCCGCCGGATAGCGGACGGTGCGGGAGTCCTCGGGCGTGCCGCCGTCGGGGGCGGCACCGTAGCGGAAGCCGGTGGTCAGGGCTTCGGCGCCGGGTGGGGAGTCGATCAGTTCCTTCGGGCGCAGATACAGGTTGTGCGGGACCGGCTTCTCGTCGCCGCGGAAGTACGCGCCCTGGGCGTCCTCGGGAGTCTCCGCGTGCAGCGGCGCCCGGTCTATCAGCGGAAGGAGCTTGCCCTGCGCGCCCGAGAAGGCCAGGGTCGGCTCGTCGAACTGGCGCAGCAGCTCCAGATCGGATTCGCGGGCGCTGCGCACGGGGCCGACGCTCTCCGGGAAGGTCGTCGCGTAGACGGCCATCAGGCGGCTGAGACCGCCCTCGACCTGCTCGGCGTAGACGATGTCGGCGGCGTCGAGGCCGGTCTGGGGACGGGCGGCGGAGACATTGTCGATCTTCACCGCGAGGACGGAACCCACGGGCGGCGCGCTTGTCCGGTCGTCCCGGCCGCCGTCGCTCCGCCCGCGTCCGTCGTCGCCGTCCGGCCCGGTCACCGTGCACCCCGCCAGCAGTGCGGCCGCGGCCAGGGCGGGGAGCAGCGCCCCTCTGCGCGCGCGGCGCCCCGCCCGCCGCGCGCGGGGTCTTCCGCGTACCGTGCTCGTTCCGTCCATAGTGTCTTCGATTGTGCGCTTATCCGTTGATGAATGGCTATACCGGTTCGTTTCTGACTGGTTCGGCGAGGAGGTGCCGGGTACCCGTGCGGAACTTGCTGACCGAGGCAGGGAACGGAGTGTGGGCGCGATGAAGGCAGTGACGTGGCAGGGCAAGCGGGACGTCCGCGTGGAGACCGTGCCCGATCCGGTGATCCAGGAGCCGACGGACGCGGTCATCCGGATCACGTCCACCGGGCTGTGCGGCTCCGACCTGCACCTGTACGAGGTGCTCACCCCGTTCATGACACCGGGCGACATCCTCGGGCACGAACCCATGGGCATCGTCGAGGAGGTCGGCGCCGGCGTGCCCGACCTGGCGGTCGGGGACCGGGTGGTCGTGCCGTTCCAGATCGCCTGCGGTGCCTGCTGGATGTGTCTCACCGGACTCCCCACCCAGTGCGAGACCACCCAGTGCACCGGCGAGGGCATGGGGGCCGCCCTCTTCGGCTACACCCGGCTGTACGGTGCCGTGCCGGGTGCCCAGGCCGAGTACCTGCGCGTCCCGCAGGCCCAGTTCGGGCCGATCAAGGTGCCGCACGGGCCCTCCGACGACCGGTTCCTGTACCTCTCCGACGTCCTCCCCACCGCCTGGCAGGCGGTCGAGTACGCGCACATCCCGCCCGGCGGCAGCGTCGCCGTGCTCGGCCTCGGGCCCATCGGGGACATGGCCTGCCGGGTGGCCCTGGAACGCGGTGCCGAGCAGGTGTTCGGGATCGATCTGGTGCCCGAGCGGCTGCGCCGGGCACGGGAACGGGGCGTCGAGACGTTCGACCTCCGGGACTACGAGGACGAGAAGGATCTGGTCGGCGCGGTCCAGGACCGGACCGCCGGACGCGGACCCGACTCGGTGATCGACGCCGTCGGCACCGAGGCCCATGGCAGCGCGGCGGCCCGGCTCGTCCAGAACACGGCCGGACATCTGCCCCGCGCGCTCGGCGCGCGCATCGCCGAGCACTTCAGCGTGGACCGGCTGGCCGCCCTCTACACGGCCATCCACCTCGTACGCCGTGGCGGCACCATCTCCCTCTCCGGCGTCTACGGCGGCAAGGTCGACCCGCTGCCGCTGCTCACCATGTTCGACAAGCAGATCCGGCTGCGCATGGGCCAGGCGAACGTCCGCACCTGGACCGACGACATCCTGCCCCTCCTCACGGACGGCGACCCCCTGGGCGTCGACGACTTCGCCACCCACCGGGTGCCGCTGAGCGACGCCCCGCACGCGTACGAGATGTTCCAGCGCAAGGAGGACGGGGCGATCAAGGTCGTGATGGAGCCCTGATACGGGCCTCCCCGCCCGCGACGCGCCCGGCGCCGCGGCTGCCCGTCAGGGCCCGGTGCCGGGGCCGAGGATCTCCGCCAGGTCGTAGGTGACCGGCTCCTCCAGCTGCCCGTAGGTGCAGCTCCGCGCCGTACGGTCCGGGCGCCAGCGGCGGAAACGGGCCGTGTGGCGGAAGCGGACACCGTTCTCCATGTGGTCGTACGCGACCTCGGCCACCCGCTCCGGCCGCAGCGGCACCCAGGAGAAGTCCTTCTTCGCCGACCACCGGCTCGGTGCCCCCGGCAGCCGGGCCGTCTCGTGCGCGGCCTCCTCGGACCAGGCGGCCCAGGGGTGCTCCCGGGCATCCTCCAGGCGCCACGGCTCCAGTTCGTCCACCAGCTCCGCGCGCCGCTTCATGGGGAAGGCCGCGCAGACGCCGATGTGCTGGAGGGCGCCGGCGCCGTCGTAGAGGCCCAGGAGCAGGGAGCCGACCACCGGCCCGCTCTTGTGGAAGCGGTAGCCGGCGACCACCACGTCCGCCGTCCGCTCGTGCTTGATCTTGAACATCGCCCGTTCGTCCTGCCGGTAGCGCAGATCGAGCGGCTTGGCGATCACTCCGTCCAGGCCCGCCCCCTCGTACTGCTCGAACCACTGCTCGGCCAGCTCGCGGTCCGTGGTCGCCGGAGCCACATGGACCGGAGCCGTCACCCGGGACAGGGCCAGCTCCAGCAACGCGCGGCGGTCGGTGAGCCGCACGTCGAGCAGCGACTCGTCGTTCAGGGCGAGCAGGTCGAAGGCCACGAACGAGGCCGGCGTCGTCTCCGCCAGCATGTTCACGCGCGACGCGGCAGGGTGGATGCGCTCGGTCAGGGCGTCGAAGTCCAGCCGCCCGCCCCGCACGATCACGACCTCACCGTCCATCACACAGCGCTCCGGCAGCCGCTCCCGCAGGGCCTCCACCAGCTCCGGAAAATACCTGGTCAGCGTCTTGCCCGTACGGCTGCCGATCTCCACCTCGGGCCCGTCGCGGAACACGATCGCCCGGAACCCGTCCCACTTCGCCTCGTAGTGCATGTCCGGCGGGACCTTCGCCACGGACTTGGCGAGCATCGGTTTCACGGGCGGCATCACCGGCAGATCCATGCTCCGATTCTGCGACCGCGGTGCAGGTGTCGCGCGGTGGATGCACCCGGTATGCGGCTTTCCTCCGTTCCGCCTACCGTGGCTCGCATGGGCGAAGCGGTGGAGCTGGAGGCTGCGGGGCGGACGGTACGGCTGTCCAGCCCGGGGAAGATCTTCTTCCCCGAGCGCGGCTTCACCAAGCTGGACCTCGCGCGCTACTACATCGCCGTAGGACCCGGCATCCTGCGGGCCCTGCGCGACCGGCCCACCACGCTGGAGCGCTACCCGGAGGGGGTCGCGGGCGAGAACTTCTTCCAGAAGCGGGCACCCAAGAACATGCCCGACTGGATTCCCACCGCCCACATCACCTTCCCCAGCGGCCGCAGCGCCGACGAGATGTGTCCCACCGAGGTCGCCGCCGTAGTGTGGGCGGCGCAGTTCGGCACGCTCACCTTCCACCCGTGGCCGGTCCGCCGCGGCGACGTCGACCGCCCCGACGAACTCCGTATCGACCTCGACCCCCAGCCCGGCACCGACTACGCGGACGCGGTACGCGCCGCGCACGAACTGCGCGAGGTCCTGCACGAGTACGGCGGGCTGCGCGGCTGGCCCAAGACCTCCGGCGGCCGCGGCCTGCACGTCTTCGTGCCGATCCGGCCCGACTGGACGTTCACCCAGGTGCGCCGGTCGGCCATCGCCGTGGCCCGCGAACTGGAGCGCCGGATGCCGGAGCAGGTGACCACGGCCTGGTGGAAGGAGGAACGCGGCGCGAAGATCTTCGTCGACTACAACCAGACCGCCCGCGACCGCACCATCGCCTCCGCCTACTCCGTACGACCCCACCCACACGCGCCCGTCTCCGCGCCCCTCATCTGGGACGAGGTGGGCGTCGCCGTGCCGCGCGACTTCGACCTGGGGACGATGCCGGCGCGCTTCGCGGAGGTCGGCGATGTCCATGCCGACATGGACGAGCACGCGTTCTCCCTGGAGGCGCTGCTGGAGCTGGCGGCGCGGGACGAACACGACCACGGGCTCGGGGATCTGCCGTATCCGCCGGAGTACCCGAAGATGCCGGGCGAGCCGAAGCGGGTGCAGCCGAGCAGGGCCAGGAAGGCGTGAGACGCGGACCGGGTCGCTTCAGCCGCACCCATGCCGGTCACCCGGTGCCCCGCCCCGCGTCGGTCTCCGCGTCGCTCTCCAGTGCGGCCACCATCTGGCGGCAGTCCCTCAGCAGCTCCTCGTCGGCGGTGATGTCCTGCCGCGGACCGGCCGACCCGTCGTGGTGATGGCGGCGCGGTGACGCCAGCTCCGCCCGGAGCAGGGGGAGCGCCGGTGCCGCGGCGGCGCCCATTTCCGTGAGGCAGGCGGCCAGGGACGGCCGGGACCTCGGATCGGCGGTCCAGTGGGGGAGGAGGCGGGGCAGTGCCGCGTCGATGTCGCCCGTCACCTGCCAGAAGGTGACCGCCGCACGTGCGGTTTCCTCCGTCGTACGCAGGAGGTCGCCCAGGGGCGCCGCGGCCGGACCCAGGGTGCCGAGCAGCCGCAGGGCGACGTCACGGGTGGAGGCGTCGTCGGACTCCAGACCGGTCCGCAGGGCCGGCAGTGCCGTCGCGCTGTCCCCTGTCGTCGCCCACAGGGCATGGGCCGCCGCCAGGCGGGTGTCGGCGGACCCGGCGCCATGGGTCAACTCCCTGAGCAGCGGTGCCGTTTCGGCCGCCGCCTCGCCGTACCGGGACAGGGCCCGCAGCACGCACCACTGGGTCGTCCGGCTGTCCCCGCCCGCGCGGAGCCGGTCGACGAGCAGGGCCGGCGACTCGGCGTGGGCGATCAGACCCAGGGCGCCGACGAGCCGGTCCCCGGTGGTGCTCCGGTCGTCCGGTCCGAGCGCGGCGAGCCGTTCGTGCAGCACGGGGCCCAGCTCGGCGGCGGTGTCGTGGTCGAAAGCCCGGAGCCACCGTTCGAGGTGCGGGGGCAGCTCGGGGAGCCGGGCCACCACGGAGCGCACCGCGTTCGCCACGCGCTCGTCGCCCTGGAGCGCGAGCAGGTCGATGGCCCTGCCGAACGCCATGTCGTCCCAGGACAGGCCGCTCTCGTCGCCTCTGCGGCGCTCCGCGAACTCCGTGAGGAAGTCCACCACGTCGTCGGTCACGACACGGGTGATCGGAGCGAGAGTGCGCAGTTCCCCCAACGCGGCCCGGCACAGCGCGAGTTCGGGCGCCCGAAGCTGCCGGGCGAGCGCGATGACCGGTTCGTCGTCCGGGGCACGCCACCCCCGCAGTACCTCACCGCACATGGCGATCGCCCGCATGCGCTGCTCCCGGTCCGGGCTGCCGAGCTGGTCGACCAGCAGCGGGAACCGTATGTCGGTCCGGTCCTCCAGACCGCGATGGAGCCTGCGCAGAATGTCGGGGGTCTCGTCGTCGTGGTCGGCCTCCGTGCGACGCGTGGCCTCCAGCTCGCGCAGATGCGACACCAGGGTGTCCGTCCGGGGGCGCTCGGACGGGGGCCGGGCCGTCCCGGCGGCGGCCGCCTTCCGCTCGTGGGCGTGCCGCATCACCCCGACGGCGATCTCCACGGTGTTCTCGGGCAGCCGGTCGGGGGCGCTGCGCGCCAGGTGATCCAGAGCGCTCAGCCGTGCCTCGGGGGCACAGTCGTCCGATCGCGCCGCCGCCCCCAGCACGGCCCCCGCCTCCTCCGCCAGACGCTCCCCGTGTCTGACGGCCAGCTCCCCGACCGCGTCCACCAGAGCCCGCTGTGCCTCCGGCTCCCGCTCGTGCGGCAGCCGCGCGCCCAGCGCGGCGAAGGCCCGCACCGGATCGGGGTGCAGCTGTGCCAGCGCCTCGGCGGCCGCCGCGCGCACGTCCGCGTCCGGGTCGGCCAGCAGCCCGAGGAAGGCGTCGGCACGCCCCCGGACCTTTTCCCAGGCGTCCAGGAACGGCTGGACGTACGCCGCGTCCTCCTCCTCGTCCTCGAAGATGCCGCCGATCTCCCGCGGATCGGGTTTCTCCTCGCCCGCGATGCTGCACAGCAGGTACACGATCGCGGCGCGGTCGGCGAGTCCCTCCCACGCGGCCAGCTCGAACAGGAACGGGATGCACACCACGGTGCTGCCGTAGACGTCCCCCTGGTGATGCACGGCCCCGTACATGCCGTCCAGCGCGATGTCCCGTTCTGCGGGGTCGTCCGACGCCAGGCCCCGCAGCAGGTCCGGTACGTCGGTCGCCGAATCGGTGTACGCATGCCCCAGCGACGCCCAGTCGACGTCGTCGATCCCCGTGAGCACAAAGCCTCCCCGTCGCACAGCCGTGGCGTACGGCAGCCACTGATCACAGCTTGCCGTACGCCACTGACAACGGGCCGGGCCGGAGCGGTCCCGGGAGTCCCTACAGTTCCTTGATCCTGACGTCCCGGTAGGAGACGACGTCCGTCGTGCCGTGCACCTGGAGGCCGAGGTGGCCCGAGGCGAACCGGCGCCCGTCGGTGCCCGGGTCGTCCGCGCGGGGCGGGGCGAAGTCCTGGCCGCCGGTGTTGTCGAACTCGTTGATCAGCACGCCGTTGCGGTAGACCGAGTAGTGCTGGTCGACCACGCGGATCTCGTAGTCGTTCCAGGTGCCCTTCTGGGTGACGCCCGCGCCGGCGAGCCCCACCCGGTCGAAGCCGTAGACCGACCCGGTCTTGTACATGTCGCCGTCGGGCCGGTCGAAGACCTGCACCTCATGGCCGTACTTGATGGCCACCCACTCCGGCCGTGACTCCTCCGGGTGGTCGTGGACCCCGGGGAAGCGGACGAACACACCGGAGTTGGCGTTGCCCGTGCCGGGCGCGTCGTCACGCCACTGCAGGCGCAGCGAGAAGTCGCCGTACTTCCGCTCGGGGAACCACAGCATGCCGAGGCCGGCCTTCGTGGTGCCGGAGGTGATCGAGCCGTCGGCGTTCCGGGCGAACGAACCGCCGCCCACCTGCTGCCACTTGGCGAACGACTCGGCCGTGCCGTCGAGGATCGTGCGATAGCCCTCCGTCTGGCCGGGCCTGCCGATGCCGGACTCCGCCGCCGCCTCCCGTACGGCGGTGTGCTCGCGCGGGTCGACGACCCCGTCCTTGAGCAGCCTGCCGAGGACGGTGTCCACGTGCTTCAGGAACAGGGCGTGGGACGTCCACTCCTTCTCGTCCTCGATCAACTCGTTGATGCGGCACCGGTTGTCGGTCACCCGGTTCGGCACACCCGAGTCGACCGTGCCCACGAAGACGGTCAACCGCTCGTCGTACTCGGCGCAGTTGGGGGCCGGAACCCCGCCGCCCGCGGCGACGGTGAAGCTCACCGACCGCGCGGTGGCCGTGTTGCCCGCCTTGTCGCTCGCCCGGTAGGTCACCGTGTGGGTGCCCGCCCGGTCGACCACCACGGGCGCGGTGTAGGCGAGATAGGGGCCGCCGTCCAGTGCGTACTCGACCGCGGCGACACCCGAACCGCCGTGGTCGCTCGCGCTGACGGTGACCTTCGCACTCCTGAGGTACGCGCCGGCGGAGTTCCGTTCGCCCTCGACGGTCGCGCCCGTCACCGGGGGAGTGGTGTCGGCGGCGGGCGGGGCGACGACGGTGAAGGAGACGTTCTTCTCGGCCGCGACGTTGCCCGCCTTGTCCGTGGCCCGGTACCGCACCTTGTGCGTGCCGGCCTCGTGCACCATCACGGGCGTGGTGTACGGCTGCCAGGCCCCCGAGTCGCCGAGCGCGTACTCGATGGTGTTGACGCCCGATCCGGTGTCCGACGCGGTGACGGTGACGGTGGCCATGGACACGTAGTCGCCCTGCGGGTTCTTCTCGCCGGCCACTGTCGCCGAGGTCTCGGGCGCGGTCGTGTCGTCCGTCGGCGGTGCCACGACCGTGAACCCGACGTTCTTCTCGGCCGCCGTGTTGCCGGCCTTGTCGACCGCGCGGTAGCGGACCTTGTGCGTGCCGACCCGGTCGATCACCAGGGGCGCCGTGTACGGCAGCCAGGCGCCGTCGTCGCCGACCGCGTACTCGACCCGCTCGACCCCGGAGCCGCCCGTGTCGGTCGCCTTCACCGTCACCGACGCCGATCCGACGTACGCGCCCTGCGCGTTCCGCGTCCCGGCGACCTCGGCCGACGTCTGAGGCGCGGTGGTGTCCTCGCCGGTGCCCTCCGTCACCACGAGGATGCCCTGCATCTGACCGTGCCCGGGGATCGTGCAGTAGTACCGGTAGCGGCCCGGGGTGAGCGTGACCTCGGTGGTGTGCCGGCCCGCCTGGTCGTCGCCGGGGTTGGCCAGGATGTTGAGCGGGACGTCGTTGTTGTACTCCGGGTCGGAGACGTCGAACGTCAGGGTGTGCGGCATCCCCATGGTGTTGCCGGTCGCCCTGCTGTTCTCGAAGACGATGGTGGTGGGGCCAGCCACCGCGGTCTGCGGGACGGTCAGGTACTTGGTGATGTCGTCACCGGCGGTCCAGGTCAGCACCTGGGCGGCCGCGTCCGGGGCCGGTGCCTGTCCCGTGCGGCCGGACGCGGGTGTCGAGGTGAGCACGAGCACCATCAGCAGGGCCGCCAGCAGGGTCACCCACACGTGTCTTTCCCGCATCACTCCGCCTTCCTCGCCAGCTCGTCGGCCGCCGGTGTGGGACCGCCGCCCGTGTAGGTGACGCGCCACAGTGCCGACTTGGCGTCCGAGGTGAAGAACCCGCGTCCGTAGTCGAGGACGTACAGCGCGCCGTCCGGTCCGAACTTCCAGTCCATGAGGTTCCTGATGCCGTCGGCCCCGACGGGCACGATCTTCTTCAGCGACTCCGCGTGGACCGGGAGCCCGCCGCTGCCCTGGTTCTTCGGGTCCATGACCACCGCGTGGCGCGGCTGGTCGGCGTCGTAGAAGTCGCCGACGAACCACTTGCCGTCCCAGTAGGCGGGCCAGCGAGCCGAGTTGTCGCCGGAAGCGGAGTACCGGTAGACCGGCCCGTTCATCGTGGCCTGGCCGCCACCCTTGAGCCACGGCAGCAGGTACTTCGCCTCCTCGTTCCTGTACGAGGGCAGGCCGCTTGCGTCCCGGGGGAAGTCGGGGGCGCCTCCCTGCGGCGAGTACCAGATGTTGTTGCCGGTCACCGGGGGCAGGTTGACGAGCCCGTCGTTGTTCGGGGACTCGTTCTTCGGGTGGTCGCAGTCGTACCAGCCCAGCGGCTTCGACGGGTCCGGCAGATTACGGTCCCGGTAGGGCTGCTCGTTGCCCATGCAGTACGGCCAGCCCTGGTTGCCGGCCTCGGTGATGGCGGCGAAGGTGTCGTACTTCGCCGGGCCCCAGGTCGTCGAGGGCGCGCCGGCGTCCGGGCCGACCCAGCCGGCGTAGAGGACGTCCGTCTGCCGGTCGACGAAGATCCGCGCGGGGTTCCTGACGCCCATCACATAGATCTCACCGCGGGTCTTGCCGCCGCCCTCGGCGGTCTCCTCGCCGGTGAAGAGGTTGCCCGCGGGCAGGGTGTAGGTGCCGTCGGGCTCCGGGTGGATGCGGAGGATCTTGCCGTTGAGGTTGTTGGTGTTGCCGGCGGTGCGGCGCGCGTCGGCGAACGAGAGGCCCTTGTAGTTCGGTTCGGGGTTGTTGCCCGAGTAACCACCGCTGAATCCACTGGAGTTGTTGTCACCGGTGGCGATGTACAGGTTGCCCTCGGAGTCCCAGGTCATCCCGCCGCCGGCGTGGCAGCAGCTGTGGATCTGCACCGGCCACGCGAGCAGGGTCTTCTCGCTGCCCAGGTCGAGCTTGTTCGTCGTGAGGTCGAGGGTGAAGCGGGAGACGCGGCGCTCGGCCGTGCGGGTGTCGCGGTCGATGCGGGAGTGCGGGGTGTAGTGGAGATACACCCAGCCGTTCTGCTGGAAGCCCGGGTCCAGCTCGATGCCCAGCAGGCCCTCCTCGACCTTGATCAGCTCGTCGCCGCCGCCCTTGTTGCCGAAGACGGTGAGCGCGCCGGCGAGGGTGACCTGCTTGGTCTTCGGGTCGTAGACGTGGATCTCGCCCTTGCCCCTGCCGATGTCGGGGTTGTTCCAGTCGGTGACCACGGGCCTGGACGAGTCGGCGCCGCCCCGGCCGATGTAGAGGACCCGTCCGTCGGGCGCGGTGACCAGGCCGTGCGGCTCGCCGATCTGGTCGTTCTGCCCCGGCTGGTTGGGCCGGGTCAGCCGCTCGGCCTTGTAGTTGGCGTCGATGGTGGCCTTGCAGTCGGCCCGCGCCAGGCGGGAGGTCCACAGCAGGGCGCCACGCAGATGCGTGCGGAAGTCGGTCTCGTCGTACGCCGAGACGGTCCCGCCCATACCCGTGTAGAAGGAACGGCCGCCGTCGTAGTCACGGCACCAACTCACCGGGTGGTCCCAGCCGTTGGCGCTGGTTCCCGGCTGATACGTGGACTCGCGGACCCGGGCAACGGTGTGCACCGTGCCGGACGGGTTCTTCGTCCAGTTGAGCCACTTGTCCGGCCGCTTCCACTGCACGGGCAGATCCTTGGTGGCCGGATGCCGCCGGTCGCCCACCTCGACGGTCGCCCGCTGTACGCCCGCCGGGCTCGACGCGGCCGGGCGGGCTCCGATCAGGCCCGTGAACCAGTCCGAGTACGGCTCGGCGCGGGCCGCGTCATGGACGCCGACGAAACCGCCGCCCGCCTCCATGTAGGTCTCCAGCCCCGCCTCCTGCTCGGGATCGAGGACGTCACCGCCGCCGGTGAGGAAGACGACGGCGTTGAACCCGCTCAGCCGGTCCTCGTCGGTGAAGACGGACGCGTCACCGGTGGCGACCACCCCGAACCGCTCGGAGGCCGGACCCGACAGACCGATCCGCTCGATCGCCTCGATCCCGGCGTTCACGACGGGCGGTTCGTCCCCGGCCGCCGCGGAGCCGTGGAAGATCAGCACCCGGGGTCCGGACCCGCCCGGCGGCGACTTGATCGACATCGTTGTCAACGGCGGTTCCGGCGCCTGGCCCGCGTGGGCCGCGGGGCCCGCCAGGAGCCCCGCGGTGACGACCGAAGCGGTCAGCGTGGCCGCCCAGGCCCGTCTCTTGGCGTCGCTCAACCCTCGTAAGTACATGGGCACCTCCTCGGTCACAGCAACGGCGCCATGGAAGCTAGCCCCCATTTGCACGGCTCGCCAAGACCTATGACCGGAATGGTGCGAACTTTGTCCTGGGTGTGGAGAAACCGCCGGGGTGCCGCTACCGTCACACAGGTTGATCACAGGTGCGTCTCCGCAAGATCCGTATGAACATGGGGAGTTCCGCATGGACGCGATGGACAGGCGAGGGTTCAACCGGCGGGTGCTGCTGGGCGGCGCCGCCGCCGCGACATCGTTGTCCGTGGCCATCGGGACCGTCAGCGCCCCCGAGGCCGTGAGCGCCGCCGGACGGGCCAGGACGGCCCCGGCGGGAGGCGAGGTCAAGCACATCAAGATGTACGCCGAGAAGCTGTCCGACGGGCAGATGGGCTACGGCTTCGCGAAGGGCAAGGCCTCCATACCGGGCCCGCTGATCGAGCTGAACGAGGGCGACACGCTGCACATCGAGTTCGAGAACACCATGGACGTGGCGGCGAGTCTGCACGTGCACGGCCTCGACTACGAGACGTCCAGCGACGGCACCAGGCTGAACAGGAGCGAGGTCGAGCCGGGCGGCACCCGTACCTACACCTGGCGCACGCACGCCCCAGGCGCCCGTCCGGACGGCACCTGGCGGGCGGGCAGCGCCGGCTACTGGCACTACCACGACCACGCCGTCGGCACCGCACACGGCACGGGCGGCATCCGCAAGGGTCTCTACGGCCCCGTCGTCGTCCGCCGCAAGGGCGATGTGCTGCCCGACAAGACCGTCACCGTCGTCTTCAACGACCTGCGCATCAACAACAAGCCCGCCCACACCGGCCCCGACTTCGAGGCCACCGTCGGTGACCGCGTCGAGTTCGTCGTCATCACGCACGGCGAGTACTACCACACCTTCCACATGCACGGTCACCGCTGGGCCGACAACCGCACCGGGATGCTCACCGGCCCCGACGACCCCAGCCAGGTCATCGACAACAAGATCGTCGGACCCGCCGACTCCTTCGGCTTCCAGATCATCGCGGGCGAGGGGGTCGGGGCGGGCGCCTGGATGTACCACTGCCATGTCCAGAGCCACTCCGACATGGGCATGGCGGGCCTGTTCCTGGTCCGCAAGACGGACGGCACGATTCCGGGGTACGAGCCGCACAAGCCGCACGGGGCCGTCGATCCGGAGGCGCCCGACACGGCGGGCGGGTCCGGATCGACCGGCGCCTCGCACCGGCACTGAGAGACGGGCGGGACGGGCGCCGCCCGCGACGGCTCACCCCGCCGAGGACGCCTCGACGTCGAACACGAACCACTCGACGTACGGCTCCTCCTGGACGTACAGACGCGACCCCCGGCTCACGATCCGGCGCCGCCGGCGCAGAGGGGTGCCGTCCGGGCGGGACAGCAGCGCCGTGCGGGTGGTCTCGACGGACGTCTCGGTGAGGCGCGCCAGGGTGAGCAGGTCGTGGGCGCCCCGGTAGCCGCCGAGGAACGCGACCCGCTCCTCGTGCACGGCCACGCCCCTCGCACCCCTCACCGCCGTCGTACGCGCACGGAACGAGCCGCCGCCCCGGATCTCCACCAACGGGAACCGCGTGTAGGGGTACACCCAGGTCGCGGCACGGCCCACATTGAGGGCGTAGCAGTCGGCGATCTGGTCGACGCCCGGCGGCGGCCGGTACTCCCACAGCGGTGTCCCCGTGCTGCTCCAGCGGCGGGCGCCCGGCGCGCTCAGCGGGTCGCCGAAGACGCCCTCGTCGAAGTAGCCGATCCACAGATCACCGGCCTGGTCGGTCAGCAGGTGCTCGATGCCGTCGCCCACGCGGAACGCCCACGAGGGGCGGCCCAGCGCGTCGAAGACCCGTACCTGGTCGGAGCCGTCACGACTTCGCGCGTCGGCGACGACGAAGCCGCCGTCCGGGAGGGTGTCGAGCCGTGGGAAACGGGCCGACACCGGGCCGAGCCACGTCGTGCGGGAGCCGCCGTCCGTGACCGTGACGACCAGGGCGTCGTACGGCGTCGGGGGATCCACGTGCTCGGTCAGCAGCCAGTGGGCGCCGCCGAAGGCGTCGACCGTACTGTGCCGGAGGTGAAGGTCGGGGTACGCGCGCGGGAGGCGGGCGTACGGGGACAGGCGCTCAGCCCTCATGGGCCTTTCTCATGGTCATCCGAGGATCCTCGACGAGCGACGGCCCCGCGCGCAACGGCATTTCGGGGCACCGGCCGATGATCGGGGAGCGCTCTCAACGACGTCCCTCCGGGGCTATCCTGAGCGCACCCGCCACCGGAGGAGAGTCCCCAAGTGACCGAGACAGCGTCGCGCCCCACGCTGGAGGCCGTGGCCGCGCGGGCCGGCGTGTCCAGGGCGACGGTCTCGCGGGTGGTCAACGGGGGCGAGGGCGTGCGGGAGGCGCTGGTCGAGCGGGTGCGCAGGGCGGTCGAGGAGCTGGGGTACGTACCGAACCAGGCGGCCCGCAGCCTCGTCACCCGGCGGCACGACGCGGTGGCCGTGGTGATCGCCGAACCGGAGACCAGGGTCTTCGCCGACCCCTTCTTCGCCCTCCAGCTCCGGGGCATCAGCAAGGAGTTGACCGCGCACGACTCCCAGCTCGTCCTGCTGCTCACCGAGGGCCCGGAGGACTACGCGCGCGTGGGCCGGTATCTCGCCGGCGGGCACGTCGACGGGGCGCTCGTCTTCTCGCTGCACCTGGACGACCCGCTGCCGGGCCTGATCCGGGGCGCCGGCGTCCCGACCGTGTTCGGCGGCCGGCCCGGCTGGGCGGACCGCTCGCGCGGCGACACCCCCACCGTGTACGTCGACAGCGACAACCGGGGCGGCGCCCGGGACGCCGTACGCCATCTCGTCGGCCTCGGCCGCACCCGGATCGCCCACATCACCGGGCCTCTCGACCAGACCTCCGCGGTGGACCGGCTCGACGGGTTCCGGGACGTCATGGTGGACGCCGACCCCCGGCTGATCGTCGAGGGCGACTTCACCCCGGCGGGCGGGGAGCGCGCGATGCGGGTCCTGCTCGACCGGTGTCCCGAGGTGGACGCGGTGTTCGCCGCCAACGACGTGTCCGCGTCCGGAGCGCTGCGTGTGCTGCGGGAGCGGGGGCGGCGGGTGCCCGAGGATGTCGCCGTGGTCGGCTTCGACGACATGCTGCCGGTGGCCGAGCACTCCGATCCGCCGCTGACGACGATCCGTCAGGACATAGAGGAGATGGGCCGGTTGATGGCGCGGCTGCTGCTCCGTGGCCTGGACCGGCGGGGTGTCGGCGAACAGGGCGGCCAGGAGCCGCTCGGCGCGCCGACCGGCGTGGTCCTGCCGACCACGCTGGTACGACGCGCCTCCGCGTAGGAGTCCCGGCTCAGCAGACGACGCGGTCGAAGTAGAAGTGGTCGGCGCTGCTGATCTTCCGCCAGATGGCGTCCTTGCCACGGCGGTCCTCGGATTGCGCTTCCCTCGACTGGCCCCACCAGTGGTAGTAGGTCTTGCAGTCCTTCGGGAACCTCACGGCATCGGTGTCGTAGAAGTACGAGTAGTTGTCCTCCCGCTGCCCGGGGGACAGCCAGACCCGTGCCTTCTGCATGTTGCCCACCCGCACCGGGTTGCCGTGGCACGGCAGGTTGTCGCCGTTCTCCCACGTGCCGTAGGAGTCGGCCCAGCAGTTGGAGATGGACACGTAGGCGTTGGTGTTGTTGTCGACCTCACCGCCGCAGCCCGGAGTCCCACAGGTTTCCGCCGCCGCCGGACCGGTCAGCGTGGTCAGATTCATCGACGCTGCGGCCACGGTGACCAGCACCGCGTATACGAAGCCTTTCCTCAACAGGATTCCCTCCCTGGATGTCCCGGCGTCCCGCGGCACGTTCCGCGGAGTCCCCGCTCGGGACGGACGGGTGCAGGTCTCGTCAGCGCGGCAGCGTGCCGTGGTGCGTGTCCCCCGTCGCCGGTTCGCCCGGCGAGGAAGATCTTCGGTGGCCGGAAACCGAAGGACAAGAGCGGCAGGGCAAGTTGGCACGCCTGGAACGCGGTCCACGCTCTGGACTGGGAGAACGCCGAGCGGTGGAACGCCTCCGCCGGAGTGGGCGGTCCCGGCGCACGACCTGAGTACGCCGTCGGACGGGTTCTGTCGTGGCGAACCGGCGTTCTACGGTGGCGCATACTGTGCGCACGGCTGCTGGGGGGCAGCCCGGTACCAGACCGATGCTGTGGCAGAAGACCAGGGGAACCGCATGGCCGAGGCGTCGCATCGCAAGCAGCTCGGGGCCCTCCTCGAAGACCTCAAGCAGCGCAGTGGCCACAGCTATCAGCGGATCGGCCAGGGCGTCCGTGCGAGCAAGTCCACCGTGTACCGGTACTGCACCGGGCAGATCGTGCCGCCGGATTTCGCCACGATCGAGCGCATAGCGAAGACGTGCAACGCCGGCAAGGCCGAGATGGCCGCGCTGTACCAGTTGTGGCTGGCCGCGTCCTACGCCTCGGACGACGCCCCGGACGACGTCCCGGACCACGCCCCTGCCCCCGTTCCGGCCGACTCCCCGGATCACGTTCCGGACCATGTCCCGGCCGACATCCCGGACGACCTCCCGGCCGACGCCCTCGCGGCACCCGAGCAGCCGGACGTCCCCGCCACTGCCCCCGCCCCCACCCTCGCCGAACCGGACTCTCCCACCACCGGCCCGCCCGCGAGCACGCCGCCGTCCTCACCACCCGCACCACGAGCCCGACCCGTGCCGGCCGTCAGGCCCGCCGACGGTACGCGAAGACCTCGCGGACGCTCGCTGCTGTTCGCGCTCTCGGCCGTGCTGGTGACCCTTCTGGTGGCCATGACGGCGACGAGCAGCAGCCCCGCCCTGCGCGGCACTTCGCCACGGAAGTCGGAACAGTGGATACCCGGACCCGCCTGGGTGAGCGCCCCGGCCCAGGTACGGTCCACCCTCTTCGGCGTCACCATCAACAGCACCACGGGCACCATGCCGTCGTTCCGGACCGGTGCCGTGCGCCTCTGGGACAGCGACACGCGCTGGTCGAACATCCAGCCCCGGCGCGGCGAGTTCGACTGGGACGTCCTCGACCGGCTGGTCGACGGTGCCGAACGGGCCGGTCTGCCCGCGCTGTTCGTCATGGGCGGCACCCCGCGGTGGGCGAGTCCGGACGGCCCGGTCGGCCCCTACGCCGACGGTTCCCGGGCCGCGCCGCCCGACCGTCTCGCCGACTGGGACACCTTCGTGCGCGCCCTCGTGCGGCGATATCAGGGCCGCATCGAGGCGTACGAACTGTGGGTGCTGGCGAACGACTCCCGGTTCTACAACGGCAGCGTGGAGACACTGGTCGAGATGGTCCGCAGAGCCGGCCGGACGATCCGGGCCGCCGATCCGGAAGCCACCGTCGTGTGCCCCGGCATGGGGCGTCTGTGGGAGCCGGAGGCCGTCCACGTCCTCGAGCGCTTCGCGGAACTCGGCGGATACCGGCACTGCGATGTCGCGGGCGTCAAGCTCTACCAGCGCACGGCCTCCGATCCTCCGGAGACCATGCTCGCGCTCACCCGCACCGTCGACCGCATACTGCACCGCGCCGGGGTCCATCCACGCCTGTGGAACACCGGCACCATGTACGAGATCCCCCTGCAGAAGCCCTTGAGCCGCCGCCGCGCCGCCGACTACGCGGTGCGCTTCTACCTCGTGGGGCTGTACGCCCGCGACGCCAACGTCGAGCGCATGTACTTCTACAACTGGGGCGGCACCAAGATCCCCGTCGTGCTGCAGGCCGAGGGCGGGGCGCCGACCCGGGCCGCGCTGGCGGTCGAGCAGCTGCAGCGATGGCTCGCCCACGCCCGGATCCACTCCTGTGGCCATGGTCTGGCCTCGGGTCTCGGCGCCAACGTGTGGGAATGCAGGTTCACCGTGACGGAGTCCGGGCCGAGTCACGAGGCCATCGTCCGCTGGACCGATTCCGGCACCGCCCTGACCACGTCCGAACCGGGCCTCGCCTTCGTGCACCGGCTCGACGGCACGGTGACCGCCGTTCGGCCCGGCGACACCATCAGGATCACCGAGCAGCCGGTCCTCCTCGAACAACGCCCGGTGAGCCTTGCGCCGGTGCGCCGCGAACCGCCCCGGCCCGTCGGCCGGGGCGATCGCGGCGGAGCGCTCAGGCGCCCACCGTCACCGTGAACCGCCGCGGGTTGCCGTCGTGCGCCGCGCCCGACACGTCCGGCTGGCCGTCGGGGCGCACGTCGTCGTACGGAAAGGCGTACCCGATGGGCGAGTTGGCGTGCACTACCCGTGACCAGTGGTTCGTCACGGTCCCCCGGTAGTAGTCGGCCGTCGTCGTCCCGTTCGGCTGTGTGGGGTGGGTGAGCATGATCGAACGGTTGAATCCGGCGGCGAGACGGGCGAGGAGCGCCTTCTTCGTGTCGGAGTCACCGGGGTTGTTGGTGAACGGACCGTGGTTGCAGGTGAAGATGTCCTTCGAGGTCGGTCTGGTGAACGAGTGGCCGCCGGCGAAGGTGAGCGTGTCGCCGGAGACGCGGCCGGCGAGGACGCCCCGCCCGCCCTGGAGGTCGATCCGCAGATCCGTCCCCCGGTACTTCTGCCACACCTGGTCGATGGAGGAGTTCCAGTAGGCGCGGAACGGCATCAGGTCGGGCCGGTCGAAGTACGGCGCCATGAGGTTCTGCGGTGAGATGACGCGCAGCACCTTGCCGTCGCCGCCCCGGATGACGAGCCGGTCCCACGGCTGGCCGTCCCGCGCCGACTGCGCCACCAGATCGGCGGCGATCCGGCCCACCGCCCCGTCGGGCAGCGGGGCGACCGTGTGCGTGCGGTCGCCCTCCAGGGCCAGCCCGATCGGCAGGGCCGTCACCAGGTCGACGTAACTGATGTTGGCGAACAGTTGCGTGGAGTTGAAGGTGAACTCGCAGAACGACCAGGTCTTGCCGTAGTTGGGATCGGCGGGCGTCGCGAAGGCGGGCTCGACCAGCGCCGGGCCCGGATTGAGGAAGAACTGCAGGGTGCTGTCGCGTACGAAGTAGACGCGGGCGCCGTACATCTGAGGCAGCGTCAGCACGGTGGGGGCCGACCCCGCCGGGCCGAGCGGGATCGCGCAGTCGACCGGCAGCGGTGTCTGGGGCGCGGGGGGCGAGGTGGGCCGGTAGACCCCTCCGTCGGCCCGCAGCAGCAGCCAGGCGCCCGTCGCCTGCTCGTGCCCGGTGACGTACGCCCGGACCGTGCCCGGCAACGAGGCGTTGCGCAGGGCGAGTTGGCAGGTCGCGGGCGCGGCCTGGGCGGGTGCGCCGAGAGCGCCCCCGAGGGCGGTCGTGCCGACGGCGGCCGCGGTTGCGGACAGGAAGATACGGCGGGAGATCACGGTGGCCTCCTGGGACGTGGGGGGAGTGGAGGCACAGCGGACGGGGCCCCTGCTGTGGTTCCCCCACTGTTCCCAGGGGAAGTTGGGCCGTCAAGACTTATGACTGAGAGCGCTCTCAAGACTTTCGTGTCTTCATGAGATGACGACAGACCGAACGGCGTCCGAGCCCGATGTCCGGGCGGAGCACCTGACGGCAGGCGGGAATCAGCCCTGCGGCCGCTCGCTCCGGATCACCGCGAACCGAGCCCCGTACGGGTCGGCGAGCCGGGCGAAGCGCCCCGCGCCCGCGAGGTCCGTGGCGGGTGCGTGGACGCTGCCACCCAGCTCCCGCGTCCTGCTCACCGCGGCGTCCGGGTCCGGGACCTCGAAGTACGGCAGCCAGTGCGGTCCGGACTCCGCCTCGCCCGGGTCCTCGTCGAGCGGGACGATGCCGCCGAACATGGCACTCGGCTCGGTCCCCGACGGACTGACGCAGGTGTAGCTGCCGCCGCCGACGTCGATCGCGTAGGTCTCCCAGCCGAACACAGAGTGGAAGAACCCGGCCGCCGCGGGCAGGTCCGGGGTGTGCAGCTCCAGCCAGCACAGCGCGCCCGGGTCGGTGACGACGTCGAGGCCCTTGTTGCCACGGGGCTCCCAGACACCGAAGGGGACACCCGCCCGGTCGGCGAGGATCGCCATGCGGCCCTCGTCGGCGACGTCCATGGGCCGCAGCAGCACCGAACCGTGGGCCTGCTCGACCGCCTTGACCGTGGCCTCGGCGTCCGGCGTCCGGAAGTAGACGTTCCAGGACGGGGGGCCCTGTTCCGGCGGGTTCTGCATGCCGGCCGCGGCGGTGCGGCCGTCGAGCTGGAAGAAGCCGTAGCCGCCCATGTCGGGGCCGGCCGGCCGGAACCGCCAGCCGAAGAGATCCTGGTAGAAGCCGGCGGCGCCTTCGATGTCGGGGGTGGCGAGGTCGATCCAGTTCGGGGCGCCGGTGACGTAACGGGTGGTGAGCATTGCTGCGCTCCTCCGAGGGGGTGCGAGGGCCCATGTCCTGTACCGCCGAGTCTGGCACCGTCCACGGACGATCGCCCGCCTCACGTCACGTCCGATGGCTTCGTTTCCCGTGGACCCCGCTCAGCGCGCCGTCGTGCGTCGGTCCACCGCCCCGGGGGACCATGTCAGGCCCGGGCCGTCGTGTTGATGCCGCGTTGATCGAACGTTTTTCGGCGCGCGACACGATGCTGCGCATGCACTATGACACGATCACCCCGATCGACAGCGCCTGGCAGGAGCGCGCGCTGTGTGCGCAGACGGGGGCCGACTTCTTCTTTCCCGAGCCCGGCAGTTCGGTGCGTGAGGCGAAGCGCATCTGCGGGATGTGCGAGATGCGCACCGCATGTCTGGAATACGCCCTGTCCCACGACGAGCGGTTCGGCGTCTGGGGCGGGCTGTCCGAGAAGGAGAGGCTACGGCTCCGGCGCGCCGAGAACGGCTGACCCACGACACCGGACCCCCACTCACCCCCACGACACCGGGCCCCCTCACCCCCACGGCCGCGACCCTCGTCGGACCGCAGGTGAACCGCCCGTCGACGTAGGCGGGTCGGAGGAAATCGGTGGGCCCCGTCCCGGGCGGTCGCATAGGATCCTCAAGCGCGGTTCGGAGGTGGCGCAGAGGCAGTCGCACCGCCTCGGCAGGGCGAGAACCCGGTACGAATCCGGTCGTCCGCACCGCGCTCGACATCTTCCGCGGTGCCCGGCGTGCCACGGGTCCGACGGCCGCGTGGGTGCGGCCGGGACAGCGGTACGGGGCACGGGCACGCGGGCGGGGGCACGCATGGGCGAGAGCGGCGGGATCACCGAGGAGGAGCTGGCGGCCTTTCACCGTACGGTCGGCAGGCTGCGGGCGTTGCCCGTGGACGACCCCGTGCGGCTGAGGACCGAGCGGGTCGCCGCGTCCTTCGCACGCGACGGATGGAGGCGGCGCCGTAGGGCGCTCAGCGCCGAGAAGTCCGCCGCGGACGCCGCCGTGATGACCGCGACCGCCACCGGAGCCCTCTCGCGGCGCGAGGACGCTCCGCTGTCACCAGCGGCGGCGGGCGACGGGGGAGTGCTCCACAAGTCGCGTCACTGCTACGTCTGCAAGACGTCGTATCGACAGGTCGACTCCTTCTACCACCGGCTGTGCCCGCGATGCGCCGCCGACAACACCGCGCGACGCGCTCTGAGCACCGACCTGAGCGGCCGCCGTGCGCTGCTCACCGGCGGCCGGGTGAAGATCGGCTTCCAGCTGGCGCTGATGATGCTGCGCGACGGCGTCGACCTGCTCGTCACCAGCCGCTTCCCGCACGACACCGTACGCCGTTTCCGGGCCCAGCCCGGAGCCGAGAAGTGGCTCGACCGGCTGACCGTCGTCGCCGTCGATCTGCGGGACCCGCGCCAGGTGCTGGGCCTGTGCGAGCAGTTGCGGCAGGAGGGCGAGCCGCTCGACATCCTGGTGAACAACGCGGCCCAGACGATACGGCGGCCACCGGAGTCCTACGCGCTGCTGGCCGGGGGAGAGTTCGACGCGCTGCCCGAAGGGGCGCGGCAGGCACCCGGGTTCACCCCGCTGCGGATGCTTCCGGACGGGGCCGCCGCGCTGCCCGTCGCGTTGCGCGAGGCCGACGAGGCCGGGCTGCTGCCCGACCCCTCCCCGGAGAACTCCTGGTCGGCGCGGCTCGGCGCACTCGACCCGGCGGAGGTCCTGGAGACCCAGCTGGTCAACTCCCTCGCCCCAGCGCTCCTGTGCGACCGCTTGCTGCCGCTGTTGCTCGCCGGCCCGCGCCGACGCCGGTACGTGGTCAACGTGACAGCCGTCGAGGGCCGTTTCGCCGTGCGCAACAAGACCGCCGGGCATCCGCACACCAACATGGCGAAGGCCGCGCTCAACATGCTCACCCGCACCAGTGCGGCCGAACTGGCCGACCAGGGCGTGCACATGTGCGCCGTCGACACCGGCTGGATCACCGACGAGAACCCGGCCCCGAAGAAACAGCGCATGTCCGGCGCAGGCTTTCGCACCCCGCTCGACATCGTCGACGGCGCGGCCCGCGTCTACGACCCGATCGTGCGTGGCGAGGCGGGCGACCCGGTGTCGGGCGTGTTCCTCAAGGACTATCGGGAGGCGGAGTGGTGAGTGCGGAGGCTAGGGTGGCCCGCAAGGCGGGGCCGTAGCGCAGAGGCAGACGCGCCGGTCTCCAAAACCGGAACACGTCGGTTCGAATCCGGCCGCCCCGCCCCCTGTCCGCCCATGCGGGCCGGACCGCGTCGGTCAGGCCCCCGCGCGAGCCGCCATCCGCGCCTTGCGGGCCGCGAGCTTCTCGTCGAACTTGCGGGCCTCCGCGTCGAGCCCGCCCATGTAGAGGCCGAGCTCCTCCTGGGCCTTCATGCCCTCGGGGCCGAGGCCGTCGATCTCCATGATCTTCAGGAAGCGGATGACGGGCGCGAGGACGTCGTCGTGGTGGATGCGCATGTTGTAGACCTCGCCGATGGCCATCTGCGCGGCGGCGCGCTCGAAGCCGGGCATGCCGTGGCCGGGCATCCGGAAGTTCACGACGACGTCGCGGACAGCCTGCATGGTGAGGTCGGGGGCGAACTCGAACGCCGCCTTCAGCAGGTTCCGGTAGAAGATCATGTGGAGGTTCTCGTCGGCCGCGATGCGCGCCAGCATGCGGTCGCACACGGGGTCACCGGAGTGGTGGCCGGTGTTGCGGTGCGAGACGCGGGTGGCCAGCTCCTGGAAGGCGACGTACGCGACCGTGTGCAGCATCGAGTGCCGGTTGTCCGACTCGAAGCCCTCGCCCATGTGGGACATGCGGAACTCTTCGAGCTTGTCCGGGTCCACCGCGCGCGAGGCGAGCAGGTAGTCGCGCATCACGATGCCGTGCCGGCCCTCCTCCGCGGTCCAGCGGTGCACCCAGGTGCCCCAGGCGCCGTCACGGCCGAAGAGGGTGGCGATCTCGTGGTGGTAGCTCGGCAGGTTGTCCTCGGTCAGGAGGTTCACCACGAGGGCGATCCGGCCGACCTCGGTGACCTTCGACTGCCCCTTCTCCCAGGCCTCGCCGTCCTCGAAGAAGCCGGGGAAGTTGCGGCCGTCGCTCCACGGCACGTACTCGTGCGGCATCCAGTTCTTGGTGACCTTGAGATGCCGGTTCAGTTCCTTCTCGACGACTTCCTCCAGCGCGTACAGCAGGCGCGCGTCGGTCCATTCGCTGGACGGGCTGCCGAGGTGAGGAGAAGTGATCGACACAAATGCTCCAGGGGGACGAACAGGGGGCTTGTCTTCTTGTCGGCCACGGGCGGGTGGCCTGAACCTACGGCATCGTAGGCTACGAATCCGTAGGTTACGATGCCGTAGGTTAAGAGCGCCGTAAAGAGTGCTGATCAGCGGGGTGCCGCAAGGCTTTGGCGGGCACGCCGAAGGCCCCGTGGAGCCGCAGGTCCCGGGGCCGGAAGCGTGAAGGATCATCCGCTCAGGCGTACAGCCCCCGCAGCCGCACCGAGAGGCATGTCACACAGCCCTCCAGCTTCTCGAACTCGCTGATGTCGACCACGACAGGCTCGTACCCGAGGTCCGCGTACAGCTCCGCCGTCTTCGGCGCGCTGGCCGCCATCAGCAGCTTGTCGCCGCCGAGGAGCACCACATGCGCTCCGGCCTCCTCGGGCACCGGCAGGAAGCGGCCGAACAGCGAGGGCGTGTCCATCTTCGGGATGTGCCCGACGACCGTGCCGTCGGGCAGCGCGGTGACCGCCGACTTCAGATGCAGCACCTTGCTCACGGGCGCGGAGACGACCCGCGCCCCCAGCGGCTCGAACGCGGCCCGCAGCTGCTGCACCCCGGCCGCGTTCGTCCGCCCGCCGCGCCCGACGAAGACGGTGTCGCCGACCTTGAGGACGTCGCCGCCCTCCAGCGTGCCGGGTTCCCAGACCCAGTTCACCGAGCAGCCGAGCGCGGCCACGGCCTCCTCGATCCCCTCGGTCTCCTCCCGCCGGGACTCGGCGCCGGGGCGCGCGATCAGGGCCACGTTCTTGTACATCACCACGGTGTCCTCGACGAACACCGAGTCCGGGCAGTCGTCGGCCGGCTCCACCTCGATCGTCTCCCAGCCGTGCTCGCGCAGGGCCTTCCTGTACGCCTCCCACTGCTCGACCGCGAGGTCGACGTCCACCTCGGTGCGTTCGACGTGCGTGACGAGGCCCTCGGCCAGACGGGGGCTGGGACGGCGGACGAGGGCTTTCCTGCTGGGCACGTGGGTGACTCCGAATCGAACGACGGTTTCCCGGCGCGCGTGAAGCGACGCCGGTTGGCCATCATGCAGCCCCGGCGCACGAGGACAAAACCACCGGAGCCAGGCTGTGGCCCGACTGAGATACTCGGCGGTAGCCGGGCCCGGCGCGGGTGTCCGCGCCGGGCTCGCCGTATCAGCCGGCCGCCTCGATCTCCTCCGGTGTCGTGGCCCGCAGCTCTCCCTCCTCCATCAGCAGCCACCGGGTGATCCCGATCGACTCCAGGAACGGCAGGTCGTGGCTGGCCACGATCAGCGCCCCCTCGTACGACTCCAGCGCGGTCGTCAGCTGCCGCACGCTCGCCATGTCGAGGTTGTTCGTCGGCTCGTCCAGCATCAGCAGCTGCGGGGCGGGCTCGGCGAGCATCAGTGCGGCGAGGGCGGCCCGGAAGCGTTCCCCGCCGGACAGCGTCGCCGCCGGCTGGTCGGCGCGGGCGCCCCGGAACAGGAAGCGGGCGAGACGGGCCCGGATCCGGTTGTTGGTGGCGTCCGGCGCGAACCGGGCCACGTTCTCGGCGACCGTCAGCTCGTCGTCGAGGACGTCGAGCCGCTGCGGCAGGAACCGCATCGGGACATGCGCCGTCGTCTCGCCGCTCACCGGCTCCAGCTCGCCCGCGATCGTCCGCAGCAGCGTGGTCTTGCCCGAGCCGTTGCGGCCGATCAACGCGATCCGCTCCGGCCCGCGCAGGTCGAGCCCGCCCTTCACCCGGGCGCCGTATCTCAGCTCCAGGTCCAGCAGGGTGAGGACGGTGCGGCCCGGGGGTACGGCCGTGTACGGCAGCTCGACGCGGATCTCGTCCTCGTCCCGTACCGCCTCCACCGCCTCGTCGAGCCGCTCCTTCGCCCCGGCGAGCCGCTCCTCGTGCAGGATGCGGTGCTTGCCCGCGGACTCCTGAGCGGCGCGCTTGCGCGCCCCGGCCACGATCTTCGGTACCCGCTTCTGGTCCTGCATCTTCTGCCCGAACTTTTTGCGGCGGGCCAACTTGACCTGGGCGTCGATCAGTTCGCGCTTCTGCTTCTTCAGGTCGGTCTCGGCGACCCGCACCATCCGCTCGGCGGCCTCCTGTTCGGTGGCGAGGGCCTCCTCGTAGGCGGAGAAGTTGCCGCCGTACCAGGTGACCTCGCCGGCGTGCAGATCTGCGATCTGGTCGACCAGGTCCAGGAGTTCACGGTCGTGGCTGACCACGACCATGACCCCGGACCACGCCTCGACGGCTTCGTACAGCCGGCGCCGTGCGAACAGGTCGAGGTTGTTGGTCGGCTCGTCCAGCAGGAGGACGTCGGGCCGGCGCAGCAGCAGCGCGGCCAGGCGCAGCAGCACCGACTCCCCGCCGGAGACCTCGCCGATCGTGCGGTCCAGGTCGACGTGGCCGAGGCCCAGCTGTCCGAGCGTCGCCAGGGCGCGTTCCTCCACGTCCCAGTCGTCGCCGATCGTCGCGAAGTGCTCCTCGGCCACGTCACCCGCCTCGATGGCGTGCAGCGCGGCACGGGCGGCGGCGATACCGAGCGCCTCGTCGACGCGCAGGCCGGTGTCGAGCGTGACGTTCTGCGGGAGGTAGCCGACCTCACCGGCCACGCGGACGGTGCCCTCGGTCGGGCTGAGTTCCCCGGCGATCAGCTTCAACAGGGTTGATTTGCCTGAGCCGTTGACACCGACGAGCCCGGTCCGGCCGGGTCCGAAGGCGACCTGCAGATCCTCCAGGACGGGGGTGCCGTCGGGCCAGGCGAACGACAGGGACGTACAGGTGAGAGAGAGGGGAGTAGACATGAGGAACCTCGCGGGTGCGGGAAGCGGCCAGGGGCGACGCGTTCGAAACACCGCGGGGCGACGTGACGGAGGGGTGGAAGAACCCGCTGCCGGCAGGACGGCTCTGACGCCGAGGTCGCACGCAACGCACACACGCGGGCGCCGGGATACGGCGGGGTGTGTGACGCGGTGTCTCAGGACCTCAGACGAGCAACGTCCTTCTCCAATCGACGGCAACAGGACCGTGAACCAACGTACGGAGGGGGCCGGAAGGCTGTCAACGCATTAACGCGCGGCCCGCTCATGGGGGCGGCGCAGCGGGGGTGGGGGAGTGGGGAGGGGCCTCTGCGGGCGTCGTCGGGCGGGGCCTCAGCAGGCGTCGCGCATCAGCTGCGCCAGGTCGTGGTCGAGGTCGACCTGGTGGTGCTCCAGGCCGAGCGGCACCAGATCGATCGTGCTGTCCAGAAAGCGCCGTACCTCACCGGTGTGGACATGCACCACGGCGGTGCCCTCGGGAGCGTGGAACTCCAGGACCAGCCGCTCGTAGCCGTACGGGCGGACGCGGACGTCCCCGTAGCCCACGGACTCCTCCATCCCGGTCACCAGCAGTTCACGGGCGAAGGTCCAGCAGACCTCGACGCCCTCCAGCGTGGCCGGGGCGGGGAAGGTCATACGGACGGCGAAGGGGTCGCGACGGTCGTAGTGGAGCGTGGCGGGAATGCTCGGCATCCGCGGCGCGGCGGCGACGAGACGGGCCTCTACGGGCTGCTCGATGACGGTGGACAACGCCTTGCTCCCTTGTGACGGGTGGACGGATTCCGGATGACTGAGGCCGGGCACTTCAGAAGACGCCGGATCGGGCCGATCCGTGCACATGAGGGTCGAGTGACCTCTGTCACCGAACCCAATCACCGAGGTGATCGATTTCTCATCGCGTGTTCCGGGACATGGGAGAGGACACCGGACGCCGCCCCGCGGTTCCCGCGGAGGCCATCTGGACGGCACCGGATCGGTGCACTAGCTTCGCCCGCCATGAGGGGCTTGGGGCAGTCGAGGCGGATGAGTCGGACGAGTCGGACGATGGCGACGGGCCTGGCCGCGGTGGTGCTCGCCGCCGCCCTGGCGGTGCCCGCGCAGGCGCACGGGGAGGGTGACCGGCCACCGCACTGGGAACCGAAGCGGACCGGCACCGACGCGCGCTTTCGCGGTCTGGCCGCCGTCAGCCGGAACAGTGCCTGGCTGGCGGGTTCCGCGGGGACCGTGCTGCGCACCGGCGACGGGGGCAGGACCTGGCGCGACGTCTCACCGCCCGGCGCACGGGAGTTGCAGTTCCGGGACATCGAGGCATTCGACGCACGCAGGGCGGTCGTACTCGCCATCGGGGAGGGAGAGGCATCCCGCGTGTACCGCACGGACGACGGCGGTGCGACATGGACCGAGTCGTTCCGGAACACCGACCCGCGCGCCTTCTACGACTGCCTCACCTTCTTCGACCCCCGCCACGGACTCGCCATGAGCGACCCGGTCGACGGGAAGTTCCGCATCCTGTCCACGAAGGACGGCGGCCGGTCCTGGTCGGTCCTGCCGAACGAGGGCATGCCCGCGGCCCTGGAGGGAGAGGCCGGCTTCGCCGCGAGCGGTCAGTGCCTGGTCGGTTCCGGTTCGCGCGATGTCTGGCTCGCGACGGGCGGGGCCGCACGCGCGCGGGTGCTGCACAGCGCCGACCGCGGGCTGACCTGGACGGCCGCCGACACCCCCGTACCGGCCGGCGATCCTGCCCGGGGCGTCTTCGCGCTCGCCTTCCGCGACCGGGCGCACGGCATCGCCGTCGGCGGCGACTACCGCGCCGACCAGCCGTCCCCCCGGGCCGCGGCCACCACCGGGGACACCGGCCGCACCTGGAAACCCGCCGCGCAGCCGTCGCCCGCCTACCGCTCCGGGGTCGCCTGGCTCCCGTACAGCCGTACGACCGCTCTCGCCGTCGGCCCCACCGGCACCGACGTCACCACCGACGGGGGCCGCACCTGGCGCACGGTCGACACCGGCTCGTACGACACCGTCGACTGCGCCGCGGACCGGGGCTGCTGGGCGGCGGGCGAGAAGGGGCGCGTGGCCCGGCTGGAGAACTGATCGCCGCGGGGTTGTTCCGGCGGTGCTGGGTACCCGTGGCGTGTTCGAATCACGAAGGGAGTGATCTGCATGCCACGCGGTTCGAGCCCCAAGAGGGAACGCCAGTACGAGCACATCAAGGAGAGCGCCGAGGACCGGGGCGAGAGCGAGTCGCGCGCCAAGGAGATCGCCGCCCGGACGGTCAACAAGGAACGCGCCCGGTCCGGGGAGTCCAGGACCGCGAGCCGCACCTCCACGCAGGACATGTCGTCGAGCAGGCGCGGCGGTCAGCGCTCGCACCAGGGCTCCGAGGGGCCCACGCGCGACCAGCTCTACGAAGAGGTTAAGAAGCGCGGCATCCAGGGCCGTTCGGACATGAACAAGAGCCAGCTCAAGCGCGCCCTCGACACATAGCCCCGGACCTCCGCGCCATGGGGGTATGCGTACGCTCGTCGGCACCATGACGACCGTACGCATCCCGGCGGGCTGGCCCGCCACCGAAGAGCAAGCCCTCGCCGTGCAGGACGAGTTGCGGGGCAAGGTGGTCCTCGACGAGAGCGGACCACCGCCCGGCACCGGGTACGTCACCGGCGTGGACGTGGCCTACGACGACGAGCGCGACGTCGTCGCGGCGGCGGCCGTGGTGCTCGACGCGGCGACCCTCGACGTGGTGGCCGAGGCCACGGCGGTCGGACAGGTCTCCTTCCCCTACGTCCCCGGACTGCTCGCGTTCCGTGAGGTCCCGACCGTGCTGGCCGCGCTCGACGCGCTGCCGTGCGACCCCGGTCTCGTCGTCTGCGACGGCTACGGCCTCGCCCACCCGCGCCGCTTCGGCCTCGCCGCCCATCTCGGCGTCCTCACCGGCCTGCCCACGATCGGCGTCGCGAAGAACCCCTTCACCTTCACCCACGACGACCCGGGCACCCCGCGCGGCAGCGCCGCCCCGCTCCTCGCGGGCACCGAGGAGGTGGGCCGCGCCCTGCGCACCCGCGACGGCGTCAAGCCGGTCTTCGTCTCCGTCGGCCACCGGGTGAGCCTCGACAACGCCTGCGCCCACACGCTCGCCCTCACCCCGGCCTACCGCCTCCCGGAGACCACCCGCCGCGCCGACTCCCTCTGCCGCCGGGCCCTGCGGGACACGACCGGCTGAACCCCGGCCCCGGCCCCGGGCCGCGAGCGGGCGCCGGGCGTCTTCGCGCGTACGTACGGACCTGACACCTGAGTACGAACTGAGTACGTGTACGGATGCCGGCGCCCGTCATGATCGGCAGGCTGTGCCGTATGACGACGCACCGAGCACCGAAGCCCGCCGCCGCCCCCACCCAGTCCGTCGAGCGGGTCGTGACGACCGGGCTGCTGCTCGCCCTGATCGCGGGGCTGGCCTGGATCGCCGGGATGATCTACACCCTGACGGGGTGGGCCCAGTAGGGCCCACCCGCCCGCCCCGAGGACGCCGGAAGGGGCCGTCGGCTAGCGGGACGCCGCCACCCGGAAGGTGATGCCCGCCGCGCGCAGCCGCTCGATCAGCGCGTCCCCCATCGCGACCGCCGTCGTGACCTGCCCCGACGTGGCCGGCAGGTCGTCGAGGGCCAGGCACAGGGCGGACTCGGCGAACATCTTCGCCGTCTCGCCGTAGCCGGGGTCGCCGCCGGCGACCTCCGTGAAGACCCGGCGACCGCCGCCCTCGCCCACGAACCGCACCGAGAACCAGCTCTTCGCCCGCTTCTCCGCGCTCGGCCCCTCGCCCGGCTTGAGCCGGTCGCCCAGCCAGCGCCGCACCGGCGGAACCTGGGCCGCGGCGACGACCGCGCCGACGAACGCGACCCCGCCCACCGCGAAGGGCAGGGTCTTCACGGCCGCGTAGTGGCGGTAGCGGAAGTCCGGCCCGTAGCGGGGCAGGGCGCGCGCCGAGCGCTGCACCACCTGCGCGTCGATGGTCGGCAGCGGCAGCGCCCACGCCCCGACCTCCTTGGCGAACCGGGGCGCGCTCACCGGCGCGTACGCCCGCCGCCCCACCGTGCGCGGCTCGTGCCGCTTGCGGTCCCGCGCGGCGGCCATCGTCTCCCGGGTGCGCGAGAAGCCGGTGAGCGCGGAGTTGAACGTGCCGCCCGAGAACATCCCCTCGGCGCGCACGAAGCCGTCCACGGTGATCGGCACGTCCTTCGGGAGCTGCCGCACGGTGAAGTACGCGCCCAGGTCGTGCGGTATCGAGTCGAAGCCGGCCGCGTGCACGATCCGGGCGCCGGTCTCCCGCGCGCGTGCGTCGTGCCGGACGTACGTCAGGTCGACGAACTCGGGCTCGCCGGTGAGATCCAGATAGTCGGTGCCCTCGTCGGCGCAGGCGGCCACCAGCTCCTCGCCGTGCGTGATGTACGGGCCGACGGTCGTCGCCACCACCCGTGCCTGCCGGGCGAGTTCGCGCACTGCCTGCGGATCGGACCCGTCCGCCCGGAGCACACCGATGCTCGCACCGCCGGGCAGTCGCTCGCGCAGGGCCGCGAGTTTCTCCGCGTTGCGTCCGGCGATCGCCCAGCGCAGCCCCTTCGGCGCGTGCGCGGCGAGATACTCCGCGGTGAGTTCCCCGACGAACCCCGTTGCCCCGTAGAGCACGACGTCGTACGCCCGATCCGGCCTGTTCTGCCCGCTCATTGCACCCCTCAGCACTCGCCCACGCGCCGTTGTCGGTGGCTGAGGCTAGCGTGAGGGACGAGCAGCCGAGCGCGCGGGATCCGGAGGTGGCCGTGACCGTACCCAGGAACGCCCTGAAAAAGTGGCAGAAGGTACGCGAGTTCGCCCTCGCCATGCCCGGTGCCGTCGAGGAGTTCCCCTGGGGCGAGAGCGTCGCGAAGGTCAACAAGAAGGTGTTCGTGTTCCTCGGTACGGATGACGGCGGCCATCCGCTGGGCGTCACCGTCAAGCTCAGGGACGAGGAGACCCATGCCCACGCCCTGAGCTGCCCCGGCGCCGAGCCCGCGGGGTACGGCCTGGGCAGGGCCGGGTGGGTGCGCGTCCCGCTGGAGGAGAAGGGCGCTCCGGCCGTGGAGCTGCTGTGCGACTGGGTCGAGGAGAGCTACCGCGTGATCGCTCCGAAGAAGCTGATAGCGGAGCTGGACGCCCGCTGACTCCGGCGCCGGAAGCCGGGTGCGCGCGGGCTGACACGTGCGGCGACTCCGGGCACAATGACTAAGCGTTTGCTCATTCGGGGCTTGTGCGCAGTGGACCCCGTTCCTAACATCACCGGTGTCACATCGAATGTGTCACGGAGCATGGGGGCTCGATGACAGTGGCGAAGACGCCCGGCCACGGCCCGCTCGCCGGTGTGCGCGTGGTGGAACTCGCGGGCATCGGCCCGGGACCGTTCGCCGCCATGCTCCTCGCCGACCTCGGCGCCGACGTCGTCCGCGTCGACCGGCCGGGCGGCGCGGACCTCGCCGTGAACCCCCTGTACGACGTCACCAACCGCAACAAGCGCTCGGTGATCGTCGACCTGAAGTCCCCGGCCGGCCCGGACCTCGTCCTCGACCTGGCCGACCGCGCCGACATCCTGATCGAGGGCTACCGGCCGGGCGTCGCCGAGCGCCTCGGTGTCGGCCCCGAGACCTGCCACGCCCGCAACCCCCGCCTCGTCTACGGCCGGATGACCGGCTGGGGCCAGCAGGGCCCGCTCGCCCGGCGCGCCGGGCACGACATCGCCTACATCGCCCTGACCGGCACCCTCGGCATGATCGGCCCCGCGGACACCCCGCCGCCCGCCCCCGCCAACCTGCTCGGCGACTACGCGGGCGGCTCCCTCTACCTCGTCGTCGGCGTCCTCGCCGCCCTCCACCACGCCCGCGCGACCGGCGCCGGCCAGGTCGTGGACGCGGCCATCGTCGACGGCACCGCGCACCTCTCCGCGATGATCCACGGCATGCTCGCCGCCGGCGGCTGGCAGGACCGCCGCGCCGCCAACCTCCTCGACGGCGGCTGCCCCTTCTACGGCACGTACGAGACGGCCGACGGCCGGTACATGGCCGTCGGCGCCCTTGAACAGCAGTTCTACGCCGAGTTCGTCGACCTCCTCGGCATCGCGGACCGGGCCCCGGCCCGCAAGGACGTGGCCGCCTGGAGCGAGCTGCGCGAGAGCGTCGCGGCCCGCTTCAGAAGCCGTACGAGGGACGAGTGGACGGCCGTCTTCGAGGGCTCCGACGCCTGTGTGGCCCCGGTCCTGTCGCTGAGCGAGGCCCCGCACCACCCCCATCTCGCGGCCCGTGGCACCTTCACCGACTTCGGCGGCATCACCCAGCCCGCCCCCGCGCCCCGTTTCTCCGCCACCCACACCTCCGTCCGCGGCGGACCCGCGCAGCCGGGCGCCGACACCGCCGACGTGGCCCACGACTGGGGCATACCGGGACTGTCGCAGAACGCGTCGGTCGTGGACGGCCCGGCGCCGGACGCCTCTCCCGCCGGTGCCTCCCCTCCGGCCGGCGCCTCCCCGTCGGACGCGTCCGCCGAGGACACCGCCTGACACCGGCCCCCGGGCCGCACCCTCCCGCACTGGAAAGGCCAGACTCGTGAGCACCGAAGCGTATGTGTACGACGCGATCCGCACCCCGCGCGGCCGCGGCAAGGCCAACGGCTCCCTGCACGGCACCAAGCCCATCGACCTCGTCGTCGGCCTGATCCACGAGGTCCGGCGGCGCTTCCCCGGCCTCGACCCGGCCGCCGTCGACGACATCGTGCTCGGCGTCGTGGGCCCGGTGGGCGACCAGGGCTCCGACATCGCCCGCACCGCCGCGATCGCCGCCGGGCTGCCGGACACGGTGGCCGGCGTCCAGGAGAACCGCTTCTGTGCCTCGGGCCTGGAGGCCGTCAACCTGGCTGCCGCAAAGGTCCGTTCGGGCTGGGAGGACCTGGTGCTCGCGGGCGGTGTCGAGTCGATGTCCCGGGTGCCGATGGCCTCGGACGGCGGAGCCTGGTTCAACGACCCGATGACCAACCTGGCCGTCAACTTCGTACCGCAGGGCATCGGCGCCGACCTCATCGCCACGATCGAGGGCTTCACCCGGCGCGATGTCGACGAGTACGCGGCACTGTCCCAGGAGCGTGCGGCCGCCGCCTGGAAGGACGGCCGTTTCGACCGCTCCGTCGTCCCCGTCACCGACCGCTCCGGTCTCGTGGTGCTCGACCACGACGAGTACATGCGTCCCGGCACGACGGCCGACTCGCTCGCGAAGCTGAAGCCGTCGTTCGCCGACATCGGCGACCTGGGCGGCTTCGACGCGGTGGCGCTGCAGGAGTACCACTGGGTAGAGGAGATCGACCACGTCCACCACGCGGGCAACTCCTCCGGCATCGTGGACGGCGCCTCGCTCGTCGCCATCGGCACCAAGGAGATCGGCGAGCGGTACGGTCTGCGCCCGCGCGCCCGGATCGTCTCCGCCGCCGTCTCCGGCTCCGAGCCCACCATCATGCTCACCGGCCCCGCCCCCGCGACCCGCAAGGCCCTCGCCAGGGCCGGGCTGACGATCGACGACATCGACCTCGTCGAGATCAACGAGGCGTTCGCGGCCGTGGTGCTCCGCTTCGTGCGGGACATGGGTCTCTCGCTCGACAAGGTCAACGTCAACGGCGGCTCGATCGCGCTCGGCCACCCGCTCGGCGCGACCGGAGCGATGATCCTCGGCACCCTCGTCGACGAGCTGGAGCGGCAGGACAAGCGGTACGGACTGGCCACGCTCTGCGTGGGCGGCGGCATGGGCATCGCGACGATCGTGGAACGCGTCTGAGACGACCGGCGGAACACCGGACGCGTTCACAGGACGCGGATCACGGGACGCGATCACCCGACCAAGACTTCTGCGGAAAGACTCTACGGAGACCCTGTCATGACACAGAGCACCACCATCCGCTGGGAACAGGACCGCACGGGCCTCGTCACCCTCGTCATCGACGACCCGAACCAGTCCGCGAACACCATGAACCAGGCGTTCCGTGACTCCCTCGCGGTGATCGCCGACCGTCTGGAGGCCGAGAAGGACAGCATTCGCGGCGTCATCATCACCTCCGCCAAGAAGACGTTCTTCGCCGGCGGCGACCTCCGCGACCTCATCAAGGTCACCCCCGAGACCGCGCAGCAGCTGTTCGACGGCGGCCTGGAGATCAAACGCAACCTGCGCCGCATCGAGACCCTGGGCAAGCCCGTGGTCGCGGCCATCAACGGCGCCGCACTCGGCGGCGGTTACGAACTGGCCCTCGCCTGCCACCACCGCGTCGCCCTCGACGCACCCGGCTCGAAGATCGGCTGCCCCGAGGTGACCCTCGGTCTGCTGCCCGGCGGCGGTGGCATCGCCCGCACCGTACGCCTGCTGGGCATCGCCGACGCCCTGCTGAAGGTACTGCTGCAGGGCACCCAGTACAGCCCGCGAAGTGCCCTGGAGAACGGCCTGATCCACGAAGTGGCCGACACGCAGGACGAGTTGATGGACAAGGCCCGCGCCTTCATCGACGCCAACCCCGAGTCGCGGCAGCCCTGGGACCAGCCCGGCCACCGCATCCCCGGCGGCACCCCCGCCCACCCGAAGTTCGCGGCGAACCTGCCCGCCTTCCCCGCCACGCTGCGCAAGCAGACCAACGGCGCGCCCTACCCGGCCCCGCGCAACATCCTCGCCGCCGCCGTCGAGGGCGCCCAGGTCGACTTCGAGACCGCCCAGGTCATCGAGGCGCGCTACTTCGTGGAGCTGGCCGCCGGCCAGACGTCGAAGAACATGATCCAGGCCTTCTTCTTCGACCTCCAGGCCGTCAACTCCGGCGCGAACCGGCCCAAGGGCATCGAGCCGCGCCAGGTCCGCAAGGCCGCCGTCCTCGGCGCCGGGATGATGGGCGCCGGCATCGCGTACTCCTGCGCCCGCGCGGGCATCGACGTCGTGCTGAAGGACGTGACGCCCGAAGCGGCCGCGAAGGGCAAGGAGTACTCGCGCAAGCTCTGCGCCAAGGCGGTCGCCAAGGGCCGCACCACGCAGGAGAAGGCCGACGCGCTCCTCGCCCGCATCACCCCGACGGCCGACCCGGCCGACCTCGCGGGCTGCGACGCCGTCATCGAGGCCGTGTTCGAGAACACCGAGCTGAAGCACAAGGTCTTCCAGGAGATCGAGGGGGTCGTGGCACCGGACGCCCTGCTCTGCTCCAACACCTCCACCCTCCCCATCACCGAGCTGGCCGAGGGCGTCGTCCGCCGGTCCGACTTCATCGGCCTGCACTTCTTCTCACCCGTCGACAAGATGCCGCTCGTCGAGATCATCAAGGGCGAGCAGACGGGGGAGGAGGCGCTGGCCCGCGCCTTCGACCTGGTCCGCCAGATCAGGAAGACCCCGATCGTCGTCAACGACTCCCGCGGCTTCTTCACCTCCCGCGTCATCGGCCACTTCATCAACGAGGGCGTCGCGATGGTGGGGGAGGGCATCGAGCCCGCCTCCGTCGAACAGGCGGCGGCCCAGGCGGGCTACCCCGCCAAGGTCCTCTCCCTCATGGACGAGCTGACCCTCACCCTGCCCCGCAAGATCCGAGCCGAGTCCCGGCGGGCCGTGGAGGAGGCGGGCGGCACATGGGTGGAGCACCCCGCCGACGCGGTCATCGACCGCATGGTCGACGAGTTCGCCCGGCCGGGCCGCAGCGGTGGCGCCGGCTTCTACGACTACGGCCCCGACGGCCGCCGCGCCAAGCTCTGGCCCGGCCTGCGCGAACACTTCACCAGGCCCGGGTACCGGATCCCCTTCGAGGACATGCGGGAGCGCATGCTCTTCGCGGAGGCCCTGGACACCGTCCGCCTCCTCGAAGAGGGCGTCCTGACCTCCGTCGCCGACGCCAACATCGGCTCCCTCCTCGGCATCGGCTTCCCCGGCTGGACCGGCGGCGTCCTCCAGTACATCAACGGCTACGAGGGCGGCCTCCCCGGCTTCGTGACCCGAGCCGAAGAACTCACCGCCCGCTACGGCCCCCGCTTCACCCCACCGGCCCTGCTACGGGAAAAGGCCCAGAGGGGAGAACCGTTCACGGACGCGTAGCCCTCCGGGCGGGGGCGGTTGCCCGGGTGCGGCCCCGGTGGGGGCTGGTAGCGCAGTTCCCCGCACCCGTGGAAACCCAGGCCCCTGCAGGGCCAGAAACAGCCCAACCCCGCGCAGGGCCAGAAACAGCCCAGCCCCGCGCAGGGCCAGAAACAGCCCAGGCCCCCGCAGAGCCAGAAACAACCCAGCCCCCCGCAGGGCCAGAAACAGCCCAGGCCCTGCGGGCCGAAAAGCCCAGGGCCTCACGGCCCCGAAAAGCGATGGCTTTTGCGGTCCTGCAAAGGACGGCGCTGCGGTCTTGAAAAGGGACGGCTCTGCGGTCCTGAAAAGCAGTGGGCGCAGCCCCTGCTTTTCAGGGGCGCGGGGAACTGCGCGAGAAGCCCCACCGGGCCGTCAGCCTGGGGGTCGAAGGGGCGCAGCCCCTGGGATGGGACGGGTAGGGGCGGCGGGGGCGAAAACACCCGCCCGGCACCCCCCACCCCCTCAAGACTCCACCACCCACCCCCGCAACTCCTCCGTCAACGACCGCTGAAAGGTCGTCAACAACGCCTGCACGAGCAGCGGCTGCACACGCGCCGACAACGACCGCGCAACCTGAGCATCCCGCCCCTTCACCGCCTCCCGAAACAACCGAGACAACTCCCCCGCGGCAGCACGCGAATGCTCGATCAACACACCCCGCGCCGCAAGAATCGACTCCTCGGACAGGGGCACATCGAGCAACTCCACCCCGAGCCGCAACAACCCCACATCTACCCGCAGAGCGTCCCCGTCCCGCTCGACCACCCCCATCGCGAGCAGCCGCTCCACCTCCGCCTCCCCCAGAGCCCGCCCGGCCCGCCGGTCCAGCTCCTCCCGCGTGACCGTCTCCACCGCGTCCGGCGCCCACGACGCCACCACCGCACGCTGCAGCGCGAGATCGCGCGGCGTGAGATCCGCCGGCAGCTGCCCCAGATACCGTTCGATGGCCGCGAGGGTCATGCCCTGCCGCTGCAGCTCCTCGATCAGCGCGAGCCGCGCGAGGTGATCCCGCCCGTAGTGGCCGACCCGGCGGGGCCCGATCACCGGCGGCGGCAACAGCCCCCGGGTGCCGTAGAAGCGGACCGTACGCACCGTGACGCCCGCCCGCGCGGCCAGCTCGTCGACGGTGAGAACGAACTCTCCGGCGCCCTCGACGGAGCCGCCGCCGGTGCTCTGCGCGGTGTCGGTGGTCATGCACAGCAGTATCGCTGTCGCACCGGTGCCGTGACATCCGGACGGCCGATTGTCAGTACCGCCCCGTACGGTGGCGTCATGTCGGGGATCACCTACGTCCGCGGGGACGCCACCACGCCGCTGGGCAAGGGCGTCAAGATCATCGCGCATGTCTGCAACGACATGGGCGGCTGGGGCAAGGGCTTCGTCCTCGCCCTCTCCCGCCGCTGGCCGGAACCGGAGGCCGCCTACCGCGCCTGGCACCGCGACCGGGCGCGCAACGACTTCGGGCTCGGCGCCGCCCAGTTCGTGCGGGTGGGCCCGTACCTGTGGGTGGCGAATTTGATAGGCCAGCACGGCACCCGTACCGGCAGCAAGGGCGTACCCGTCCGGTACGAGGCCATCGACACCGCCCTCGGCCTGCTCGCGGACAAGGCCCTGGAACTGGAGGCCTCGGTCCACATGCCCCGTATCGGCTGCGGGCTCGCGGGCGGCACATGGTCCCGGGTGGAACCGCTGACAGCCGACCGCCTGGTGCGCCGCGGGATACCGGTGACGGTGTACGACCACGGCGGCTGAACCCGGGCCGGCGCGGTACCACCGGGACGCGAGCGGGTAGGGCACCCGTATGGAACTGCTCCCGATGGACATCGGCCCGCTCAACCCGATCGTCGCGGAACTCGTCGTCGCGGCACTGCTGTTCGCCCTGGTGTTCCTCTTCTTCGTCCGGCTCGTGCCCCGCGTCCAGCGGGTCCTCGACGAACGGGAGGCGGCGACCAAGGGAACCGAGGCGCAGGCGGAAGCCCTGCGGGAGGAGACCCGGATCAAGCGGGCGGAGGTGGCACGGACCCTGGCCGAGGCCCGTCACGAGGCCGCCCGCATCCGTCAGCGCGCCCACGAGGAAGGTGCCGCCCTGATCGCCGAGGCCCGTGCCGACGCCCACCGCGAGTCCACCACCCTCCTCACCGAGGGCCGCGCCCGCCTCGGCTCCGACCGCGCCAGGGCCGAGGCCGAACTCCGCGTCCACGTCTCCGTGCTGGCCTACGACCTCGCCGGCAGAATCATCGGTGAGCCGATCGAGGCGGAGGTCCAGCCGCGCCCCTGAGGCTCACGGCCCTGCGAGTGGCTCCTTTCGGCCACGGGCGTGGCCGAAGCCCCGCGAACCCCAAGAGTGCCTCTTTTGCACGGGAGTTGACCGCAGTACCGTCCGCGCATGCCGATACCTGTGCGACGCACACGCTTCACGACCTGGAGATCGCTCGCGACGGCGGCCACGGCCGCCGCCCTCACGGCCTCGTTCCTCACCCCGGCGGTCGCCGGCACCCCGGCCCCCCGGAAGAGCGAACCGGTCTACTCGTACGACAAGGCCATCCGCGAGGCCGTCTGGGTGGACACCGGGCTCGACGGCGACCGCGATGGGAAGAAGGACCGGGTCGCCGTCGACATCGTCCGTCCGAGCGAACCCGCTCAGCGGGGCCGCAAGATCCCCGTGATCATGGACGCCAGCCCGTACTACTCCTGCTGTGGACGCGGTAACGAGAGCCAGCGCAAGACGTACGACGCCCAGGGGAACATCGTCCAGACACCGCTGTTCTACGACAACTACTTCGTGCCCCGCGGCTACGCGTTCGTGGCCGTCGACCTCGCCGGCACCAACCGTTCCGACGGCTGTGTGGATGTCGGCGGCCGTTCCGACATCCAGTCCGCCAAGGCGGTCGTCGACTGGCTCAACGGCCGCGGCAGGGCGTACACCACCCGCACGGGCGGCGCGCCCGCCAAGGCCCGCTGGACCAACGGCAGAACCGGCATGATCGGCAAGAGCTACGACGGCACGATCGCCAACGGCGTGGCCGCCACCGGCGTCGAGGGCCTGGAGACCATCGTCCCGATCGGCGCGATCTCCTCCTGGTACGACTACTACTTCGCCAAGGGCGCCCCCCTCTACAACTCGGGTCCCGAGTGGCTCTCCGACTACGTGGAGAGCCCGGGAGCCCGCGCCAAGTGCGGTCACGTCCAGCAGAAACTGGTCGACGGGGCCCCGCGCACCGGCGATCTGACCCCCTTCTGGGCAGAGCGCGACTACGTCAGGAACGTCCGGAAGATCGACGCCAGCGTCTTCGTCATCCACGGACAGCAGGACCTCAACGTCCGCCCCAAGCACTTCGGCCAGTGGTGGGACGCCCTCGCCGAGCACGGCGTCGAGCGCAAGATCTGGCTCTCCCAGACCGGCCACGTCGACCCGTTCGACTTCCGCCGCGCGGAGTGGGCCGACACCCTGCACCGCTGGTTCGACCACGAACTCCTCGGCTACGACAACAGCATCGACGACGAGCCCATGGCCGACATCGAACGCCACCCGGACCAGTGGGAGACGTCCACGCTCTGGCCGCCGCGCGCGACGAAGACGGCGACCCTCCGCCCGGCGAAGGGCAGCGCACCGGGCGTCGGCACCCTCGGCCTGCGCAAGCGGTCCGGCACCGAATCCTTCACCGACGACCCGGCGCTGGACGAGACCGACTGGGCCGCGTACGCCGACAGGTCCACCCCCGGCAAGGCGGGCTTCGTCACCGCGCCCCTCACCAGGGACCTGCGGCTGTCCGGCTCCTCCAAGGTCACCGTCACCGCCACGCCCACCACCTCCGCCGCCCACCTCTCGGCGGTCCTGGTCGACCTCGGCCCGGACACCGTCCGTGACTACGCAGCGGCGGGCGAGGGCATCACCACCCTCACCGAGCGCACCTGCTGGGGCCCGAGCACCACCGGCGACAGCTCCTGCTTCCGGGAGACCCGGGCGAAGACGGCCGACGTGGAGTACACGATCTTCAGCCGCGGCTGGGCCGACCTCGGCAACCACTCCTCGGGCACCGGAGCCCCGCTCACGCCCGGCACCCCGTACACGATCACGCTCGACCTGCACGCGAGCGACCACGTCGTCCCGGCGGGCCACCGTCTCGCGCTGATCGTCGCGGGCACCGACAAGGACCTGATCGACCCGCCGGCCGCCACGCCCACCCTGACCATCGACCTCCGGAAGACCTCCGCGAAGGTCCCGCTGGTCGGCGGTGCCGCCGCCTTCGAGAGGGCGACCGCCGGCGCCACGGCCACCCCGGGGGCCACCGTGCTCGACGGCGTGCGCGACCCGGGCCGGGCCGCCCGCGTGCCCGGCGGTACGGCGTGAGGGCCCGGATCGCGGCGCTGATCGCCACCGCCCTCGCCGCACCCCTGCTGTCGACGCCCGCGTACGCGACGGACACCGCCCCGCCGCGCACCGGGTTCGAGACGTCGAGCGGCGCCCGCTGGACCACTCAGCCCGAGGAGCAGGAGTTCCTGGCCGCCGTCGACCGGGCGAGCGACAAGGTGTCGGTCGCCCGGATCGGCACGACCGGGCAGGGCCGCCCGCTCCAGCTCGTCCGCGTCGGCGCCCGGGCCGCCTCGCGCACGGTCCTGCTCATCTGCAGCCAGCACGGCGACGAGCCCTCGGGCCGCGAGGCCTGCCTCGCCACGATCCGTGACCTCGCTCGTTCCGAGGACGAGCGGACCCGGCGGCTGCTGCGGTCCACCACGGTTCTCGTCGTGCCCACGGCCAACCCCGACGGCCGGGCCGCCGACACCCGGGGCAACGCCGACGGTATCGACATCAACCGCGACCACCTCGCCCTGCGCACGGCCGAGGCACGGGCGCTCGCCGCAGTCCAGCGCGACCACGCACCCGACATCGTCTACGACCTGCACGAATACGGCGCCACACCCCAGTACTACGACAAGGACCTCTTCGACCTCTGGCCCCGCAACCTCAACACCGACGCGGCCGTCCACGCCGAGGCCCGCACCCTCTCCCTGGACCATGTGCGCCCGGCCGCGCGGGCGGCGGGCCACTCGACCGGCACCTACGGCATCTGGACCGACCCGGTCACCGGCGACCCGATCCGCCAGGTCGCCGGTGACGGCCAGGAACGCATCCTGCGGAACATGTCCGGGATCAAGCACTCGGTCGGACTGCTGATCGAGAGCCGCGTGGAGCCGCCCGCCGGCGGCACCGAGGGACCGGCCAACCACCTTCGCCGGGTGAACTCGCAGCTCGCGGCCCTGAAGGGGCTGTTCGCCTTCGCCGGTGAACGCGGCCGACGGGTCGACCGGGCCACCGGCGCGGCCCGTCTCGCCGGCCTCCGGGACACCGGCCCGGTCTACGTCGGCGGCGCCGACAACGACCCGGCCGAACCCGCCGAGGTGATCCAGGACCCGCCCTGCGGCTACCGGCTCACCGAACAGCAGTACGAAGAGTTCGCGGACGAGCTGTCCCTGCACGGCGTCCGCGTACGGCCCGGGAGTGACGGCGACGGCGCACTCGTGCCGCTGCGCCAGCGACTGCGGGCGCTCGTGCCGCTGCTGCTCGACGAGCGGGCGCCCTACCACCTTACGGAGGGAGTGCCCGACACCACCTGTTGAACAAGAAAGTGTCGAGGTCACATGTGATAGGCGTTCCTGGGCAGGAGAGGGTCAGTTCCAGCCACTCTTGAAAGGTTCCACCTGTGACGCACGACCAACACACCACCCACCACGGGGGAGGCGCGCTTCCCGGCTCGGAAGCGGGCCTCTCCGGCGGCGGGCGGCCCCGGACGGACCGCGTCGTGTTCGGCGTGACGGCGGCACTCACCCTGGCCTTCGTCCTCTGGGGCGCCATCTGGACCGACTCGCTCGAAACCGTCTCCGGCAAGATGCTGAGCGGCCTGATCCACAACGGTGGCTGGGCGTTCATGCTGGCCGCCTCCTGCTTCGTCATCTTCGCCCTGTGGCTCGCGGTCAGCCGCTACGGCCGCATCCACCTGGGGGTCGAGGGCGAGAAGCCCGAGTTCCGCACGGTCTCCTGGGTCGCCATGATGTTCAGCGCCGGCATGGGCATCGGCCTGATGTTCTACGGCGTCAGCGAACCCCTCGCCCACTACACCGCGCCCCCGCCGGGCACGAACCCCGAGGGTTCGGGCGAGCGCATGGAAACGGCGATGGCGACCACCCTCTTCCACTGGACGCTGCACCCCTGGGCGATCTACGCGGTGGTGGGCCTCGCCATCGCCTACAGCACCTTCCGCAAGCGGCGCCGCCAGACCATCAGCGCCGTCTTCACCCCGCTGATCGGCGAGAAGCACGCCAACGGCTCGGCCGGCCGGGTCATCGACATCCTCGCGATCGTCGCCACGATCTTCGGCTCGGCGGCCTCCCTCGGCCTCGGCGCCCTCCAGATCGGCTCCGGTGTCACGGAGCTGGGCTGGATGGGCAAGGTGAGCACCGGCCTGCTCGTCGGCATCATCGCGGTCCTGACCCTGGCCTTCGTCGCCTCCGCCGTGTCCGGTGTCGAGAAGGGCATCCAGTGGCTGTCCAACACCAACATGGTGCTGGCCCTGCTGCTGGCGGTCTTCGTCTTCGTCGCAGGCCCGACCATCCTCATCCTCGACCTGCTGCCCACCTCGGCCTTCGCCTACCTCGGCGACCTGCCCCAGCTCGCGGGCCGCACCGAGGCGTCCGGCGGCCAGGGCGTCGCCGACTGGCTCGGCAGCTGGACCGTCTTCTACTGGGCGTGGTGGATCTCCTGGACGCCCTTCGTCGGCATGTTCATCGCCCGCATCAGCCGCGGCCGCACCATCCGCCAGTTCATCGGCGGCGTCATCCTCGTCCCCAGCTCGGTCAGCCTCGTCTGGTTCGCCGTGTTCGGCGGTACGGCGATGAAGCTGCAGGAGCAGGGCCGGCTCGGTGAGGAGGCCACCCCGGAGGGCCAGCTCTTCGCCGTCCTCCACGAGTTCCCCATCGCCACGGTCTCCAGCCTGCTCGTGATGATCCTCGTCGGCATCTTCTTCGTCTCCGGTGCCGACGCCGCCTCCATCGTCATGGGCACGCTCTCCCAGCGTGGCGCGCTCGAACCCGGCCGCTTCGTCGTCGTCTTCTGGGGCGTCCTCACCGGGGCCGTCGCCGCGATCATGCTCCTGGTCGGCAGCGGGCAGGGCGACGCTCTCACGGGCCTGCAGAACCTGACGATCCTGGCCGCCGCGCCGTTCGTCATCGTCATGATCGGCATGTGCGTCGCGCTCATGCGGGACCTGCGCCGGGACTCGGTGATCGTCCGCGAGGAGATGGCCTCCGAGGCGGTCGAACTCGCCGTCATCGAGGGCCACAAGCGCTACGACGGCGAGTTCGAGATCAGGGTCGGCCCCGGCCAGGGCACGGAGATCGAGGGCGACCCGATCGGCCACCGCGCGGAGTGAGAGGGGCAGGGGCGCGGGGGGAGTGGGCGGGCGGCCACGACACATCGCGCCCGCCCGCCCCGCGGCCTCGCGCCCGCCCGCCCCGCGGCCTCGCGCCCGTCCGCCCCGCGGCTGCCCGCGTTGCGCCTCGCATCCGCCCGAGCCGCTGCCCCGCGCCCGCCCGCCCCGCGGCCCCGCCAGTCACCCGGAAACCTTCGGGGGCCCGGCGGCGAGCCGGTCACCCGGAGGCGAGTCGTGCCGCCTCCCGCGCGCAGCCCCACGCCACCGTGACCCCCGCCCCGCCGTGGCCGTAGTTGTGCACCAACACCCGCCCGCCCGGCAGGACTTCGCGCTCCAACCGCACGGCGGGCCGCGAGGGCCGCAGACCCACCCTGTGCTCGATGACCCGGGCTCCCTCGATCTCGGGCCGGATCGCCGCACACCGCCGCACGATCCCTTGCGCGATCACCGGATCCGGCGTCAGGGACCAGGCGTCCTCCTCCGCCGTGCCGCCCAGGATCAGACCGCCCGGCTGAGGGATGAAGTACGTACTCCTGGACCCGGCGTGATCCACCGAGGTGAGCCAGGTCGTGACCCCGGGGTTCTCCACGACGACCAACTGCCCCCGCACCGGCCGTACGGAGGGGTCCGGCACCAGCTCCCGCGCGCCCAGCCCCGTGCAGTTGACGACGACCGGCGCGTCGACCGCCGCGAGATCCGTGACCGTACGCTCCTCCACCACCCCGCCCGCCGCGACGAACCGCTCGCGCAGCCACCGCAGATGGACCCGCATGTCGATCAGCGGCAGTCGCGCCCACAGCCCGACGCCCGCGTACTCACCGGCCGTCGCCACCCGCAGCCCGGGCACCCGGGAGGCCCACGCACCCAGTCCGTCCAGTTCGGTCTCGCCGTGTACGCCCTCGACCATGCGTACGCCCGTCTCGCCGGACCGCGCCGTCAGCTCCTCGTACACGGCCAGCGTGACGAGCGCCCACGCGCCGACGAGCTCCTCCGGCTCGATCCGATAGGGCCACCACAGTCCGCCCGCGACGGCGGACGTCGTCAGCTCCGCGGGCTCCCGTGTCCAGATCCGGACCCGCCTGCCGCCCTCCGCCAGCACGACGGCCGTCGTGAGACCGACGACTCCGCCACCGACCACGATCACATCGCCGTTCGATTCCTTGGTCACGCAGGGACGTTAACGGAATATGGCATGCGTGCTCACAAGTCTGCCTTTGTGGGGATACTCACACCATGTCTGCCGAGTACGCGACCTTCGGCCTGGCACCGGCGATGCGAGCCGGTGGCGTCCTCGCCAACGGTGCCTACCAGGTGCACCGGGACTTCGTGGACTTCATCGTCGACGGACGCCCGCTGCTGTACCAGCTCTCCGACCTCGATGCCGTCTCCCCACTCGCCTCCGACGTCCCGCCCTCGATCTTCACCGCCCAGGTGCGCAGCCTGCTCCTGGAAGCCGAAGCCCCCCTGACGGAGGGCCGTTACATCATCTACGGCTGTCCCGAATGCGCCGACCTCGCCTGCGGAGCCGTGACCGCGGTCATCGAGCGGGCCGGCGAGGACTTCGTGTGGCGGGACTTCGCCTGGCAGACGGAGGAGGAGGCCGACCTCAAGCTGAACGGCTACACGGGCATCGGTCCCTTCCGCTTCCGCGGCCCCGAGTACCGCGGCGCGCTGCAGTCCCTGCTGTCGGAGGCCGCCGCCGAGCCGTCGGTCCGCCGCCGGGTCCTCCTCATCGGTGCCCGGGTCGCCGTCCTCGCCAGACTCGCCGCCGCCCTGCGTGCCATCGGCATCGGCACCGACATAGCGCACGACGCCACCGGTGTGCCCGAGGACGAACTGCGGACCTACGGTGCCGTGGTCTTCGGCCGGGCCGTCGGCGAGGCGGACCGCGCCGCCGTGCGCCTGGCCTTCGACCGCGCGGGGGTCAAGGTCGCCTACGTCGACGGGCTCGCCCCGATCATCCCGCTGCTCGTCGCCCAGATCGAGCACGCCCTCGACCGCAGCCCGGCACGGCAACGTCGCCTGACCCGTCTCGTCGCCGCCGGGGGACAGGCCGGCATCGAGATCACCTCCACCTGCCGTGTGGAGCTGACCGCCTACCGCCTCGACCGGCTGTACCGCCCCCACACCTACCGCTTCTTCGACGGCATCCTCCCGGCCGGCCGGCACCGCATCGGCCTGGACCCCAAGGCGGTGAAGGGAGAGTCGTTCATCGTGGCCCGCACCTCGGGAACGGTCCTGGTGGAGCCGATGGCGGCGTGAGTTCGCCGGGCGGGCGGGGCCCGGCCCCCGACGCGGCTGGGAGGTCCCGTCCTCCTGTCGTTAGGATCGCCCCCTGTGACCGCCACCCTCGTCGTCAAGAACCTCGCCGCCGGCCACGGCGACCGCTCCCTCTTCTCCGGGCTCGACCTCGTCGTCGCCCCCGGTGATGTGATCGGGCTGGTCGGTGCCAATGGCGCGGGCAAGTCCACGCTGCTCAGGCTGCTCGCCGGTCTGCTCCCGCCGGAGGAGGGCGAGCTGCGGCTGTCCCCGCCCACGGCGACCGTCGGCCACCTGCCGCAGGAGCCGGAGCGCCGGGAGGGCGAGAGCGTCCGGCACTTCCTCGCCCGGCGCACGGGCGTGGCCGAGGCCCAGCGCGTGATGGACGAGGCAACCCAGGCCCTGGTGGACGGCGCGCCCGGCGCCGACGACGCGTACTCGGTGAGCCTGGAGCGCTGGCTCGACCTGGGCGGCGCCGACCTGGACGAACGGGCGGAGGAGGTCACCGCCTCCCTCGGCCTCGGCGTCGGCCTGGACCAGCCGATGACCGGCCTCTCCGGCGGCCAGGCCGCCCGCGCCGGACTCGCCTCGCTCCTCCTCTCCCGCTACGACGTCTTCCTCCTCGACGAGCCCACCAACGACCTAGACCTGGACGGCCTGGAACGGCTCGAACGCTTCGTCTCCGGCCTGCGCGCGGGAACGGTGGTCGTCAGCCACGACCGCGAGTTCCTCACCCGCACGGTCACCAAGGTCCTCGAACTCGACCTCGCCCAGAACCGGATCAACCTCTACGGCGGCGGCTACGAGGCCTACCTGGAGGAGCGGGAGACGGCCCGCCGGCACGCCCGCGACGACTTCGAGGAGTACGCCGACAAGAAGTCCGCCCTCCAGGACCGCGCCCAGATGCAGCGCTCCTGGATGGACAAGGGCGTCAAGAACGCGCGGCGCAAGGCGAACAACGACAACGACAAGATCGGCCGCAAGTTCCGCAGCGAGGCGAGCGAGAAGCAGGCCGCGAAGGCCCGGCAGACCCAGCGCATGATCGAACGGCTGGACGTCGTCGAGGAGCCGCGCAAGGAGTGGGAGCTGCGCATGGAGATCGCGGCGGCCCCGCGTTCCGGTGCCGTGGTCGCCACCCTGCGCGACGCCGAGGTGCGGCGCGGCGACTTCGCGTTCGGACCGGTGTCGCTGCAGATCGACTGGGCCGACCGCATCGCCATCACGGGCGCGAACGGCGCGGGCAAGTCGACGCTGCTGGGCGCGCTGCTCGGCCGCGTCCCGCTGGACTCGGGACACGCCGCCCTCGGCTCGGGCGTCCTGGTCGGCGAGGTCGACCAGGCGCGGGGGCTCTTCCACGGCCCCGAGTCCCTGCTCGACGCCTTCGCCGCGGCCGTCCCCGACACGGAACCCGCCGAAGTCCGCACCCTCCTCGCCAAGTTCGGTCTCAAGGCGGCCCACGTCCTACGCCCGGCGGTCACCCTCTCCCCGGGCGAACGCACCCGCGCGGCCCTCGCGCTCCTCCAGGGCCGAGGCGTCAACCTCCTGATCCTCGACGAGCCCACCAACCACCTGGACCTCCCCGCCATCGAACAACTGGAGTCCGCCCTCGACTCCTACGAGGGCACGCTCCTCCTGGTCACCCACGACCGCCGCATGCTGGACGCGGTCCAGGTGACTCGCCGCCTCACCGTGAAGGCGGGCAAGGTGACGGAAAGCTGAGGGCGAGTCTCGGCCGCGGGTCCGGTGGGGGCCTGTCGCGCGGTTCCCCGCGCCCCTGAAAGACACGGCCCTGGCGGGCCTTGAAAAAGCAGGGGCGAAGCCCCGCTTTTTCAGGGGCGCGGGGAACGGCGCGAACAGCCCCCACCGAGCCGTCACATGGGGGTCGAAGGGGCGCAGCCCCTAGAGGACGGGACGGGCAGGGGCGGCGGGGGCGAACCCCCGCCGCCGCACTCACCGCCGCTTCTTGTCCACCAACCCCGCCCGCCGCAACGCATCAGCCATCGCACTGTTGGAAGGCGCCGGAGCCCCAGCTCCCTGCCGGGAACCACCGCCCCCACCCCCACGCCCCTGCTGCCGGGGCGGCTGCCCCCCACGGGCACCCCGCTGCTGCCGGGGACCTCCACCGGACGACCCGGCCGCCCCCTTCGCCGCCGCCTCGTCGTCGAGCCGCAACGTCAAAGAGATCCGCTTCCGCGGAATGTCGACGTCGAGCACCTTCACCTTCACGATGTCCCCGGGCTTCACCACGTCCCGCGGATCCTTCACGAAGGTCTTGGACAGCGCGGAGACATGCGCCAGACCGTCCTGGTGGACACCGACGTCGATGAACGCCCCGAAGGCCGCCACGTTCGTCACGACCCCCTCCAGCACCATCCCGGACACCAGGTCGGAGATCTTCTCCACGCCCTCCTTGAAGGTGGCCGTCTTGAAGGCCGGCCGGGGGTCACGCCCCGGCTTCTCCAGCTCCTTCAGGATGTCCGACACGGTTGGCAGACCGAACGTCTCGTCCACGAAGTCCGCCGGCCGGAGCGACCGCAGCACCCCCGTGTTGCCGATGAGCGCCGCCACCTCCTGCCCGGAGGTCTTCACCATCCGCCGTACGACGGGGTACGCCTCCGGGTGCACGCTGGACGCGTCCAGCGGGTCGTCGCCGCCCCGGATCCGCAGGAATCCCGCGCACTGCTCGTACGCCTTCGGACCCAGCCGCGCCACACCCTTCAGCTGGGAACGCGACTTGAAGGGACCGTTGGCGTCACGGTGGGCCACGATGTTCTCGGCGAGGCCGGAGGAGATGCCGGACACGCGCGCGAGGAGCGGCGCGGAGGCCGTGTTCACGTCCACACCCACGCCGTTCACACAGTCCTCCACCACCGCGTCCAGCGAACGCGACAGCTTCACCTCGGACAGGTCGTGCTGGTACTGCCCGACACCGATGGACTTCGGGTCGATCTTCACCAGCTCGGCCAGGGGGTCCTGGAGGCGGCGCGCGATGGACACGGCGCCACGCAGCGAGACGTCCATCCCCGGCAGCTCCTGCGAGGCGAACGCCGACGCCGAGTACACGGACGCGCCGGCCTCGGACACCATCACCTTGGTGAGCTTCAACTCCGGGTGCTTGGTGATCAGTTCACCGGCGAGCTTGTCGGTCTCGCGGGAGGCCGTGCCGTTGCCGATCGCGATCAGGTCGACCGCGTGCTCCTCGGCGAGCCGGGCCAGCTTCGCGATGGCCTCGTCCCACTTGTTGGCCGGGACGTGCGGGTAGATCACGTCGGTCGCCACGACCTTGCCGGTCGCGTCCACCACGGCGACCTTCACGCCCGTACGGAAACCGGGGTCGAGGCCGAGCGTCGCGCGGGTGCCGGCGGGGGCGGCGAGGAGCAGGTCGCGCAGGTTCGCCGCGAACACGTTCACCGCCTCGTCCTCGGCGGCCGTCCGCAGCCGCAGCCGCAGATCGATGCCGAGGTGGACGAGGATCCGGGTCCGCCAGGCCCAACGGACGGTGTCCGTCAGCCACTTGTCGCCGGGGCGCCCGCGGTCGGCGATCTGGAAACGGTGGGCGACGATCCCCTCGTACGACGAGGGACCGGGCTGCTCGGAGGGTTCCTCCGGCTCCAGGACGAGATCGAGGACGTCCTCCTTCTCGCCGCGCAGCATCGCCAGGATGCGGTGGGAGGGCAGATCGGTGAACGGCTCCGCGAAGTCGAAGTAGTCGGCGAACTTGGCGCCCGCCTCCTCCTTGCCGTCCTTCACCTTGGCGGCCAGCCGCCCCCGTACCCACATGCGCTCGCGCAGTTCGCCGATCAGGTCGGCGTCCTCCGAGAACCGCTCGGTGAGGATCGCCCGCGCGCCGTCCAGCGCGGCCTGCGCATCGGCGACGCCCTTGTCGGCGTCCACGAACGCCGCGGCGGCGGCCAGTGGCTCGACCGTCGGGTCGCCGAGCAGCCCCTCGGCCAGCGGTTCGAGGCCCGCCTCCCGGGCGATCTGCGCCTTCGTGCGCCGCTTGGGCTTGAACGGGAGGTAGATGTCCTCCAGCCGCGCCTTGGTCTCCGCGGCACGGATCTGCGCCTCGACCTCCGGCGTCAGCTTGCCCTGCTCGCGCACCGAGTCGAGGATCGCCGTCCGCCGCTCCTCCAGCTCCCGCAGATAGCGCAGCCGCTCCTCCAGCGTGCGCAGCTGCGCGTCGTCGAGCATCTCCGTCGCTTCCTTGCGGTAGCGGGCGATGAAGGGCACGGTCGAACCGCCGTCGAGCAGCTCCACCGCGGCTCTGACCTGCCGCTCCCGTACGCCGAGTTCCTCGGCGATCCTGCCTTCGATGGACCGTACTTCGATCGACCCGGGTGTCGTCACGTTCCCGTACCGCCTTCTCCACTGGGGTTGCGCGGCAATTGTGGCAGGTGGCACCGACAGCGGGGGCTCAGGCCGTGAGACTCGTCGGACCGGCCGCGGACGACCCCACCGGATCGGCCTCGACGGGACCCGGCACACCGGAGTCGACGGGACCCGGCCAGGCCGGGACGCACGGGGAGCCGGACGCGGCACGCGCGTCCGGCTCCTAGGTCTTCGGCCCGGCCGTTCTCAGGCCCGACGGGCCCGCCCGCCGCCGCGCGTCGAACTCGACGCGCCGCCGAAGAGCCGGGCCACGGCCCGGAACGGCAGTGTGACCACCGTCGCGACGGCCCCACCGATCTGTCGCAACACGTCTGCGATGGCACGGAACACGTACTTCCCCTTTCGTCTCCCGGCCGGCTGTGCCAGGAAAGATCGAGTACCGCACTCCGTGCCGTTCATGCCTGGACCGTGCGGATCAGCCCTTGCCGATCATCCCCGCCGGGAACGCGCCCGCGGCGAGCATGCGTGTCACCAGCGCGGTCATCAGCTCGGTGAGCCTCTCCACCCCGGGCGCGCCCAGATGCTCGTACGGCATGCTGTCGAGGCGGTCGGTGGCGTCCTCGATCTCCCGGCGCAGGGCCACGCCCGCCTCCGTCAGCGAGCCCTCGCCGTCGAGCAGTCCGCGCCCACGCAGCCGGTCGCTCGCGGCGTCCCACTCGTCCCGGGTCCAGCCGCGGGTGCCGAGGGCCCACTTCGGGGACATGCCCTTGCCGGTGGCGGTGTGGCTGACCAGCGCCTCCACCGGGTCCAGACCGGCGTCGAGGAGGGCGGCGAGGTGTCCGTCGCCGCGGTGCTCGCGCAGCAGGGTGGCCGCGTGCCAGAGCGCGAGGTGAGGGCGTTCGGGTACGGGGAGATCGGCGTGCGCCGCGTACAGGGGGCGCGCGGTCCTCGTGCACGCCTCGGTGGCGCGCAACGCCAGCCGGGCCGCCTCGGCGACCTCCTCGGAGGCGGTCACCTCCTCGCCCAGCAGTCGCCGCAGCGTGGTGTCGGCCGCGCGCTCACGGGCCTCCAGCACCACCGCGGGCGCGGCGGTCTCCCAGACGGCGGGCACGTGCTCCGCCACGCGCTCGTGGCGGAAGTTGAAGAACGTCGCGGTCACCACGCCCGCGCCGACCGTGCCCATGGCCGCGGCCCGCACCGCGAAGTACGCCGCCTGTGGGTCCTTCACCCCCACGGCGGCCAGTTCCCGGCCGAGATCCGGCGAGAAGTAGTGCGCGGCGTGGAACGGGTTGAGGAGCCCATGGCAGCGCCGCCCGGCGCGCTCCGGCAGGAAAGAGGTCATGGCCCAATGTTACCGACCGGTTGGTAGGTGGAAAGGGCCCGGCGGGCCCCGTCCCGTCCCATGGCAGGAAAGGTGGGGTGCTCGTCATTGCGGCCATGCCTCGCCCGCCCAAGAATCGATGACATGCGAACTGTCCTGGTCGTCCTCTTCGACGGCGTGCAGAGCCTCGACGTCACGGGTCCCCTGGAGGTCTTCGCCGGCGCGGAACAGCACACACCGGGGACGTACCGCATCGACACGGCCTCCCTGGACGGCGCGCCCGTGCGCACCTCCAGTGGCCTCACCCTGGTCCCCGACCACTCTCTCGCCGCCGCACCCGCCCCGCACACCCTGCTGGTCCCGGGAGGCCAGGGCACCCGCAGCCCCGCCCCCGAGACCGTCGCCTGGCTGCGCGAGCACGGCCCGCGCGCGGAGCGTCTGGTCTCGGTCTGCACCGGTGCGATCCTGCTCGCCGAGGCGGGCCTCCTGGACGGCCGCCGGGCCACCACCCACTGGGCGTACTGCGACACCCTGGCCCGCCATCACCCGGCGATCGAGGTCGACCCCGACCCCATCTTCGTCCGCGACGGCCACATCGCCACCTCCGCCGGTGTCACCTCCGGCATCGACCTGGCCCTCGCGCTCGTCGAGGAGGACATCGGCCGCGACGCCGCCCTCGCCATCGCCCGCCACCTCGTCGTCTTCCTGCGCCGACCGGGCAACCAGGCCCAGTTCAGCGCCCAGCTCGCCGCCCAGACGGCCCAGCGGGAGCCGCTCCGCGAGGTGCAACAGTGGATCACCGAGCATCCCGGCGCCGACCTGTGCGTCGAGCGCCTGGCGGCCCGAGCCCGGCTCTCACCCCGCCACTTCGCCCGCGCCTTCCGGGCCGAGACGGGCATGACCCCGGGCCGATACGTGGACCGCGTCCGCCTCGAACACGCGCGCCGCCTCCTGGAGGACACCGCCGACGGCGTCGAGGAGATCTCCCGCACCTGCGGCTACGGCACCGCCGAGGCCATGCGCCGCGCCTTCGTGAAGTCCCTAGGCACCTCCCCGGCGGAGTACCGCCGCCGCTTTCGCCCGGCCCCGGCTCCCACGCGCTGAACCGAAGCCGACATCGAGACCCCGAACCGAAGCGAAAGGGATCCCATGCAGATCGCCATCGTCCTCTTCGACCGCTTCACCGCCCTCGACGCGGTGGGCCCCTACGAGACCCTCGGCCGTCTCCCCGACGCCGAACTCGTCTTCGTCGCCGAGGAGAGGGGCCCGGTCCGCTCCGACACCGGCGCCCTCGCGCTCACGGCCGACAGGACCCTCGCCGAGGTCCCGAGTCCGGACATCGTCGTGGTGCCGGGCGGCCCCGGCCAGTTCGAGCAGATGGAGAACGAGACCCTCTTCGCGTGGCTGCGCACGGCCGACCGCACCAGCGCCTGGACGACCTCCGTGTGCACCGGCTCCCTCCTGCTGGCCGGCGCCGGTCTCCTCGAAGGCCGCCGGGCCACCTCGCACTGGCTGGCGCTGGACTTCCTCAAGCGGTACGGCGCCGAGCCCACGGGGGAGCGGGTCGTGATCGACGGCAAGTACGTCACCGCGGCCGGGGTCTCCTCCGGCATCGACATGGGCCTGACCCTGGTGGGCCGGATCGCGGGCGACGAACACGCCCAGGCCGTCCAGCTGATGACCGAGTACGACCCGCAGCCGCCCTACGACGCCGGCGCCCCGCACAAGGCGCCCGCCCACCTGGTGGAGGAGTTCCGCACCAACAGCCGCTTCGCCCTGATGTGACCGGTGCCGGCCGCCCCTCAGACCGTCCAGGTGAATCGGGGCTGCCGGCGCTCCAGGAACGCGGCGACGCCCTCCGCGGCGTCGGCGCTGCCGCGTGCCTGCTCGGCCCAGTGGGCGTCGCGGTCGGTGCGGCCGTTCGCGAACTCCTTGGCCGCCGCCTGCGTCAGCCGGGAGCGCGAGACCAGGATCCGGGTGAACTCCGCGACCCGGCCGGCGAGTTCGCCTGCGCGCAGCACCTCGTCCACCAGCCCCGTGCGCAGTGCGCGCTCCGCGTCGATCAACTCGCCCGAGAACAGCAGGTACTTGGCGGTGCCCGGCCCGACCAGCGACACCAGCCGCCGGGTGGAGGAGGCCGGGTAGACGAGCCCCAGCTTCGCCGGAGTGATCCCGAACAGCGACCCCTCCTCCGCGAACCGCAGATCGCAGGCCGCCGCCAGCTGCGAGCCGCCGCCCACGCAGTGGCCCCGGATCGCCGCGAGGGTCGGCTTGGCGAAGGCGGCGAGCGCCTCCTCGGCACGGCCCGCCAGCTCCTGGGCCTCGCCCGGGAACTCCCGCAGCGTGGAGATGTCGGCGCCCGCGCAGAACGTGTCGCCCTCCCCGGTGAGCACCAGGGCCCGTACGCCGGGGTCGGCGCCCAGCCGGCCGAGCAACGGCGGCAGCGCCCGCCACATCCCGGCCGTCATGGCGTTGCGCTTGGCCGGGTGGTGGACGACGACGGTCGCGACCCCGTCGGCGACGGTGTCCAGCAGCTGAGGCTCCATGCACCGGATGCTAGTGCGGTGGCTCCGGTCGGCCCACCACCGGCTTCGGCGGCAAACCCGTACAACCCGAATAGTTCCTGAAGGGACAAGCGTCGGACAAAGACAGTCGTGCGGCCGCCTCACTCGCGCACAGGCGATCCGAAAATCGTCGATACGCGCTGACTTCTGTTCAGTCCTCCGTGCTCGGCGCTCCGTTACCAACACTCGACATGTGGTGACAATCGAGCGCAAGGGTGGCGACCGGACGATGGACGACCAAGGGCGCGGGAGCGACCCACGCCCTGAAGACGGCGGGCACGGTGCCGAGGACCCGAGGCCGCCGGAGCCACTGCCCTACGAAGGGGTCTGGCGGTTCACCGCTGCCGCCGTCGACGCCTCGGTGCCGCAGGCGCGGCGCGCCGTCCGGGACCTGCTCGCCCGTCAGGGCGTGCCGATCTCGGACGACCTCGTCCAAGGACTTCTGCTGATCGTCTCCGAGCTGGTGACGAACGCCGTGAAACACGCGGCGCTCCTGTCGCCCACGCTGGCCGTCGAGGTCGCCGTCGGAGCGGAGTGGGTGCGGGTCTCCGTGGAGGACAACCACCCCTACCGCCCGACCGCCCTGGAGACCGACCACGGCCGCCTCGGCGGCCGCGGTCTGCTCCTGGTGCGCGAGATCACGCTGGAGGCGGGCGGCGTCTGCGACGTCGAGCACACCGCGAGCGGCGGCAAGGTGATCTGGGCCGCCCTGCCGCTCAGACCCGCACACCTGATCCAGGGGTGAGTGATCACCGGTTCGCGGATCGGGTCCACCGGCCCGGGGCCGTCACCAGCCCGCGGCCGGGCCCGTCAGCTCCCTGACCGCCGGCCGGGCCGCGTCCAGCACCGTCATGAACCAGGCCGAGAAGGTGTCCTTGGCGTGCCGCTCCGCCAGCTCGTCCGGGGTCACGAACGCGGTGGCCCCGACCTCCTCCGGGTCCGGCCGCAGCGGGGCCTGCAGGAGACCGACGAACAGATGGTTGAACTCCTGCTCCACCAGACCCGAGTCCGGGTCCGGGTGGTTGTAGCGGACCGTGCCCGCCTCGCCGAGCAGCGCCGGGGAGACCCCCAGCTCCTCGTGCGTCCGCCGTGCGGCCGCCGCGAAGGGGGACTCGCCCGGGTAGGGGTGCCCGCAGCAGGTGTTCGACCAGACGCCGGGGGAGTGGTACTTGCCGAGGGCCCGCTGCTGGAGCAGCAGCCGCCCGCGCTCGTCGAACAGGAACACGGAGAAGGCCCGGTGCAGTTGACCGGGCGGTTGATGAGCGGCCAGCTTCTCCGCGGTGCCGATCGTGGTGCCGTCCTCGTCGACCAGCTCCAGCAGGATCGCTTCCGTGGTCCCGTTCTGCGAACTCTGCACCGCGGTGGCAGGTGTGATCGGCATGCCCATCCTTCGCCTCGTTCTTCGAGCCTCAAGTCTGCCGCACGAAACCGCCGCTCCCGGCACTTCGCGCGAACCCGCATGTCCTACCCGTCCACCCCGGCCCGCAGACACACGCCGGTCCGCGCGTCACACCCCGAAGGCGGCCGGATACCTGATGGTGCCGGGCGCCACCGGCGCGGAACCGTCCAGCACCAGGGCCATCATCGCCGCGTCCGGCACGTCGAAACCCGGCCGGATGCCGTACTCGGACGCACGTACGAAGCCGAAGCGCGGGTAGTACTCCGGATGCCCCAGGACGAGGACCAGCCCCTCCTCACGCGCGCGTGCCGCCTTCAGTACCGCGCGGACGACGGCCGCACCCGCTCCCCGCCGCTGCCGGTCCGGCAGTACCGCGACGGGCGCCAGCGCCAGCGCGGGGACCTCGTCCACATGGCAGCGTGTGATGAGCGCGTACGCCGCGAGCGTGCCGTCCGGTGCCTCGGCGACGTAGGACAGCTCCGGCAGCCAGGCCCCGGGGTCCTCGCGGAGCGCGTCGACGAGCCTGGCCTCCGCGTCGGTCTCGAAGGCGGCGGCGTTGACGGCGTACACCCCCTCCCGGTCGGCGGACGTCTCCGGTCGCGTCGTCCAGTGGATCGTCCCGGTGGTCAAAGGCACAGTCTCGCCTCGTGTTCCGCGTGGCCGCTCGGCTCCAGCTGGAACGTGCAGTGCTCGACGTCGAAGTGGTCGCCGATGCAGCCCTGGAGGTCGTGCAGCATCTTCTCGTGGCCGATGGAGTCCAGCGTGTCGGAGCCGACCACCACATGGGCGGAGAGCACCGGCATGCCGGACGTGATCGTCCAGGCGTGCAGGTCGTGGACGTCCTCCACGCCGGGCAGCGCCAGTATGTGGGCTCGCACCTCGGCCATGTCGACGTTCTTCGGGGCCGCCTCCAGCAGGACGTCGAGGGTCTCGCGCAGCAGCTTCACCGTCCGCGGGACGATCATCAGGCCGATGACCAGCGAGGCGATCGGGTCGGCGGCCTGCCAGCCGGTGAGCAGGATGACCACCGCGGAGATGATCACCGCCAACGAGCCCAGCGCGTCCGCGGCCACCTCCAGGAAGGCGCCCCGTACGTTCAGGCTCTCCTTCTGGCCGCGCATCAGCAGGGTCAGCGAGATCATGTTCGCGACCAGACCGATCACGCCGAAGACGACGGTCAGCCCGCCCTCGGTGCCGACCGGTGTGACGAAGCGCTGGATCGCCTCGTACAGGACGTAGCCGCCGACGCCGAGCAACAGCAGACAGTTCGCGAGCGCCGCGAGTATCTCGGCGCGCGCGTAGCCGAAGGTGCGGTTGCCGCTCGGCGGGCGGTTCGCGAAGTGGATCGCGAGGAGCGCCATCCCGAGGCCCACCGCGTCCGTCGCCATGTGGGCCGCGTCCGCGATGAGCGCGAGCGAATCGGCGAGCACGCCGCCGACGATCTCGACCGCCATGACGGTGAGCGTGATCGACAGCGCGACGCGCAGCCGTCCGCGGTACGCCGCTGCCGCCGTACCCGTGGTCGGCGCGTGATGCGCGTGCCCGTGATCGTGCCCAGCCCCCATGGGGTGCCCGCCTCTCGAAAGCGTCCGTGTGTTCGGCTCCGGATCACAGTGAACTACGGGTGGGGGGTATCCGGCAACGCGGCACTGAACACCGTTGTCATGTGCTCTGACCTGCGGAAACGATGCGCAGGTCAGAGCGTTGTCATGATCGGTACGGGTCAGAGACCGCGATGCAGCCGCCAGCCCTCCCAGGCCGACTCGACCATCTCGCGCACCCCGCGCCGGGCCGTCCAGCCGAGTTCGCGTTCGGCCCGCGCGGCCGAGGCGACCGCGCGCGGCGCGTCGCCGGGACGGCGCGCCTCGACGAGCGCGGGGCGCCGGTCGCCGGTCACCTCGCCCACCAGGTCGATGAGTTCGCGGACCGAAACGCCCTCGCCGCGGCCGATGTTCACGGTCAGGTCGCCCGTGGCGCCCCCGGCGAGGCGCCGGGCGGCCGCGAGGTGGGCGTCGGCGAGATCGGCGACATGGATGTAGTCCCGCACGCAGGTGCCGTCCGCGGTCGGGTAGTCGTCGCCGAAGATCCGCGGGGCCTCGTCACGGGTGAGGCGGTCGAAGACCATCGGGATGACGTTGAAGACGCCCGTGTCGGCCAGCGCCGCGTCGGCGGCCCCCGCCACGTTGAAGTACCGCAGGCACACGGTGGCCATGCCGTGTGCCCGGCCCGCGGCCCGGACCAGCCATTCCCCGGCGAGCTTGGTCTCGCCGTACGGGCTCATCGGGGCGCACGGGGTGTCCTCGGTGATGAGGTCCACGTCCGGGTTGCCGTAGACGGCGGCGGAGGAGGAGAAGACGAAGCGCTCCACCCCGGCTCCGGCCGCCGCCTCCAGGAGGGTGGCGAGACCGCCGACGTTCTCCTGGTAGTAGCGGGTGGGCTGGGCGACGGACTCGCCCACCTGCTTGCGGGCGGCGAGGTGGACCACGCCGGTCACGGCGTGCTCGGCCAGCACGCGCTTGAGGAGGTCGCCGTCGAGGGCGGAGCCGTGGACCAGCGGGATGTGCTCGGGGAGGCGGCCGCGAACCCCCGCGGAGAGGTCGTCCAGTGCGACGACCTGTTCGCCGGCCTCGGTCATGACCTTCGCCACGTGTGCGCCGATGTAGCCCGCCCCGCCTGTGATCAGCCATGTCATGGGGCCACCTTATTCGGGGGCGGGTCGGGGGCCGTGTTGTGTCCGTTCACCGGGGAGGACGTGCAGGGTTGGCGGGCACGGCGCTCGTCGTGACCCGACGCACGGTTCCCCGCGCGGCGTGCGGCGGCCGCGGATCACGGTCCTCGGAAGGGCACGCACCCACCCCTTCACCCTCTATGAACCGATATGCGCACCGGAGTTTGTGGCGCACCCCCCACATCCCCGATGATGATCGCGGCGGAGGAGCAACGGCCTGAACAGGTACAACCGATCAGGCCGTGAACGGGCGGTGAACGCCTGCTTCCCTTCATCCGATAACCTCTGCCGACACGCCGCCGGCCCCCAGGGCCTGGCCGCCTTCCACCACGTACATGTCCGGCGCGGTCGCGTCGGCACCCAGGGAGTGAGTTCCTCTGTCGACCGCCATCCTCACCGGTCAGCCGGTGCCCGGATCGTCGCTGGAGGGCGATCTGCGGTCGCTCGGCTTCGACGTGCGGGTCGCCTGCGACGCCGGTGACGCCGCGAGGCTCCTGGCGACGGTGCCCGCGGACCAGCGGGTCGCGCTCGTCGACGCCCGCTTCGTGGGCCACGTGCACGCCCTGCGCCTGGGACTCACCGACCCCCGCTTCGAGGCCGCCGCCCTGCCGGGCGCCGTGACCGTACGGGCCGCCGGCCGTCAGGCGCTGACCCGGGTGCTGACCCGTGAGAACCCCGCCGTGAGCGGCAGCACCGCCGTCGCCGTCGACAGCGTCGCCGACCGGATCGTCGCCGCCCTCGACGCGGACGGTGTCAGCCTTTACCGCCCCGAACTCGGCACCCTGGTCGCCGCCGTCCCCGCCGACCCGCAGGCGCGTGACGAGGCCCGGCGCGCGGTCGCCGCCGTCGACGACGAGGCCGTACGCCTGCGCACCGCGGTGAAGTCCCGCGACGGCTTCTTCACCACGTACTGCGTCAGCCCGTACTCCCGCTACCTCGCCCGCTGGTGCGCCCGCCGGGGTCTGACCCCGAACCAGGTCACCACGGCCTCCCTGCTCACCGCCCTGATCGCGGCGGGCTGCGCGGCCACCGGCACCCGAGGTGGCTACGTCGCGGCCGGCCTGCTGCTGATCCTCTCCTTCGTCCTCGACTGCACCGACGGCCAGTTGGCCCGCTACTCCCTGCAGTACTCCACGCTCGGCGCCTGGCTCGACGCCACCTTCGACCGCGCCAAGGAGTACGCCTACTACGCGGGCCTCGCCCTCGGCGCCGCCCGCGGCGGTGACGATGTATGGGCCCTCGCGCTCGGCGCGATGGTCCTGCAGAGCTGCCGGCACATCGTCGACTTCTCCTTCAACGAGGCGAACGTCGGGGATTCGGCCGCCACCGCCAACACCAGCCCCACGGCCGCGCTGTCGGGCAAGCTCGACAGCGTCGGCTGGACGGTCTGGATCCGCCGGATGATCGTCCTGCCGATCGGCGAGCGCTGGGCCATGATCGCCGTCCTCACGGCGGTCACCACACCGCGCATCACCTTCTACGCGCTGCTCGTCGGCTGTGCCTTCGCCGCGACCTACACCACGGCTGGTCGCGTCCTGCGCTCCCTGACGCGCAAGGCCGAGCGGACGGACCGCGCGGCGCGGGCGCTGGCGGACCTCGCGGACAGCGGGCCCCTGGCCGAGTTCCTCGCCCGCGTCCTGCCCGGCGGGCCGCGTGCCCTGGCGCCGGTGTTCGCCCTCGCGGGCGCTGTCGTCGTGGCGCTCGCGGCCTGGATCGACGGGCCCGGCTGGTCGGTGGTCATCTGCGCCGGCGCGTACGTCCTGGTGTCCGCGGAAGCCGTCGCCCGCCCCCTCAAGGGCCCCCTCGACTGGCTGATCCCCCCGCTCTTCCGCGCCGCCGAGTACGGCACCGTCCTGATCCTCGCGGCCAAGGCCGAGGTGAACGGGGCCCTTCCCGCGGCTTTCGGGCTGGTGGCCGCGGTCGCCTACCATCACTACGACACGGTGTACCGCATCCGCGGGGACGCCGGAGCGCCGCCGCAGTGGCTGGTGCGGGCCATCGGGGGACACGAAGGCAGGACCCTGCTGGTCACCGTCCTGGCCGCGCTGCTCGCGCCCACAGAGTTCAAGGTCGCGCTCACGGCTCTCGCCGTGACCGTGGCGCTGCTGGTGCTCTTCGAGAGCATCCGCTTCTGGGTGACCGCCCATAAGACAGGCGCACCCGCCGTACACGATGAAGGAGAACCCGCATGATCGGCCTCGTGCTGGCGGCCGGCGCCGGACGGCGTCTTCGCCCCTACACCGACACCCTTCCCAAGGCGCTCGTGCCGGTCGGTCCGGAGGGCGACGAGGACAGCCTCACCGTTCTCGACCTGACGCTCGGCAACTTCGCCGAGATCGGCCTGACCGAGGTCGCGATCATCGTCGGGTACCGCAAGGAGGCCGTCTACGAGCGCCGCGAGGCGCTGGAGCAGAAGTACGGCGTCAAGATCACCCTGATCGACAACGACAAGGCCGAGGAGTGGAACAACGCCTACTCCCTGTGGTGCGGCCGTGACGCCATCAAGCACTCGGTGATCCTCGCCAACGGCGACACCGTGCACCCGGTCTCCGTCGAGAAGACCCTGCTGGCCGCCCGCGGCGACGGCAAGAAGATCATCCTCGCCCTCGACACGGTGAAGTCCCTCGCCGACGAGGAGATGAAGGTCGTCGTCGGCCCCGAGGGCGGCATGACGAAGATCACCAAGCTGATGGACCCGGCCGAGGCGACCGGTGAGTACATCGGCGTCACCCTCATCGAGGGCGAGGCCGCCGACGAGCTGGCCGACGCCCTGAAGACGGTCTTCGAGACGGACCCGCAGCAGTTCTACGAGCACGGCTACCAGGAGCTCGTGAACCGCGGCTTCCGTATCGACGTCGCGCCCATCGGTGACGTCAAGTGGGTCGAGATCGACAACCACGACGACCTCGCCAAGGGACGTGAGATCGCGTGCCAGTACTGACGAGGCTCATCCCCTCGCCGGTCGTCGTGGACATCCGTCCCGGCGCGCTCGATGATCTGGCGGCGATCCTGTCGGACCAGCGCATCGCGCCGTCGGGCCGGCTGGCCTTCGCCATCAGCGCCGGCTCCGGCGCGGCGCTGCGCGACCGGTTCGCCCCCGCGTTCCCGGAGGCGGACTGGTTCTGCGACGCCGACGGCACCATCGACGGAGCGGTCCGGCTCGCCGACTCGATCAAGAAGGGCGGTCACTACGACGCCGTGGTCGGGCTCGGCGGCGGCAAGGTCATCGACTGCGCCAAGTACGCGGCCGCCCGGGTGGGCCTGCCGCTCGTCGCCGTCGCCACCAACCTCGCCAACGACGGTCTGTGCTCCCCGGTCGCCACCCTCGACAACGACGCGGGCCGCGGCTCCTACGGTGTGCCGAACCCGATCGGCATCGTCATCGACCTCGACGTCATCCGCGAGGCACCGGTGCGCTTCGTGCGGGCCGGCATCGGCGACGTGATCTGCAAGATCTCCGCCGTGGCCGACTGGGAGCTGTCCAGCCGGGAGACGGGCGAGAAGGTCGACGGACTGGCCGCCGCCATGGCCCGCCAGGCCGCCGAGGCCGTGCTCCGCCACCCCGGCGGGGTCGGCGACGACGAGTTCCTGACGACGTTGTCCGAGTCGCTCGTCCTGTGCGGGATCTCCATGTCCGTGGCCGGTGACAGCCGTCCCGCCTCGGGCGCCTGTCACGAGATCAGCCACGCCTTCGACCTGACCTTCCCCAAGCGCAACGCCCTGCACGGTGAACAGTGCGGCCTAGGCGGCGCGTTCGCCACGTTCCTGCGGGGCAACCACGAGGTCGCGGGCCAGATGGTCGAGGTCCTGCGCCACCACGGCCTGCCGGTCCTCCCCGACGAGATCGGCTTCACCGTGGACGAGTTCGTCCAGGTCGTGGAGTTCGCCCCGCAGACCCGGCCGGGCCGCTACACCATCCTGGAACACCTCGAACTGAGCACCGACCAGATCAAGGACGCCTACGCCGACTATGCCAAAGCCATCAGTAGCTGAACTCCGCCCGGTCGTTCACCCCCCGGGTGTGAAGGACCGGCGGAGCGGTGAGCACTGGGCCGGCCGGCTCTACATGCGCGAGATCTCGCTGCGGATAGACCGGCACCTGGTGAACACCCGGGTCACGCCCAACCAGCTGACCTACCTGATGACCGTCTTCGGCGTCCTCGCCGCCCCGGCCCTGCTGGTGCCGGGAATCCCGGGCGCCGTCCTCGGTGTGCTGATGGTCCAGCTGTATCTGCTGTTCGACTGCGTCGACGGCGAGATCGCCCGCTGGCGCAAGCAGTACTCGATGGCCGGCATCTACGTGGACCGGGTCGGCGCCTACCTCTGCGACGCGGCCGTGCTGGTCGGCTTCGGCCTGCGCGCCGCCGACCTGTGGGGCACCGGCCGCATCGACTGGCTGTGGGCCTTCCTCGGCACGCTCGCCGCGCTGGGCGCCATCCTGATCAAGGCCGAGACGGACCTCGTCGGGGTCGCCCGGCACCAGCAGGGCAAGCCGCCGGTCCAGGAGTCGGCCGCCGAGCCGCGCTCCTCCGGCATGGCGCTGGCCCGCAGGGCCGCCGCCGCCCTGAAGTTCCACCGGCTCATCCTCGGCGTCGAGGCCTCCCTGCTCATCCTGGTCTTCGCGGTCCTGGACCAGATGCGGGGCGACCTGTTCTTCTCCCGGCTCGGCGTCGCCGTGCTCGCCGGCATCGCGCTGCTCCAGACCCTGCTGCACCTGGTGTCCATCCTGGCCTCCAGCAGGCTGAAGTGAGCGGCGGCATGAAGGTCGGCGCGGTGATCATCACCATGGGCAACCGCCCCGACGAACTCCGCGCCCTCCTCGACTCGGTCGCCAAGCAGGAGGGCGACCGGGTCGAGGTGGTCGTCGTCGGCAACGGCTCGCCCGTCCCGGACGTCCCCGAGGGCGTACGGACGGTCGAGCTGCCCGAGAACCTCGGCATACCCGGCGGCCGCAACATCGGGACAGAGGCGTTCGGTCCCAGCGGCCGGGACGTCGACGTGCTCCTCTTCCTCGACGACGACGGCCTGCTCGCCCACCACGACACCGCCGAACTCTGCCGCCGGGCCTTCGAGGAGGACCCGCGACTCGGCATCGTCAGCTTCCGGATCGCCGACCCGGACACCGGGCAGACCCAGCGGCGCCATGTGCCCCGGCTGCGGGCCGCCGACCCGATGCGCTCCTCCCGGGTCACCACCTTCCTCGGCGGCGCCAACGCCGTGCGCACCCAGGTCTTCGCCGAAGTCGGCGGGCTCCCGGACGAGTTCTTCTACGCGCACGAGGAGACCGACCTCGCCTGGCGGGCCCTCGACGCGGGCTGGATGATCGACTACCGCTCCGACATGGTGCTGTACCACCCCACGACCGCCCCCTCCCGGCACGCGGTCTACCACCGCATGGTCGCGCGCAACCGCGTCTGGCTCGCGCGCCGCAACCTCCCGGCCCCGCTCGTCCCGGTCTACCTGGGCGTCTGGCTGCTGCTGACGCTCCTGCGCAAGCCCTCCGGCCCGGCGCTGAAGGCCTGGTTCGGCGGCTTCAAGGAGGGCTGGACGAGCCCCTGCGGCCCCCGCCGGCCCATGAAGTGGCGTACGGTGTGGCGGCTGACCCGACTGGGCCGACCGCCCGTCATCTGACAAGCTCGAAATCTGAGAGCATTCGGCCGTACCCGGCCCAGGTTTCCGCCTCGGCCCGACCAGGCTGCGCACTTTGAGGACGAAAGTTTCCATTTGTGAGTGAGACAACGCATGACGGCAGGGTTGTGGTGAGCGACCGTCCGTCGCCCGACGACGGGCTCTCCGCGACGGAACTGGCCGCCAAGTACGGGCTCGCCGTGAGCGGCGCCCGGCCCGGACTCGTGGAGTACGTCCGCCAGATGTGGGGGCGGCGTCACTTCATCCTCGCCTTCTCCCAGGCGAAGCTCACCGCGCAGTACAGCCAGGCCAAGCTCGGCCAGCTGTGGCAGGTGGCCACCCCCCTGCTCAACGCGCTGGTGTACTTCCTGATCTTCGGTCTGATCCTGGGCGCCGACCGCGGCATGCCTCGCGAGGTGTACATCCCGTTCCTGGTCACGGGTGTGTTCGTGTTCACCTTCACGCAGAGCTCGGTGATGGCGGGCGTCCGCGCGATCTCCGGCAACCTGGGCCTCGTGCGCGCCCTGCACTTCCCGCGCGCCTCCCTGCCCATCTCCTTCGCGCTCCAGCAGCTCCAGCAGCTGATGTTCTCGATGATCGTGCTGTTCTGCGTGGCGGTCGGCTTCGGCAGCTACCCGCAGCTGTCCTGGCTGCTGATCGTCCCCGTGCTGGTGCTGCAGTTCCTGTTCAACACCGGCCTCGCGCTGATCATGGCCCGCATGGGGTCCAAGACCCCGGACCTCGCGCAGCTGATGCCGTTCGTGATGCGGACCTGGATGTACGCCTCCGGCGTGATGTTCTCCATCCCGGTGATGCTGGAGGACCACCCCAAGTGGATCGCCAGCGTCCTGCAGTGGAACCCGGCCGCGATCTACATGGACCTGATGCGCTTCGCGCTGATCGACGGCTACGGCTCGGAGAACCTGCCCCCGCACGTGTGGGCGGTCGCCGGCGGCTGGGCCGCGCTGATCGCGCTCGGTGGCTTCGTGTACTTCTGGAAGGCGGAGGAGAGGTACGGCCGTGGCTGAGTCACTCATCCCCACCGTCATCGCGGACGAACTGCACATCGTCTACCGCGTCAACGGCGCCAAGACCGGCAAGGGCAGCGCGACCGCCGCCCTCAGCCGCATCGTCAAGCGCGGCGAAGAGCGCGGAGTACGCAAGGTGCACGCCGTCAAGGGCGTCTCCTTCATCGCCTACCGCGGCGAGGCCATCGGTCTGATCGGCTCCAACGGCTCCGGCAAGTCCACCCTGCTGCGCGCGATCGCCGGTCTGCTCCCGGCGGAGAAGGGCAAGGTCTACACCGACGGCCAGCCCTCGCTGCTCGGCGTCAACGCCGCCCTGATGAACGACCTCACGGGCGAGCGGAACGTCATATTGGGCGGCCTCGCGATGGGTATGTCCCGCGAGCAGATCAGGGAGCGCTACCAGGGCATCGTCGACTTCTCGGGCATCAACGAGAAGGGCGACTTCATCACCCTGCCGATGCGTACCTACTCCTCCGGCATGGCGGCCCGGCTGCGGTTCTCCATCGCGGCGGCCAAGGACCACGACGTGCTGATGATCGACGAGGCCCTCGCCACCGGCGACCGCGCGTTCCAGAAGCGGTCCGAGGCCCGTATCCGCGAGCTGCGCAAGGAGGCCGGCACGGTCTTCCTGGTCAGCCACAACAACAAGTCCATCCGGGACACCTGCGACCGGGTGCTGTGGCTGGAACGCGGCGAACTGCGCATGGACGGCCCGACGGACGAGGTCCTGAAGGAATACGAGAAGTTCACGGGCAAGTAGTCCCGAACGACCCGGGCCCCACCGGAACTGTTCCGGTGGGGCCCTGCGTCTGCAAGGGATACCGGGGAGCGGCGTCCGCAAAGGAAACGCCAACTTCGGCAAGGATCGACAAGGACCGTGTCAACTCCGGCCGCCCGTAGGAATCTTGGGGGCAATCGGTGCTTTCTTGTGATGTGCAGGACACCCCGACGGAGCATGGTGCGTTGTACAACGTAAGCTGTAACGGTGCCGAATCGCGGCAAGTGGGTCCATAATGCGCGACACCCGGCATCCGCCGCAGACGCCGCCCACTGGGCGGCGTGTCCGAAATAGTGCGTCTTGGGTCGGCAGTGTAGAACGGGAGATGTGACGGCCATGGCTACGGAGACTCCCCAGCTCAACCACGCTTCCGCCGTGCCCGCGCCGGGTGACGAGCGGTGACCGATGCCGGGACGGCGCGCACCGGGGACCCGGAGCGCGACACCCTCGACAAGGCCGGGACCGAGAACTTCCCCGTCGCCCCGTTCTTCCTGCCCCGGGCCTGGCGCGACGACCTCATGGCCGTCTACGGCTTCGCCCGCCTCGTCGACGACATCGGCGACGGCGATCTCGCCCCCGGCGGCGCCGACGCCCGCCTCCTCGGCGTGTCCCCCGAGGACGCCGACGACCGACCGCTCCTCCTCGACGCCTTCGAGGCGGAACTCGCCCAGGTCTTCGACGGCACCCCGAACCATCCGCTGCTGCGCCGCCTGCAGCGCACGGTCCGCGACCGCCGCCTCACCCCCGAACCGTTCCTCGCCCTGATCGCCGCCAATCGCCAGGACCAACTGGTCAAGCGGTACGAGACCTACGACGACCTGCTCGCCTACTGCGCGCTGTCCGCCAACCCCGTCGGTCACCTGGTCCTCGCCGTCACCGGCACCACCACCCCCGAGCGGGTCCGGCACTCCGACGCGATCTGCACCGCGCTGCAGATCGTCGAGCACCTGCAGGACGTCGCCGAGGACCTGGGCCGCGACCGGATCTATCTCCCCGCCGCGGACATGAAGCGCTTCCACGTCCAGGAGAGGGACCTCGCCGCACCCACCGCGGGTGCGTCGGTGCGCGCCCTGGTCGCGTACGAGGCGGAACGCGCCCGTCGACTCCTGAGCGACGGCGCCCCCCTCGTGAGCAGCGTCCACGGCAGGCTGCGGCTGCTCCTCGCGGGGTTCGTGGCGGGCGGAAGAGCGGCGCTCCACGCGATCGCCGCCGCCGAATTCGACGTACTTCCCGGCCCGCCCAAGCCCGGCAAGCTCCGGCTGCTGCGCGAGGTGGGCGCGACCCTGCGAGGAGAGGGGTGATCCGGACCGTGGAGTCGGAACCAGACACGTCCGCGCCGGTACTCGCCGCCTACAGCTACTGCGAGGCCGTCACCGGACAGCAGGCCCGCAACTTCGCCTACGGCATCAGGCTGCTGCCGACGCCCAAGCGCCGCGCGATGTCCGCGCTGTACGCCTTCTCCCGGCGCGTCGACGACATCGGTGACGGCGCTCTCGCGGTCGAGGTCAAGGCGGGCCGGCTGGAGGAGACCCGGGCGCTGCTCAGCCGGGTCCGGGACGGCTCGGTCGACGAGGACGACACGGATCCCGTCGCCGTCGCCCTCGCCCATGCCGGGGCGGCCTTCCCGATCCCGCTCGACGCGCTCGACGAACTCATCGACGGCGTCCTCATGGACGTACGCGGCGAGCACTACGAGACCTGGGACGACCTGAAGGTCTACTGCCGCTGCGTCGCCGGTTCCATCGGGCGGCTCTCCCTCGGCGTCTTCGGCACCGAGCCGGGTGTGCGCGGCACGGAACGCGCTCCGGAGTACGCCGACACCCTCGGGCTCGCCCTCCAACTGACCAACATCCTCAGGGACGTTCGCGAGGACGCGGTGGGCGGCCGTACCTATCTGCCCGCCGACGACCTGGCGAAGTTCGGCTGCTCGGCCGGGTTCGCCGGGTCTTTCCCACCGGCCGACTCCGACTTCGCGGGTCTGGTGCACTTCGAAGTGCGCCGGGCCCGCGCCCTGTTCGCCGAGGGCTACCGGCTGCTGCCGATGCTCGACCGCCGCAGCGGCGCCTGCGTGGCGGCCATGGCCGGCATCTACCGCCGGCTGCTGGACCGCATCGAGCGCGAGCCGGAGGCCGTGCTGCGCGGCCGGGTCTCGCTGCCCGGCCGCGAGAAGGCGTACGTCGCCGTACGCGGCCTCTCCGGTCTCGACGCCCGCAATGTGTCGCGCCGAACCGTCAGGAGGCGCGTCTGATGGACAATTCGCTCCAAGGTGAACCCATCGGGGAAAAGCGGTACGCAACCCTCCGCACCACCGCGGCGTCCCTGACTGCGACGGTCCGCCGCGGCGGGATGCGGCACCCCGGCGGACCGGCAGGGGAGGGTGCACGATGACCGACGGCGCACAGTCCGGGCGACTGCCGGACGCGGACCGTACGGGCCGGGTCGGCGGCACGGCCGTGGTGGTCGGCGGGGGACTGGCCGGTGTCACCGCCGCGCTCTCGCTCGCCGACGCCGGCGTGCGGGTCACCCTCCTGGAGGGGCGGCCCCGCCTCGGCGGACTGGCCTTCTCCTTCCGGCGGGGCGACCTCACCGTCGACAACGGCCAGCATGTGTACCTGCGGTGCTGTACCGCCTACCGCTGGTTCCTCGACCGCGTCGACGCGGCCGCGCTCGCGCCCCTGCAGGATCGTCTCGACGTGCCGGTTCTCGACGCCGGGGGCAGGCCCGGGCGACGGCTCGGCAGACTACGGCGCGACGCGCTGCCCGTCCCCCTGCATCTGGGGCGCAGCCTCGCCACGTACACCCATCTCTCGCTCGCCGAACGCGCGAAAGTGGGGCGGGCCGCGCTGGCGCTCAAGGCACTCGACCTCGCCGATCCCGCCCTGGACGAACAGGACTTCGGCAGCTGGCTCGCCGCGCACGGCCAGTCACCGCGGGCCGTCGAGGCGCTGTGGGACCTGGTGGGCGTCGCCACCCTCAACGCGGTGGCCCGGGACGCCTCCCTCGGACTCGCCGCGATGGTGTTCAAGACCGGCCTGCTGTCCGAGCCGGGCGCCGCCGACATCGGCTGGGCGCATGTCCCGCTGGGCGACCTGCACGACCGGCTGACCCGCAAGGCGCTCGACTCGGCGGGCGTGCGCACCGTACTGCGCACCCGCGTCACCTCCGTCTCCCCTGCGGGGAACGGGAGTTGGCGCGTCGAGACGCCCGGCGAGAGCCTCGACGCCGACACGGTCGTCCTCGCCGTACCGCAGCGCGAGACGTACGACCTGCTGCCGGGGGGAGCGCTCGACGAGCCCGGGCGGCTGCTGGAGATCGGCACCGCGCCCATCCTCAACGTGCATGTCGTGTACGACCGCAAGGTGCTGAGCCGGCCGTTCTTCGCGGCGCTCGGCTCGCCCGTGCAGTGGGTCTTCGACCGGACCGAGGCGTCCGGGCTGCGCGAGGGCCAGTATCTGGCGCTGTCGCAGTCCGCCGCCCAGGACGAGATCGACACCCCCGTCTCCGTACTGCGCGAGCGCTATCTGCCCGAGCTGGAACGGCTGTTGCCCGCCGCGCGCGAGGCGCGGGTGCGGGACTTCTTCGTGACCCGGGAGCGCACGGCGACGTTCGCTCCCACCCCCGGCGTCGGACGGCTCAGGCCCGGCGCCCGCACCAAGGCACCCGGCCTGTACCTGGCCGGAGCGTGGACCGCCACCGGGTGGCCCGCGACCATGGAGAGTGCGGTCCGCAGCGGCATCGGCGCGGCGGACGCCGCCCTCGCCGCTCTGGGCCGGCCCCGGGACCACCTCTTCGACTTCGAGGAGGCCGCGTGAGGCTCGAAGCGCGCAGAAACGGTTCCCGCATTCTCGGTACCACGAACACATCGACATCTGGAGAGACTGTGCCCACTGTGCCCCCGGCCGTGACGGCCGCCGCGAGGACCGCGGTGGACGTGACCGCGCTCCTGGAGCGCGGGCGGACCCTGGCCACACCCGTGCTGCGGGCGGCCGTCGACCGGCTGGCGCCCCCCATGGACACCGTCGCCGCCTACCACTTCGGCTGGATCGACGCCCACGGCAACCCGGCCGACGGCGACGGCGGCAAGGCCGTACGCCCCGCGCTCGCCGTCATGTCCGCCGAGGTCACCGGCGCCGCACCCGAGACCGGCATCCCCGGCGCGGTCGCGGTGGAGCTGGTGCACAACTTCTCGCTGCTGCACGACGACCTGATGGACGGCGACGAACAGCGCCGCCACCGCGACACCGTCTGGAAGGTCCACGGCCCCGCCCAGGCCATCCTCGTCGGCGACGCCCTGATGGTCCTCGCCAACGAGATCCTCCTCGAACTGGGCACCGCCGAGGCGGCCCGCGCCACCCGCCGCGTCACCACCGCGACCCGGGCGCTCATCGACGGGCAGGCCCAGGACATCTCCTACGAGCACCGCGAGCGGGTCACCGTCGAGGAGTGCCTGGAGATGGAGGGCAACAAGACCGGCGCCCTCCTCGCCTGCGCGTGCTCCATCGGCGCCGTCCTCGGCGGCGCGGACGACCACACCGCCGACACCCTGGAGAAGTACGGCTACCACCTGGGCCTCGCCTTCCAGGCCGTCGACGACCTGCTGGGCATCTGGGGCGACCCGGTCTCCACGGGCAAGCAGACCTGGAGCGATCTGCGCCAGCGCAAGAAGTCCCTGCCGGTCGTCGCCGCGCTCGCGGCCGGCGGTCCGGCCTCCGAACAGCTCGGGGAACTCCTCGCCGCCGACGCCAAGAGCAGCGACTTCGAGAACTTCTCCGAGGAGGAGTTCGCCGTGCGCGCCGCCCTCATCGAGGAGGCGGGCGGCCGGGAGTGGACCGCCCAGGAGGCCCGCCGCCAGCACACGATCGCCGTCGAGGCGCTCGACTCGATCCGGATGCCGGAGCGGGTGCGGGAGCAGTTCGCCGCGCTCGCCGACTTCGTCGTCGTACGGAAGAGATGACCGCCTCCACCCAGGAGTCGACCCTCACCGGTCGAATAGTGCTCGCGTAGTCGCCGGCCGGTGCCCGTCACCGGACACGCACCGGCCGACGGCTGACCCACCGCAGAGAGATCCGTCCACTGCACGAAGGGGAAGCCATGACAGCGACGACCGACGGAAGCACCGGGGCCCTGCCGCCCCGCGCCCCCTCGGCCAGCGACACCGACCACGGCACTCCTGTGGCGGCAGGGGTCCAGGAGGCTGCCGTGCACGCCGTACGGCGCGCCACCGACCTCCTGCTGTCCCGGCAGGACGCCCAGGGCTGGTGGAAGGGCGACCTGGAGACCAACGTCACCATGGATGCCGAGGACCTGCTGCTCCGTCAGTTCCTGGGCATCCGCGACGACAGGACCACGCGCGCCGCCGCGCTCCACATCCGGGGCGAGCAGCTCCCGGACGGCACCTGGGCCACCTTCCACGGCGGCCCGTCCGACCTCTCCGCCACCGTCGAGGCGTACGTCGCGCTGCGGCTGGCGGGGGACGACCCGGCCGAGCCGCACATGGCGCGGGCGTCGGCGTGGATCCGGGAGCGGGGCGGGATCGCCGCCGCCCGGGTCTTCACCCGCATCTGGCTGGCGCTGTTCGGCTGGTGGAAGTGGGACGACCTGCCGGAGATGCCGCCGGAGATCCTCTACTTCCCGCGGTGGATGCCGCTGAACATCTACGACTTCGGCTGCTGGGCCCGCCAGACGATCGTGCCGCTGACCGTCGTCTCGGCCAAGCGCCCGGTGCGGCCCGCGCCGTTCCCGCTCGACGAGCTGCACACCGACCCGGGGCGGCCGAACCCGCCCAGACCCCTGGACCCGCTGGGCAGCTGGGAGGGCGCCTTCCAGCGGCTCGACCGGGCCCTGCACGGTTACCACAGGGTGGCGCTGAGGCGGCTGCGCCGGGCAGCCATGAACCGAGCGGCCCGCTGGATCGTCGAGCGTCAGGAGAACGACGGCTGCTGGGGCGGCATCCAGCCCCCCGCCGTGTACTCGATCATCGCGCTGCACCTGCTCGGCTACGACCTCCGGCACCCCGTGATGCGGGCCGGGCTGGAGTCCCTCGACCGGTTCGCCGTGTGGCGCGAGGACGGGGCCCGGATGATCGAGGCGTGCCAGTCCCCGGTGTGGGACACCTGCCTCGCCACCATCGCCCTCGCCGACGCCGGCCTGCCCGCCGACCACCCCCAACTGGTCAAGGCCGCCGACTGGATGCTCGGTGAGGAGATCGTCCGCCCCGGCGACTGGTCGGTGAAGCGGCCCCAACTCCCGCCCGGCGGTTGGGCGTTCGAGTTCCACAACGACAACTACCCCGACATCGACGACACCGCCGAGGTCGTCCTCGCACTGCGCCGGGTCGAGCACCACGACCCCGAGCGCGTGGAGAAGGCGGTGCGGCGCGGGGTGCGCTGGACCCTGGGCATGCAGTCCGCGAACGGGGCGTGGGGCGCGTTCGACGCCGACAACACCAGCCCGTTCCCCAACCGGCTGCCGTTCTGCGACTTCGGCGAGGTCATCGACCCGCCGTCCGCCGACGTCACCGCGCACGTGGTGGAGATGCTCGCGGCGGAGGGCCTGTCCCACGACCCGCGCACCCGGCGCGGCATCGAGTGGCTGCTCGCCGAACAGGAGCCAAGCGGCGCGTGGTTCGGCCGCTGGGGCGTCAACTACGTCTACGGCACCGGGTCGGTGGTCCCCGCCCTGGTGACCGCGGGGCTGCCCGCCGCGCACCCCGCGATCCGCCGGGCCGTGGCCTGGCTGGAGACCGTGCAGAACGACGACGGCGGCTGGGGCGAGGACCTGCGCTCCTACCGCGACCCCGCCGAATGGGGCGGCAAGGGCGCCTCCACCGCCTCCCAGACCGCGTGGGCGCTGCTCGCGCTGCTGGCGGCGGGGGAGCGCGACACCAAGGCCACCGAGCGCGGCGTCGAGTGGCTGGCCCGGACCCAGCGCGAGGACGGGTCCTGGGACGAGCCGTACTTCACCGGCACCGGGTTCCCCTGGGACTTCTCGATCAACTACCACCTCTACCGCCAGGTCTTCCCGCTCACCGCGCTCGGCCGGTATGTCCACGGCGAGCCGGCCCTCCTGAAGCCCGGGGGACGCTGATGGACGCGCCCTCCGCCCCGGCCCCGCTGCTGATCGCCTGCGCGCTCGGCATCGAACAGCTCGTCCTGCGCAGCGGCGACCGGGGCGGCGCCGGGGGCCCGGTCACCGTCCTGCGCACCGGCATGGGGCCGAGGGCCGCCGAACGGTCCGTCACCCGGCTGCTCGCCGACCCGGGGCTGCGCGGGGCGGCCGTACTGGCCACCGGGTTCTGCGCCGGACTCGCCCCGGGCATGCACCCCGGCGACCTGGTCGTCGCCGAGGAGACCTGGGGGCCGGGTGGCGCCGTGACTCCTTGCGTCTCCACCGGACGCCTGGTCAAGGAGCTGGAGCGCGCCGTGCCCGGACGCGCGGTGCACACCGGCCCGCTCACCGGGTCCGACCACGTCGTACGCGGCCAGGAACGGTCCGATCTCCACGCGACCGGCGCACTCGCCGTCGACATGGAGTCCGCCGTCACGCTCCACTGCGCCGTGAGATCCGGCGCACGCCCGGTTGCGGCCGTCCGGGTGGTCGTGGACGCTCCAGAGCATGAACTGGTCCGGATCGGCACGGTACGCGGTGGAATATCGGCTTTCCGCGTTCTTCGTGCCGTCCTTCCCGCCTACTACGAATGGCACCGTTCCTTGCTGCTCCCCAGGAGGTGAGCCAGATGGCCATGCCGCTCCGCCAGTCCATCAAGGTGGCGACGTATCTCGCTGAACAGAAGCTCCGCAAGCGGGACAAGTTCCCGCTGATCGTCGAGCTGGAACCGCTCTACGCCTGCAACCTGAAGTGCGAGGGCTGCGGGAAGATCCAGCACCCGGCGGGCGTGCTCAAGCAGCGCATGCCGGTGGCGCAGGCCGTGGGCGCCGTCCTGGAGTCCGGTGCCCCGATGGTGTCCATCGCCGGCGGCGAGCCCCTGATGCACCCTCAGATCGACGAGATCGTCCGGCAGTTGGTGGCGAGAAGGAAGTACGTCTTCCTGTGCACCAACGCCCTGCTGCTGCGCAAGAAGATGGAGAAGTTCAAGCCCTCGCCGTACTTCGCGTTCGCCGTGCACATCGACGGTCTGCGGGAGCGGCACGACGAGTCGGTGGCGAAGGAAGGGGTGTTCGACGAGGCCGTCGCCGCCATCAAGGAGGCCAAGCGGCGCGGCTTCCGGGTGACCACCAACTCGACCTTCTTCAACACCGACACCCCGCAGACCATCATCGAGGTCCTCAACTTCCTCAACGACGACCTCCAGGTCGACGAGATGATGATCTCTCCCGCCTACGCCTACGAGAAGGCCCCCGACCAGGAGCACTTCCTCGGCGTCGAGCAGACCCGCGAACTGTTCAAGAAGGCCTTCTCCGGCGGCAACCGCCGACGCTGGCGGCTCAACCACTCGCCCCTGTTCCTCGACTTCCTGGAGGGCAAGGTCGACTTCCCGTGCACGGCGTGGGCGATCCCCAACTACTCCCTCTTCGGCTGGCAGAAGCCCTGCTACCTGATGAGCGACGGGTACGTCACCACGTACCGGGAACTGATCGAGGACACCGACTGGGACGCGTACGGCCGGGGCAAGGACCCGCGCTGCGCCAACTGCATGGCGCACTGCGGCTACGAGCCGACCGCCGTCCTCGCCACCATGGGCTCGCTGAAGGAGTCCCTGCGCGCCCTGCGCGAGACCGTCTCCGGGAACCAGGGGTGATGTGATGACCGCCGTGTCGCTGGGCGTTCCCGCGCTGCCGGTCCGGCCGATCGCCGAGCGGCGCGGGTCGCGAGGGATCCAGGTCGGGTCGGTGGCGGTCGGGGGCGGGGCCCCGGTCTCGGTGCAGTCGATGACGACGACCCGTACGTCGGACATCGGCGCCACCCTGCAGCAGATCGCGGAACTCACCGCGTCGGGCTGCCAGATCGTCCGTGTCGCCTGCCCCACGCAGGACGACGCGGACGCCCTCGCCACCATCGCCCGCAAGTCGCAGATCCCGGTGATCGCGGACATCCACTTCCAGCCGAAGTACGTGTTCGCGGCGATCGAGGCCGGTTGCGCGGCGGTGCGGGTGAACCCCGGCAACATCAAGCAGTTCGACGACAAGGTCAAGGAGATCGCGCGGGCGGCCAGCGAGCACGGGACCCCGATCCGGATCGGGGTCAACGCCGGTTCTCTCGACAAGCGGCTCCTGCAGAAGTACGGCAGGGCGACGCCCGAGGCGCTGGTGGAGTCCGCGTTGTGGGAGGCGTCGCTGTTCGAGGAGCACGGCTTCCGGGACATCAAGATCTCGGTCAAGCACAACGACCCGGTCGTGATGATCGAGGCGTACCGGCAACTGGCGGCCCAGTGCGACTACCCGTTGCATCTGGGGGTCACCGAGGCCGGTCCGGCGTTCCAGGGCACGATCAAGTCCGCCGTCGCCTTCGGGGCGCTGCTCGCCGAGGGGATCGGCGACACGATCCGGGTGTCGCTGAGCGCTCCGCCGGTCGAGGAGATCAAGGTCGGCATCCAGATCCTGGAGTCGCTGAACCTGCGGCAGCGGCGGCTGGAGATCGTCTCGTGTCCCTCGTGCGGGCGCGCGCAGGTGGACGTGTACCGGCTGGCGGACGAGGTCACCGCCGGGCTGGAGGGCATGGAGGTGCCGTTGCGGGTCGCGGTCATGGGCTGCGTCGTCAACGGACCCGGGGAGGCGCGGGAGGCGGACCTGGGGGTCGCCTCCGGCAACGGAAAGGGGCAGATCTTCGTGAAGGGCGAGGTCATCAGGACCGTGCCCGAGTCGAAGATCGTGGAGACCCTCATCGACGAGGCGATGAAGATCGCCGAGCAGATGGAACGGGACGGCGTCGCGTCGGGGGAACCGGCGGTCACCGTGAGCTGACAACACGGGCTGAGAGAGCACGGATCGAGAGGGGGCCCGACGTGACGATTCTGGAGAGCATCCGGCAACCGCGCGACCTGAAGGCGCTGACCGAGGCGGAACTCGGTGAACTGGCCGAAGAAATCCGGGAGTTCCTGGTGCACGCGGTCGCCAGGACCGGTGGTCACCTGGGGCCCAACCTGGGGGTGGTGGAACTGTCCGTCGCGCTCCACCGGGTCTTCGAGTCACCCGTCGACCGCATCGTCTGGGACACCGGTCACCAGAGCTATGTGCACAAGCTGCTGACCGGGCGGCAGGACTTCTCCAAACTGCGCGGCAAGGGGGGCCTGTCCGGGTACCCCTCGCGCGCGGAGTCCGAGCACGACATCGTCGAGAACAGCCACGCCTCCACCGCCCTCGGCTGGGCGGACGGCCTCGCCAAGGCCCGCCAGGTGCTGGGGGAGCGGGGCCATGTGGTCGCGGTCATCGGCGACGGCGCGCTCACCGGCGGCATGGCCTGGGAGGCGCTCAACAACATCGCGGCCGCCAAGGACCGTCCGCTGATCATCGTCGTCAACGACAACGAACGCTCGTACTCCCCGACCATCGGCGGCCTCGCCAACCACCTCGCGACCCTGCGCACCACCGACGGCTACGAGCAGTTCCTCGCCTGGGGCAAGGAGGTCCTGCTGCGCACGCCGGTCGTCGGCAAGGAGGTCTACGAGGCGCTGCACGGCGCGAAGAAGGGCTTCAAGGACGCGTTCGCGCCGCAGGGCATGTTCGAGGACCTGGGCCTGAAGTACGTCGGCCCGATCGACGGGCACGACATCAAGGCCGTCGAGTCGGCGCTGCGCCGCGCCAAGCGCTTCCACGGCCCGGTCCTGGTGCACTGCCTGACACAGAAGGGCCGAGGGTACGAGCCCGCGCTCGCCGACGAGGAGGACCACTTCCACACGGTCGGCGTGATGGACCCCTTGACCTGCGAGCCGCTCACCCCGGCCGGCGGGCCGTCCTGGACCTCGGTCTTCGGCGACGAGATCGTCCGGATCGGCGACGAGCGCGAGGACGTGGTGGCCATCACGGCGGCCATGCTGCACCCGGTGGGCCTCGGCCGGTTCGCGGAGAAGTTCCCCGACCGGGTGTGGGACGTCGGGATCGCCGAGCAGCACGCCACCGTGTCGGCGGCCGGCCTCGCCACCGGCGGACTGCACCCCGTCGTGGCGGTGTACGCGACCTTCCTCAACCGGGCCTTCGACCAGTTGCTCATGGACGTGGCACTGCACCGGTGCGGGGTCACGTTCGTCCTGGACCGCGCCGGTGTGACGGGGGTCGACGGCGCGTCGCACAACGGCATGTGGGACATGTCCGTCCTCCAGGTCGTACCCGGCCTGCGGATCGCCGCCCCGCGCGACGCCGAGCAACTGCGGACCCAGTTGCGGGAAGCCGTCGCGGTGGACGACGCCCCCACGCTGATCCGGTTCCCGAAGGAGTCGGTGGGGCCGGAGATCCCGTCCCTGGAGCGGGTGGGCGGCATGGACGTCCTGCACCGCTCGGCCTCGTCGGAGGATCCGGCGGTACTGCTGGTCGCCGTCGGCGTGATGGCGTCGGTGTGTCTGCGGGCCGCGGAGCTGCTGGAGGCGCGGGGCATCGGCTGCACGGTCGTCGACCCCCGCTGGGTCAAGCCCGTCGACCCCGCGCTGCCGTGGCTCGCCGACGCACACCGTCTGGTGGCCGTCGTGGAGGACAACAGCCGGGCCGCCGGGGTCGGTTCGGCGGTCGCCCTCGCGCTGGGGGACGCCGAGGTCGACGTGCCCGTACGGCGGTTCGGGATTCCGGAGCAGTTCCTCCCGCACGCCAAGCGTGGGGAGGTGCTGGCTGACATAGGTCTGACGCCGGTCGAGATCGCCGGGCGGATCAGCGCCTCGCTCGCCGCCAAGGGCGAGTCGGCGAAGGGGAACCCGCCTGTGCCGGAGCCGTCCGTGGCCGTGCCGTCAGAGGAGAAACCGGAATGACCACCCTGGAACCCGCCGCCGGTACCGAGGGGTTCGACCTCGCCGGACTCCTGGCCGAGCGCGGCGGGGAGCGCTACGAGCTGCACGCCCGGCACCTCAACCACCAACTCCCGCGCATGCTGCACACCATCGGCTTCGACAAGGTCTACGAGCGGGCCGAGGGCGCGTACTTCTGGGACGCGGACGGCAACGACTACCTGGACATGCTCGCCGGGTTCGGGGTGATGGGGCTCGGCCGCCATCACCCCGTGGTCCGCAAGGCGCTGCACGACGTGCTCGACGCGCAGCTCGCCGACCTGACCCGCTTCGACTGCCAGCCCCTGCCCGGGCTGCTCGCCGAGAAGCTGCTGGCCCACAGTCCGTACCTGGACCGGGTGTTCTTCGGTAACAGCGGCACCGAGGCCGTCGAGACCGCGCTGAAGTTCGCCCGGTACGCCACCGGCAGACCTCGCGTCCTGTACTGCCACCACGCCTTCCACGGGCTCACCACCGGCTCGCTCTCCGTCAACGGCGAGGACGGCTTCCGGGACGGCTTCGCTCCGCTGCTGCCCGACACGGCCGTACCACTCGGCGATCTCGACGCGCTGGCGAGGGAGTTGAAGAAGGGCGATGTGGCTGCCCTCGTCGTCGAGCCCGTCCAGGGCAAGGGCGTGCACGAGGCGCCGCCCGGCTATCTGCGCGCCGCCCGGGAACTGCTGCACCGGCACAAGGCCCTGCTGATCCTCGACGAGGTGCAGACCGGGCTCGGGCGGACCGGGGACTTCTACGCCCACCAGCACGAGGACGGGGTCGAGCCCGATCTGGTGTGCGTGGCGAAGGCACTCTCCGGCGGCTATGTCCCGGTCGGCGCCACCCTCGGCAAGGAGTGGATCTTCAAGAAGGTCTACTCGTCCATGGACCGCGTTCTCGTGCACTCGGCGAGCTTCGGCTCCAACGCCCAGGCCATGGCCGCCGGGCTCGCCGTCCTCTCCGTCATGGAGGACGAGCGGATCGCGGCGAACGCGCGGGCCACGGGCGAGCTGCTGAAAGCCCGTCTTACGGCACTGGTCGACAAGTACGAGCTGCTCAGCGACGTCCGCGGCCGGGGCCTGATGATCGGCATCGAGTTCGGCAGGCCCAGATCGCTGAAGCTGCGCAGCCGTTGGACGATGCTCCAGGCGGCCCGCAAGGGGCTGTTCGCGCAGATGGTCGTCGTCCCGCTGCTGCAGCGGCACCGCATCCTCACCCAGGTCTCCGGCGACCATCTGGAGGTGATCAAGCTGATCCCGCCCCTGATCATCGGGGAGCGGGAGGTGGACCGGTTCGTCGAGGCGTTCACCGAGGTCATGGACGACGCGCACAGCGGGGGCGGACTCATGTGGGACTTCGGCAGGACGCTGGTGAAGCAGGCGGTGGCCAACCGGTAGAAGGGCCAGGCGCGGGCGGGTGCGGGTGCGGGTGCGGGTGCGGGTGCGGGTGCGGGGCGGGAGGGCCCGTGCGGTGCTTTTGCCTCTGAGGCAAGGAATTTGCCGCAGAGGCAAAACTTCGGCTGAATGGAGGCATGAGCCCCTCCGAGGGTACGCACCCTCCCGAGCCCCCGCCGGACGAGGCACTGCCCGTCGTCGCCCCGCAGCTGCGGGCCCTGCGCCGCCGGGCCTCCCTCACCCTGGAGGCCGCGGCCCGCGCCGCCGGACTCTCGCCCGCGCATCTCTCCCGGCTGGAGACCGGACAGCGCCAGCCCTCACTGCCGATGCTGCTCTCCCTGGCCCGCGTCTACGGTACGACGGTCTCGGAGCTGCTCGGCGAGACCGTCGCCGAGCGGGACGCCGTGCTGCGCGCCCCCGACACGGAGCCCACCCGGGCGGGCGGCTGGACGTACTGGCAGGCGGGCGCGTCCGGGCGGGGGATGCAGGCCCTGCGCGTCCATGTGCCGCACGGCTCGCAGGGCGACATCGTGCGGGTGCATCCCGGCGAGGAGTGGCTCTACGTGCTGTCGGGGCGGCTGCGACTGCGCCTCGGGGACACCGCGCATCTGCTCGCGCCCGGTGACAGCGCGCACTTCGACTCCCTGACCCCGCATCGCATCGCTGCCGCCGACCACGACGGCGCCGACCTCCTGTTCGTCCACACCCTGCTGCAGAGCCCGACGGCCGCGCTGTGCCTCGGGCCGATCACTCCCGGAGAGACCCCGTGACCGACCTGGAAGAGAAGTTCCCCCGCGCCCTGTGGGTGAGGCTCATCATCTACATCGCGGTCGGCCATGTCTTCGCGGCCTTCATCTACCTGCTGTTCGAACTCGGTGCCCGGCAGTAGCCACCGGGCGACCGGTGGGGCCGGGTGTTCCGTGCGGCCGGCCGCTCCCGGCCACGATCCGGGTCCGCCCTAGTCGAGCAGGCGCTCGCGCAGCCGCTCCCGGGTCTGGGGGGTGAGCTTCAGGCCCTGCTCCAGATACGTGTCGACGTCGCCCCAGGTCTCCTCCAGGGTGTCGAAGGCTGCCTGGAGATACTCGGCGCGGGCGTCGAAGAGAGGGCTCAGCAGCTCCATGATCTCCGGGGACCAGGCGCTCGCGGAGCTGCTGCTGCGGTGCACCTTGTAGCGGCGGTGCTTGGCGTTCGACTCCAGATAGTCGGTGACGACGGCCTCGCGCTCGACGCCGAGGGCGAGAAGCGCGACGGCGATGGCGAGCCCCGCGCGGTCCTTGCCGGCCGCGCAGTGCATCAGCGCGGGCACACTGTCCTCGGCCAGGGCGTGCAGCACACGGGAGTGCTCGGCCGTGCGGTGCTTGATCATCGTCCGGTAGGAGGCGATCATCCGGCCGGCCGCCCTGCCGTCGCCCAGCAGTGCGCGCAGCTGGTCCAGGTCGCCGTCCCGGACCATCTTCCAGAACTCGGCGCCGTCCGCCGGGTCGCTCAGCGGCAGGTTCACATTGACAACGCCGGGCAGCTCGACGTCCGGGCCCTCCAGCTTCTGGTCGGCCGCGTTGCGGAAGTCGAAGACCGTGTGCAGGTTCAGCGAGGCCAGGAACGCGGTGTCCTCGTCGGTGGCGTGCGCGAGGTGCCCGCTGCGGAACAGGACCCCGTGACGCACTCGGCGGCCGTCCACCGTCGGCAGACCTCCCACATCGCGGAAATTGCGCACTCCGGTCAGCTCGGGCTCGGTCGACGGGATCTGCTGCGTCACTGGGGCTCCCTCCCATCCGTCCGTCGGCGGCATCACCGACGGGCACCCTCGACACTGAGGCGCGCCCTCGACGATACGACATGGGTGCGTACGCCAATGAGTTGTCCACAGGCGGTCGTGGCGCGCCCGTCCGAGGTTGTCCACAGGCCCCGTCGAGTGCGCGGAGCGACCTGCGATGATGTTGCCGCCTGATCGCACCTGTTCGAATCTGTGGGGGCTTGATGTTGGAAATCGGCACAGACGGCCGGACCTGGATTCTTTCCGGGCCCAGGAGCAGCTATGCCCTGCGGCTCACGGAGAACGACGAGCTGCTGCACCTGCACTGGGGTCCCCGGATCGCGCTCGCCGACGCCGAGGCGCTGGCCGCGCGACAGCAGCTGCCGTACTGGCCGTTCGAGGCCCCGGTCGACGGACACGAGGAGTACCCCGTCGAGGGCGGACCTCGCTTCACCCGTCCCGCCCTGTCCGTGCGCACGGACGAGCGGCGCGGCACCGAGTGGACCTTCCGGGAGTACGAGACGGACGGTGACGAGCTGCGATTGCGGTTCGCCGACGGCGCGCTCGGGATCACGCTGCACTACCGACTGCGCGACGACGTCATCGAGCGCTGGGTGACCCTGGTCAACGACGGGCCGGCGGTGGAGCTGCTGCGGGCCGACTCGGCGACGTGGACGCTGCCGCCGCGCGCGGACGAGCCCTGGCGGCTGTCCCAGCTGCACGGACGATGGGCGGCCGAGTCGCGGCTCGTGCGCGGCGACCTCACCTACGGCGAGAAGGTCATCGGCAGCCGGCGCGGCCACACCGGGCACCAGCACCTGCCCTGGGTCGCCCTGGACACCGACGCCACCGAGGAGCGCGGCGAGGTCTACGGCTGCGCCCTGGGCTGGTCGGGATCCTGGCGGATCGCGGTCGCACAACTGCCGGACGCCCGCGTGCAGATCACCGGCGGCGCCGGATACGACGAGTCCGGTCTGCTGCGGCTGGAGACGGGGGAGACGTTCACCACGCCCGTCTTCGCCGGCCTGTGGAGCGACGGCGGCCACGGCGGGGCGAGCCGCGCCTGGCACGCGTACCAGCGGACGTACGTCATCCCGGACGCGGACCAGGACCGGCCGGTGCTCTTCAACTCCTGGGAGGCCACCGAGTTCGACATCTCCGAGGAGCAGCAGGGGACGCTCGCGCGGCGCGCGGCGGCCATCGGGGTCGAACTGTTCGTCGTGGACGACGGCTGGTTCGGGGCGCGTACGAGCGACCGGGCCGGCCTCGGCGACTGGACGCCCAACCCGGACCGCTTCCCGAAGGGGCTCAAGCCCCTCGCCGAATACGTGCACGCCCTCGGAATGCGGTTCGGTATCTGGGTCGAGCCCGAGATGGTCAACCCGGACAGCGAGCTGTACCGGGCGCATCCCGAATGGGCACAGTTCCAACCGGGACGAAAGCGGACGGAGCTGCGTAATCAGCTCGTCCTCAATCTCGCGCGCGAGGACGTCCAGGAATACCTGTGGGAGAAGCTGGACGCGTTGCTGTCCAGTGCGCCGATCGACTATGTGAAGTGGGACTTCAACCGCTGCTTCACGGATGCCGGCTGGCCCGGCGAGCCGTATCCGCAGAAACTGTGGATCGAGCATGTGCACGCCTTCTACGCCCTGCTGGACCGGCTGCGGGCCGCGCACCCGGGGGTGGCGTTCGAGTCGTGCTCCGGCGGCGGCGGTCGTATCGACCTCGGGGTGATGGCCCGGACGGACCAGGTGTGGACGTCGGACAACACCGACCCGCTAGACCGGCTCGCCATCCAGCACGGCTTCAGCCAGATCCACCCGGCCCGGACCATGGCGGCATGGGTCACCGACAGCCCGAACAACCAGCTCAACGGCCGGGTCAGCACCCTGCGGTTCCGTTTCGTCAGCGCCATGGCGGGCGTGCTCGGCGTCGGTGGCGACCTCACCGAGTGGACGGAGGAGGAGCTGGCCGAGGCGGGGAGCTGGGTCGAGCTGTACAAGCGGATCCGGCCGGTCGTGCAGCGCGGTGATCTCTACCGGCTGCGCCCGCCGACGGGTGGCCTGAGCGCCGTGCAGTACGTCCTCGACGACGAGGTCGTGGTCCTGGCCTGGCTCCAGGCCCAGCACTACGGTGAGCAGCCCGCTCCGCTCCGGCTGCGCGGACTGGACCCGACAGAAGTGTATGAGTGCCGCGAAACGGGCGAAGTGCACCGAGGGGCCGTTCTGTTGCACCACGGGTTGCCGACGGGGTTGCGTGGCGACTTCGATGCGACGGTTATCCACCTGCGTCGCACTTGAGCGATCTGTCCGAAATAGAGCTTTAAATCCAACAAGCCCTGGAATAAAGCCTACTGGCCCGTAGGGGAGTGAGCAGCGTCATATTCGTGACGTTCCGCTGTCGCCATGTGCACGTAATTCGCGCATGTTTCCAGGGCGGTTGGGAAATGTTCAAGACCGGTCTTCGACGGAGCGTGATGGTGGATTGATGTAAGGATCAGGTAGAAAGACGCACAGGAAGTCCCAATGGTTGTCTCTGTGGGCACAAGTCGCTTACGTTCGGCGTCAATCCGGACGGACGCCCAATCCTGCCGCCGACCGGAGCCGCACACCGACCCGATCCACGGCAGGAGCGGGGGACCCACAGGAATCACCGCCTGTTCCGGTCTCCGGAAGAGGCTAGGGGTACAGCCGTGCGCGAGCACGGCCGGACATCTCCAGTCCGCACCCGACAGCTCACCTCGCAGGCGCCGGAGAGGAATTCGTCATGCCCGCGAAGGGTAAGCACCGCCGTCCCAAGTCCCAGCGTTTCACCCGCTCGATCGCCGCCGCCGGGACCGGCGGTGCTGCGCTCGCGCTGCCGCTGATCGGAGCCGCCGGCGCCCAGGCCGCCACCCCGACGGCCGCCGTGTCCGGGGCTTCCGAGAAGACGGCCACGATCGCCACCCAGCAGGCCGCGGCCGAGGCGGGCGCGCGGATCGAGCAGGCGGAGAAGGCCGCGCAGGCGGAGCGGACCGCCACCAAGAAGACGGCCAAGACCTACTCGGTGAAGGTCGGCGACTACCTCGCGAAGATCGCGGACGAGCAGGACGTCGACGGGGGCTGGAAGCGCCTCTACTCGGACAACCGCGAGGCGATCGGCTCCGACCCGTCGCTGATCCACCCGGGTCTGAAGCTGTCGATAGGCGGGCAGGCCGCGTCGGGCGGTACGCCGCAGTCGTCGAAGCCGCAGCTGTCGCAGTCCTCGAAGCCTGCCGAGTCGTCGACGACGCCGAAGCCCTCCGCACCCGCCAAGCAGGAGTCCAAGGACACCCAGGCGTCGGCCTCCACGTCGAACGGCCAGTCCTCGTCGGCCAACAGCTCCGGCTTCAGCCTGCCCATCCAGGGCGCCACCGTCGGCACGGCGTACAAGACCGCCGGCAGCATGTGGTCCAGCGGCTACCACACGGGCGTCGACTTCGTGGCCCCGACCGGGACCGCCCTCAAGGCCGTGGGCGCGGGCACCGTCGTCTCCGCCGGCTGGGGCGGCGCGTACGGCAACCAGGTCGTCATCCGGCTGGCCGACGGCTACTACGCCCAGTACGCCCACCTCTCCTCGATCTCCGTCTCCGCGGGGCAGTCCGTGAGCGGCGGTCAGCAGATCGGCCTCTCGGGCGCGACCGGCAACGTCACCGGGCCGCACCTGCACTTCGAGATCCGCACCACGCCGTCCTACGGCTCGGACCTCGACCCGCTGGCCTACCTTCGCTCGAAGGGCGTCAGCGTCTGAGGTTCCGTCCCTCAACCACACCGAAGGCCGGCCCCGCTTCTTGGGGGCCGGCCTTCGGTGTTGCGGTCGTGTGGCATGGCCGACCGAAGCCTCGACAGGGGGCGAACGGAAGTACACAGTGATCTCCGTAAGCGCTTTCTATGCGGGGGGATCCGGGTTCCGCGTCGCGTCGCGTCGTCGTTCCCCTTTCCTTCCATCGGGACAGGAGTGTCATGACCACCCGTAGAGCTTTCGGAGCCCTCGCCGCCGGTGCCGCCCTCGCGGCGCTCGCTCCGGCGGGGACGGCGGCCGCGCACCCGCGTCCGAGGCGGGGCCGGCTGATCGCCGCCGACGACTTCCGGCACGGGCTCGGGCAGTGGGCCGTGGAGTTGGAGAGGGGCGGGGTGGTCGCCGCATCGCGGGGTGTGCTGGAGGTCGATGTGCCGGCCGGGGCCACGGTCTGGTTCAAGCGGAAACTGCAAGGGCCGTACGTCGTCGAGTACACGGCCACGCCGGTCTCGGCGGGCGGGGCCAACGACAGGGTCTCCGACCTCAACAACTTCTGGAACGCCGTCGATGTGCGCTCACCCGGTGATCTCTTCGCCACCCCGCGTTCGGGCGCGCTCGCCGAGTACGACCACCTGAAGACGTACTACGTCGGGTACGGCGCCAACACGAACACGACGACACGCCTGCGCCGGTACGTCGGTGAGGCGGGCGTGCGGCCACTGATCTACGACTACACCGAGCCGCTGCTCGTCGCGAACGCGCCGCATCAGGTGCGGATCGTCTCCGACGGGTCGAAGGTCCGGTGGTGGAACAACGGCCGGCTCGTGTTCGACTACGTCGATCCCGCGCCGTACACGAGTGGGCACTTCGCCTTCCGCACCACCTGGAGCCATTTCCGGATCGAGGACTTCCGGGTGTGGAGGTTGCGCGGTCGCCGCTGAGGGGGGAGAGGGGGTGGGGATGGTGGAGTGCGGCCATCCCGACCTGGAGTATTCCGGGTTGTCCAACACTTGACCCGTGGTCTATCTCACCGTCCGTCAAGTCCTTATTACGGTCGCGTAGGTCACATGCCACGGTGAATCATGGGCCGATGTGGCAGACGATTCGAATGACAGCAGAACGATGATCGGGTCGTACGTGGCGCTGGGGGACAGCTTCACCGAGGGCGTCGGCGATCCGGGGCCCGACGGGCGGTTCGTCGGCTGGGCCGACCGGTTCGCGGTGCTCCTCGCGGACCGGGTGCCCGAGGGCGACTTCGACTACACCAACCTCGCCGTGCGGGGAAAACTCCTCGACCAGATCGTGGCGGACCAGATTCCGAGGGCTCTGGAGCTCGCGCCGGATCTCATCTCCTTCTGCGCGGGCGGCAACGACATCATCCGGCCGGGCACCGATCCCGACGAGGTCGCCGAGCGGTTCGAGCGCGCGGTGTCCAGGCTCACCTCGGCCGTCGGCACCGTCATGGTGACCACCGGCTTCGACACCCGTGACGTACCGGTGCTCCGGCATCTGCGCGGCAAGATCGCCACGTACAACCTGCATGTGCGGGCCATCGCCGACCGGTACGGGTGTCCCGTGCTGGACCTGTGGTCCCTGAAGACGGTGCAGGACCGGCGGGCCTGGGATCTCGACCGGCTGCACCTGTCGCCGGAGGGACACACGCGGGTCGCCCTGCGGGCCGGTCAGGTGCTGGGCGTCGACGTCCCGGCCGACCCCGACCAGCCGTGGCCCCCGCTGCCGCCGCGCGGCACGCTGGAGATGCGGCGGGACAACATCCAGTGGGCGCGGGAGTATCTGGTGCCGTGGATCGGGCGGCGGCTGCGGGGGGAGTCCTCCGGGGACCACGTGTCGGCGAAGGGGCACCTGTCGCCGGACGACATCAGGGTGCGGATCGGGGTGGTGGCCTGACCGGGTCGCCTCCGGCGGTCGGCCGCATTTGATGCGGGACCAGGGCTTCGGGGGGTGGCGGGGGCCTGGGTGTCGCGGGGGTGCGGGTCGGTGGGCCTGATTGCGCCCGTCGTGGTTGCTCGCGCAGTTCCCCGCGCCCCTGAGGGGGCGGGCCTGGCGGTGCTGTGTTGCCGTTCGGCGGTGGGTGCGACGGCTGCCCGGGGGCGGTGTCGTCAGCGGGTCGCCGCTGTCAGGGTTTCCCGGGTCAGACCCAGTTCGTGGGCCAGGGCCTCGTCGGCCCATTCCTGGGCTCGGGTGCGGGAGAGTGTCCCGCCGTAGGCCGTCAGCTGGACGGCCAGGCCGTCCAGGAGGGCGGTCAGGCGCAGGGCCGTCGCCGCAGGGTCCGGGCAGCTGAACTCGTCGGCCGCCACGCCCGCTTCGATGACCTCGGCCAGGGCGGCCTTCCACTGTCGGTCCAGGTCGCGGGTGACCTCGCGCAGGGCCGGTTCGCGCAGGGCGGCCGCCCAGCCCTCGATCCACAGGCGCCAGCCCTTGGCCTGGCCGGTGGGGGCGTACCAGCGGACGGCCGCGCGGAGCCGGCGCAGTGCCGTGGTGCGGCGGCCCAGCAGCTTGCGGAGGTGGGCGAGGTCGCCCTCGGCGGCGTGCCGGAAGGCCTCGGCCACCAGTCGTTCCTTGGTCGAGAAGTGGTAGAGCACCAAGGCGTTGCTCACCCCGAGGACGGCGGCCACGTCGGCGATCCGTACCGCCGCGACGCCCCGCTCCTCGATCTGCTCGATGGCGGCCCGGAGCAGCTCCGCACGCCGCTCGGCCACACTCAACCGCACCCTGCCCACGCGGCAACCCTACCCAGGCCCGCGGGCTGCCGCCGAGGGGTCGCTCAGCGGTGCCGGCCGAATCGCTCCGTGATGACCGGGACCCGGTCGGCGGCGATGGCGTGGGCGGCGGCGCGTGGGGTGGTGCCGTCGGACTCGGCCCGGGTCAGCATCAGGTCGACGAGGGCGCGCATGGAGCGGCGGGTGTGGGTGAACGCCTCGTCGGCGGTGGGGCCGATGTCACCGAAGAGGGTCCACCACCACCAGGCGTTCGTCCCGGAGTTGACCACGACGTCGGGCAGGACGGTGACTCCCCGGCCCGCGAGCAGTTCCTCGGCCTCCGGCAGGACGGGCATGTTGGCCGCCTCGACGATCAGGCGGGCGGTGACACGGTGCTCGTTGGTGGTGTCGATCGCGTAGGAGACGGCCGCGGGGACCAGTACGTCGGCCTCCGCGGCGAGCCAGGCCTCGCCCGGTGCCTCGTGGTCGGTCGGGCGGAGTGCGGCGCGGTCGACCGTGCCGTGCGTGTCGCGGGCGGCGAGCAGCGCCTCGACGTCCAGGCCCGCCGGATTCGTGATGGTGCCCTTGATGTCGGCCACGGCGACGATCGTGAGCCCGGCGCGGGCGAGGAAGCGCGCGGTGGCGCCGCCCATGGTGCCGAGACCCTGGACGGCGACCCGTGTCCCGGCGTACGGCGCGGCGGCCCGGTCCAGGGCCGTGAGCACGGACTCGGCGACGCCGCAGCCGCCGACCAGCTCGTCGAGGCCGATGCCGTCGACCTGGACCGCGAAGGCGTCCGCGAGGCGCCGCCGGGCCGCGTCCTCGTCGTCGAGGAGGGGGTACACCGCCTGGATCGTCGACACCAGGCCCGCCTCCGCCGCCGCGCGGTCCATCAGGTCCTGGGTGAGACCGAGATCCTCACCCGTGGTCCAGAAGTGCTCGATGTACGGGCGCATCGCCCGCAGGTAGCGCACGAGGACGCCGTACGACTCCGGGTCCCGGGGATCGAAGTCGATGCCGCCCTTGGCGCCGCCGAGCGGGACGTAGCGGCTCTCGGGGGCGTAGTGCAGCGCCTCCTTCATGGTCATGCCGCGGGCGAGGCCGGCGACCTCGTCGAGCGTGCAGCCCGGCCGCATTCGCAGACCGCCGCTGGAGACCCCGCGTACCAGACGGTCCACGACGAGGAAGCCCCGCCGGCCCGTGACGTGGTCGGTCCAGGTCAGGGACACGAAGGGGGGCGTGGTCATGCGGCTCCTCGGGAGGGCCTCGGGAGGCGGCGAACGGGGGGCGACGAACGAGGGCGGCGGGAACAAAGAGAGCAACTGAATAGTTGGTCAGTATTGCATCGCACGGGGTCGGGTCGGGCCCGGCGCTGTCACAGGGGCGGCCCATAATGGGATGCCTGAGCGAATTCACCAGGAGGTGCCGTGTCCGGTTCCGGATCCCGTTCTCTCAGCTCGGGGCTGCGCGCAGCGCGGCCCGCGGCTTTCGGCGCGGACCCGAGCGGTGCCCGAATGGAGCGGATCCGCAGATCCCCGCACTTCGCGAACGGGGTCTTCGTGAATCCCGAGGGCGCCCAGGTCCGTCCGTCCGGCGGTGCCGCGGCGGAGATGGCGAAAAGCTGGTTCCGCAAGGACGAGCGGGTGCGGCGGGCCCCGGCGGGGCTGATCCCCGTCCACTCCACGACCCTCGCCGACCTGGCCAAGCCCCCGGCGAGCGGGCTGCGGATCACTTGGATGGGCCATTCCAGTGTGCTCGCCGAGATCGACGGGCACCGGGTGCTCTTCGACCCCGTCTGGGGTGAGCGCTGCTCCCCGTTCGCCTTCGCCGGGCCCAGACGGCTGCACCCCGTGCCGGTGCCGCTGGCCGCGCTCGGCCCGGTCGACGTCGTCGTCATCTCGCACGACCACTACGACCACCTGGACATGCCCTCGATCAAGGAACTGGCCGGTACGGACACGGTGTTCGCCGTCCCGCTCGGCGTCGGTGCCCATCTGGAGCACTGGGGCGTCTCCGCCGACCGGATCCGCGAGCTGGACTGGCAGGAGGCGACCAAGGTCGGCGGTCTCACCCTGACCGCCACCCCCGCCCGTCACTTCTGCGGCCGGGGTCTGCGCAACACCCAGCACACGCTGTGGGCCTCCTGGGTCGTCGCCGGTGACGAGCACCGGATCTACCACAGCGGCGACACCGGATACTTCGGCGGCTTCAGGGACATCGGCGCCGAGCACGGTCCGTTCGACATCACCATGATCCAGGTCGGCGCCTATTCGGAGTTCTGGCCGGACATCCACATGACTCCCGAAGAGGGGCTGCAGACCCATCTCGACCTCCAGGGCGGTCAGCCCGGCGGCGTGATGATGCCGATCCACTGGGCGACGTTCAACCTGGCGATGCACGCCTGGGCCGAGCCGGGCGAGCGCATGATGTGGGCCACGCACGACGCGGGGGTCACCATGGCCGCGCCGCACCCCGGGCAGCCGTTCGAGCCGCGGAGCACGCCGCCGGTGAACCCGTGGTGGCGTGCCGTGTCCCAGCAGCCGGTCGGCGGCTGGGCCGCCTGGCCGCCCGTGGGGGAGCGGCTGGACCTGGTGGCGGAAAGCTGAGAAACCGATCGGGAATTCTCCCGACAGGGTGATTTTTCGATGGACGTCGAGGGCCGGGGAGCAATGCGCTCCCCGGCCCTCGACGTCTTTCAGTGACCTGTTCTGAACAGCTCTGATCAGAATTCGGATGCAAAAGGAAAGTGAGAGGAACAAGCGTCCGAAGAATAATCGGACTGTCGCACGAGGCCTCATACCAGAGCGGGACGCATTGCGAAGCTATTTGTCAACTGCGCACCGCACATGACGCGTTGGCGACTACTGTGAGTTGCCGTCGGACGACGCTGGGCCGAATTCTTCGACTCTCCCGACCGACACGCGATGGCGCATGCCCAAGTCGCCCAGACGCGGCAATCCCCCCACGCTCCAGACGGACCAGTACGAGGACGCTGATGTCTCACCTTCGCGCACCGGCCGCCCGCGCAGACCGCCGTGAGGGCGGACGGCACGGGCGATCGGCCACCCGCGCCGTCGCCTCGCTGCCCGAGATCCACATACGGCCACAGCTGATGCGCCTCGCGGTCCTGCCCCCCACCGCGGTCGCCCTCAGCGCCTGTGCCGCCGTCCTCTTCACCTTCCGCGCCGGCGGCGCCCGCCCCAGCCTCACCCTGTGGGCGGTCCTCGCCGGAGCCGCCGCGGTGGCGCTCGCCGGCATCGCGATCGGCGCCGTGGCCGCCGGGCGCACCGCCGGATCCGTCCGCGAACGCCTCGGTGCCCTGCGACAGGTCAGCACCAGGAGCGAGGACGATCTGCGCGCCCTCGTCGACGCGCTCCGGCGCGGCGACCAGCCGCCCGCGCGCGGGCCGCACGCCAAGCCCGCCGCGGGCGCCGACGACTTCGAACTGCTCACCGCCGACCTGGCCCGGGCCCACGACAGCGCCGTCACCGCCGTCGTCCAGGCCTCCCAGCTCTCCAGCCACGCGGGCAACGAACAGAAGCTCGAAGTCTTCGTGAACCTGGCACGCCGGCTGCAGTCCCTGGTCCAGCGAGAGATCTCCATCCTGGACGACCTGGAGAACGAGATCGAGGACCCGGACCTCCTCAAGGGCCTCTTCCACGTCGACCACCTGGCCACCCGCATCCGCCGCCACGCCGAGAACCTCGCCGTCCTCGGCGGCGCCGTCTCCCGCCGTCAGTGGAGCAACCCCGTCTCCATGACCGAGGTGCTGCGCTCGGCCATCGCCGAGGTCGAGCAGTACTCCCGGGTCAAGCTGGTGCCCCCGGTCGACGGCACCCTGCGCGGACACGCGGTGGCCGACGTCATCCACCTCCTCGCCGAACTCGTCGAGAACGCCACGGTGTTCTCCGCCCCCCACACCCAGGTCCTGCTCCGCGCCAACCTCGTCACCTCCGGACTGGCCGTCGAGGTCGAGGACCGCGGTCTCGGCATGCCCGTCACCGAGCAGAACAAGATGAACGCCCTGCTCGCCGACCCCGACCAGGTCAACGTCGCCAGTCTCCTCCAGGACGGCCGCATCGGCCTCTTCGTGGTCTCCCAGCTGGCCCGCCGCCACGGCATCCAGGTCCGCCTGCAGAGCAACATCTACGGCGGGGTCCAGGCCGCCTTCGTCGTCCCCCAGGGCCTCCTCGGCAGCGAGCCCGGCGACCTGCCGCTGACCCAGCCCCGGACCGGGACCCAGACCGGGACCCAGACCGGGATCCGGACCCAGCCCCACGCCGGACAGAGCACCGGCGTACGCCACCCCGACAAGCCCCGCCACACACAGGCCGCCCCACCCCAGCGGGCGTCCGGATCCGGTCCCGCCGACTGTCCGGCGGCCGACCGGTCCGGCCGCCCCGCCACCGACCGCCCCGCACCCGCGCAGCCCGGCCGTCCGGCCCCCGCGCGCCCCGAGCCCGGCCACCGCTCCACCCCGAGCCCGGCGCGTGCCTCCGTGCCCCGGCAACAGGGCCCGGGACGAGCCGGGGACCAGCAGGGGCCCGGCAGAGGCAGCGGCGGCCCGGTCCCGCTGCCCGTGCGACGCGGCGCCCGGGAGGAGCGGCCCAACCCGGCCGAGGCCGTGCCCGGCGTTCGCCCCGACGACCGGCGGACCGTCACCGAGAACGCCGGGACACCCCCCACTCCCCGGGTCGGCGGCGCCGTACGCGGCACGATGGGCAAGCCCCAACTGCCCCGCCGCCGCGCCCAGGAGCACATCGTGCCGCAGCTCCGCGGCGGCCCCGCGCCCACGCCCTCGCGGGACCCCGACCACTACATCGGCCACGACCCCGGGCTGATGGCCGCCTTCCAGCGCGGCATCGGGCTCGCCGAGGCCCGTCAGATGGAGAGCTCCGACTGGGACACGTCCACGCTGGACACGTCCACGCTGGACACCTCCACGCTGGACACCTCCACGCTGGACACCTCCACGCTGGACACGTCCACGCCGGCCCCGACCGCCATGGACCTCACGCCCCCCGCCCCCGACGCCGCCTCCCGCATCGACACGGGACAGCTGGGCTCCGGACACCTGAACACCGGGCACCCGCACTCCACACACCTGAACATCGACCTGCCCACGGGCCGCCCGGCCCCGTCGGCCCACGGGGGCACGCGCCGCGCGGACGCACGGCCCGCCGAGCCCGTCCACAGGGAAGCCCCCCACAAGGACGCCGCCCAGCCCCTGGGCGGACACCCCAGGGGCACCGCCCCCATAGCCGTACCGCCGTCGGCCCTCGACGCGGCACACGACCGCACGTCCCGGCAGGACGGGAGCGCACCGGCCGGATGACCACCCCCCTCCCCACCCCCACCCCCCTCCCCACCCCCACCACGGTCTCCACCCCCTCCGCTCCCGCAGACCAACGCACCCCAAGGAGTCGATCCACCATGGCGAGCGATGCGCCGACCGGCCATGTATCCGATCTCGACTGGCTGATGAGCGGCCTCGTCCAGCGCGTGCCGCACACCAGGAGCGCGGTCCTGCTCTCCTGCGACGGGCTCGTGAAGTCGGTCCACGGCCTCGATCCGGACAGCGCCGACCACATGGCGGCCCTGGCCTCCGGCCTGTACTCCCTCGGACGCAGCGCGGGCGTCCGCTTCGGCGACGGCGGTGACGTCCGCCAGGTCGTCGTCGAACTCGACTCGACCCTGCTGTTCGTCTCCACCGCGGGCTCCGGCACCTGTCTCGCCGTGCTCGCCGGACGCGAGGCCGACGCCGCCGTCCTCGGCTACGAGATGGCGATGCTCGTCAAGAGCGTCCGCCCGTACCTGGTCACCCAGCCCCGCCAAACCGTCCGACCCTCCGCGATGAGGCCTTGAACGTGCCCGCGGCCGGCGACGGACCTCTGTACGACGACGCCGCCGGGCGTCTGGTACGTCCCTTCACCGTCATCAACGGCCGGACCCGGCCGACCACCGCGCTCGATCTCCTCTCACAGGTGATGGCCACCGGGGCGACCCCCCTCGGCTATCTCGGCCCCGAGCACGCACAGGCACTCGACCTGTGCCGGGCACCCGTCTCGGTCGCCGAGGTCGCCGCTCACCTCAAGCTGCCGGCGGCGGTCACCAAGGTGCTGCTGTCCGACCTCGTCGACTGCGGGGCCCTCACCACCAAGCCCCCGGTTTTCCACCACAACCCGACAGACCGGTCTCTTCTGGAGGCAGTGCTCGATGGACTACGACGACAGCTCTGACCCCTTTCCCACCGCACTCAAAATCCTGGTGGCGGGCGGGTTCGGGGTCGGCAAGACGACCTTCGTCGGCGCGGTGAGCGAGATCGCGCCGCTGAGCACGGAGGAACTGCTCACCACAGTGAGCGCCGCCACCGACAATCTCGACGGCATCGAGAACAAGGTCGAGACGACCGTCGCGATGGACTTCGGCCGCATCACCCTCGATCCGCGCCATGTGCTCTATCTGTTCGGCACCCCCGGGCAGCAGCGGTTCTGGTTCATGTGGGACGAACTCTCCGAGGGTGCCCTCGGCGCGGTCATCCTCGCCGACACCCGCCGCCTGGAGGACTGCTTCGCCGCCGTCGACTTCTTCGAGCAGCGCGGCCTCGGCTTCATCGTCGCCATCAACGAGTTCGACGGCTCCTACCGCTACGACGCCGACGAGGTGCGCGCCGCCCTCGACCTCGACCCGGATATCCCCGTCGTCTGCTGCGACGCCCGGATCTCCAGCTCGGGCATCCAGACCCTGCTCACCCTCGTCCGCTACCTCCTCGCCCACACCCCGACTCAGCTCCCGAGCCACGGAGCCCACACGTGACGTACGACCCGCCGCGTCCGGTCGGCCGGCTGCTGCTCACCCCGGAGGACCGGGACGCCCCCGAGCGCGTGCGGCGGCTGCACCTGCTGGGACTGGGCGAATACGCCGAACCGGCCTTCGACGCCTTCGCGGACCGGCTCGCCGAGGTCGCCTCGGTGCCGTACGCGATGGTCAACTTCATCGACGAGCACCGGCAGTTCTTCGCCGGTCTGCATGTGTCGGCGCGGCCAACGGCGGACACCACGGTGCTCGGGGTGGACCGGCGTCTCGCCCGTGACCACGGCTTCTGCCCCTATGTGGTGGTCCGGCGCAAGGGCCTCGTCCTCGACGACGTGGCGGAATACCCGAGGTTCGCCGGGAACCCCGTCGTCGACGACCACGGCATCCGCTCCTATCTCGGCGCCCCGCTGCTCGACCGCACGGGCATCGCCCTCGGCACGGTGTGCGTCCTGGACGTCCGGCCGCGGCCGTGGGGCAGGGCGGGCCTGGAGACCATCAAGTCGATGGCCGCGGAACTGGCCGCCCGGATCGAGGGACGGGAGGCGTTCCCGTGACCGGGGAAACGGGCGGCACTTCATGGCGGATGACGCGGCCCGGCCGGGTGTGAAGGAAAGCTGCGGCGGAGGTTAAGAAATCCTCGATGGACCCGGGGTGCCGAGGTACGGCAGATTGATCGGCGATCCCACCCCTCTCCCCGGTACGGGCCTGTTCGCCATGCCCGGCGCCGGGGGCGCACCCACAGGAGCCGTAGCGTGAAGGCGCTGGTCAAGGAGAAGGCGGAGCCCGGTCTGTGGCTCGTCGACGTCCCGGAGCCCGAGATCGGCCCCGGCGACGTACTGATCAAGGTCCTGCGGACCGGGATCTGCGGCACCGACCTGCACATCCGGGCCTGGGACGGCTGGGCCCGGCAGACCATCCGCACACCGCTCGTCGCAGGCCACGAGTTCGTCGGCGAGGTCGTGGACACCGGCCGTGACGTCACCGACATCCAGGCCGGTGACCGGGTCAGCGGCGAGGGGCACCTGGTGTGCGGAAAGTGCCGCAACTGTCTCGCCGGCCGCCGTCATCTGTGCCGCGCGACCGTCGGTCTCGGGGTGGGCCGCGACGGCGCCTTCGCCGAGTACGTCGCGCTGCCCGCGGCCAACGTCTGGGTGCACCGCGTCCCCGTCGACCTGGACGTCGCGGCCGTCTTCGACCCGTTCGGCAACGCCGTGCACACCGCCCTGTCCTTCCCGCTGGTCGGCGAGGACGTCCTGATCACCGGCGCCGGGCCGATCGGCCTGATGGCGGCGGCGGTGGCCCGGCACGCGGGCGCCCGCAACGTCGTGATCACCGACGTCAGCGAGGAACGCCTGGAACTGGCCCGCAAGATGGGCGTCAGCCTGGCCCTGAACGTGTCCGAGGCCCGGATCGCCGACGGGCAGCGGGAGTTGGGGCTGCGCGAGGGCTTCGACATCGGTCTGGAGATGTCCGGACGCCCCGAGGCCATGCGGGACATGATCGCCAACATGACGCACGGCGGCAGGATCGCCGTGCTGGGCCTGGCCGCCGAGGAGTTCGCGGTCGACTGGGCCCGGATCGTCACCTCGATGATCACGATCAAGGGCATCTACGGCCGCGAGATGTTCGAGACCTGGTACGCGATGTCGGTCCTCCTGGAGGGCGGACTCGACCTCGCTCCCGTGATCACCGGCCGCTACGGCCACCGCGACTTCGAGGCGGCCTTCGCCGACGCGGCGAGCGGCCGGGGTGGCAAGGTCATCCTCGACTGGACCGTTTGAATTCCGGCTCGGTTCGCCTCCAGGGCGCCAAAGCCTGTGTCGAGAGGCCGATCGTGCTCGACCCTCCTCCGTCGGGCCTGCGCGCTCCCCCACTCTCCGCTTCGTTCGAGCGAGAGGGGCCCCATGCCCTCTCGACACAGGCGCACCCCTTCGGCTCACTCGCTCTTCGCCGCACCCTAGGAGCCCCCTGATGTTCGACTCGGTCCGTGACGACCTCCGCACCACCCTCGACGAGATCCGCGCCGCCGGCCTGCACAAGCCCGAACGGGTCATCGGCACCCCGCAGTCCGCCACCGTCGCCGTCACCGCAGGCGGCCGGCCCGGCGAGGTCCTCAACTTCTGCGCCAACAACTACCTCGGTCTGGCCGACCATCCCGAGGTGATCGCCGCCGCCCACGAAGCCCTCGACCGCTGGGGCTACGGCATGGCCTCCGTCCGCTTCATCTGCGGCACGCAGGAGGTGCACAAGGAGCTGGAGGCGCGGCTGTCGGCGTTCCTCGGCCAGGAGGACACCATCCTGTACTCCTCGTGCTTCGACGCCAACGGCGGTGTCTTCGAGACCCTGCTCGGCCCCGAGGACGCGGTGATCTCCGACGCCCTCAACCACGCCTCGATCATCGACGGCATCCGGCTCTCCAAGGCCCGCCGCTTCCGGTACGCCAACCGTGATCTCGCCGACCTGGAACGTCAGTTGAAGGAGGCCGCCGAGGGCGGCGCCCGCCGGAAGCTGATCGTCACCGACGGCGTGTTCTCCATGGACGGCTATGTGGCCCCGCTCCGTGAGATCTGTGACCTCGCCGACCGTCACGACGCCATGGTCATGGTCGACGACTCGCACGCCGTCGGCTTCACCGGCCCCGGCGGCCGCGGCACCCCCGAGCTGCACGGCGTCATGGACCGCGTCGACATCATCACCGGCACGCTCGGCAAGGCCCTCGGCGGCGCCTCCGGCGGTTACGTCGCCGCCCGCGCCGAGATCGTCGCCCTGCTGCGCCAGCGCTCCCGCCCGTACCTGTTCTCGAACACGCTCGCCCCGGTGATCGCGGCGGCCTCCCTGAAGGTCCTCGACCTCCTGGAGTCGGCGGACGACCTGCGCGTCCGCCTCGCCGAGAACACCGCGCTGTTCCGGAGCCGGATGACCGAGGAGGGCTTCGACATCCTGCCCGGCGACCACCCCATCGCCCCCGTCATGATCGGCGACGCCTCGAAGGCGGGCCGCCTGGCCGAGCTGCTCCTGGAGCGCGGCGTCTACGTGATCGGCTTCTCCTACCCGGTCGTTCCGCAGGGCCAGGCCCGTATTCGCGTCCAGCTCTCCGCCGCGCACTCGACGGCGGACGTCCACCGCGTGGTCGACGCGTTCGTGGCGGCGCGGGCCGAGCTGGAGGCCTGAGCCGGAGCCCGGGCCGGTGGCCCGGGCGGACCGGTTCAGGGGGAAAGCGCGCATTTGAGAGAATCGGTCTCATGATCGAAGCGCGGCGGCTCCACATCCTGCGTGCGGTGGCCGACCACCGCACGGTGACGGCGGCTGCCGCCGCGCTCTACCTCACCCCGTCCGCCGTCTCCCAGCAGTTGACCGCCCTGGAACAGGAGACGGGCCACCGCCTGGTCGAGCGCGGCGCGAAGGGCGTACGGCTCACCCCGGCCGGCGAGATCCTGCTCGGCCACACCCACGCGGTCCTCGCCCAGCTGGAGCAGGCGGCGGCGGAACTGGCCGCGTACAGCTCGGGCGCAGCCGGCACCGTCACGGTCGCCGCCTTCGCCACCGGGATCGCCCAGGTCGTCGCACCCGCGCTGGCCCGCCTCGCGGTGTCGGCGCCCGGCATCCGCCTGCGCGTCCAGGACGCCGAGGGCGACGCGAGCCTGCCGATGGTCCTGGACCGGCAGGTCGACATCGCCGTGGCCGTCGAGTACCGGGGCGCCCCGGCCGCCGACGACCCCCGCCTCACCCACGTCCCGCTGTACGCCGAGCCCTTCGACGCGGTCGTGCCCCTCGGCCACCGCCTCGCCGACACGGCCGAGGTGCCGCTCGCCGAACTGGCGAAGGACCCCTGGATCGGCCCCTACCCCGGCAATCCCTGCCATGACGTGGTGGTCCTGGCCTGCGAGAACGCCGGCTTCCAACCCCGTCTCGAACACTCCTCCGACGATTTCCGAGCCGTCGTCGCCCTGGCCTCCGCCGACGCGGGCGTCGCCCTCGTCCCCCGCTCGGCGCTGCGCGGCACGGACCTCACGGGCGTGGTCGTCCGCCCCGTGGTCGGGGTGGCCCCCACGCGCCGCGTCTTCGCCGCCGTCCGCCGCGGCGCGGAGGGCCACCCGCTGATCCGGCCGGTGCTGGAGGCGCTGGGGGAGGCGGCGGGATCAGACGCCCGCTGGAATGGCGTCCCGCATAAGGGATAGCATCCCGAATATGGGAAGCATCGAGGAAGTGGTCGACCCGGACCCCGTCGATCTCCGGCTGGCCGTGCGCCTGGCCGAGCTGCGGGCCGAACACGGTTGGTCCCTGGGGGAGTTGGCGGACCGCAGTGGAGTGAGCCGGTCGACCCTCTCCCGGGCCGAACGTGCGGAGACCAGCCCCACGGCCGCCCTGCTCAACCGCCTCTGCCGGGCGTACGGCCGGACGATGTCCCAGCTCCTCAGCGAGGTCGAGGCGGAGCCGGCCTCGGTCGTGCGCGCGGCGGAGCAGGCGCTGTGGGAGGACGGATCCTCCGGATTCCTCAGGCGCTCCGTGTCACCGCCGGTGCCCGGCCTGCGCGGCGAACTGGTCGAGGGGCGGCTCACGGCGGGCGCGGACCTCTCCTACGACGGCCCGCCGGTACCCGGCCTCGAACAGCACATCTGGGTCCTTGACGGCACCCTCCACGTCACCGACCGGGACGCCGAGCACCGGCTGGCCGCCGGGGACTGTCTGCGGATGCGGGTGTGGGGGCCGACGCGGTTCCGGTGCCCGGGGCCCGAGGACGCGCGGTACGCCCTGATGGTGGTGAAGCCGTGAACGAGACCGCGGCCGATCCCGAGGCGCCGTCCGAGTCCGCGTCCGGGGCGGTGATCTCCCGGCTCACCGGACGACAACCACCGTCGTTGGTCGAAGGGTTGGCGGATCTGCTGGTCGACACCGTGCGGGGCGGTGCCTCGGTCGGCTTCCTCGCGCCGCTGGACAGGGCGGCGGCGGTGGCCTGGTGGAGAGAGCGCGTCGAGGCCGTGCGGGGCGGCGGGCAGGCCGTGTGGGTGGCCCGCGACGGCGACCGGGTGCTCGGCACGGTCGGCCTCCTCTTCCCGGACCGGCCCAACAGCCGCCACCGCGCCGAACTCGTCAAGCTGATGGTCCACCGGGACGGTCGTGGCCGCGGCCTCGGTCGCGCGCTCCTCGCGACCGCCGAGCGGGCCGCCGCCGAGGCGGGCGTCACCCTGCTCCACCTGGACACCGAGACCGGCAGCCCCGCCGAGCGTCTCTACGACGGCGCCGGCTGGACCCGGATCGGACAGATCCCCGACTACGCGGCGGACCCGCACGGGACACTGCGGCCGACATCCGTCTACTACAAGCGGGTGGGCGCCGACGTCGCGCCCGCAACGGCAGCCCCATGACGGCCTTGGCCCCGGCTCCCACCGGGTGATTGTCGGTGGCGCCCGCTACGGTGCGTCCCATGCCGGATGCCGAAGACGTACGACGTGCCGCCCTCGCCCTGCCCGACACCACGGAGAAGGTCGCCTGGAACATGCCGACCTTCCGGGTGGCGGGAAAGATGTTCGCGACGCTGCCGGAGGACGAGACCTCCATGGCCGTGCGCTGCCCGAAGGAGGAGCGCGACGAACTGGTCCTCGCCGAGCCCGGCAAGTTCTGGATCGCCGACCACGAGGCGGGCTTCGCATGGGTGAGGGTGCGGCTCTCCGCCCTGGAGGACGAGCCGGAGCTGCGCGACATCCTCGCCGACTCCTGGCGCCAGGCTGCCCCGACCGGACTGCTCGACGCGCACCCGGAGTTGGGCCTCCCGGCGGCCGACTGACACGGCCCGGGACCCGGTGGCGCCGGCCGGCCTTCGGGCACGCCCGGACCGGCCTGTCACCGTCCCGAGCGGACCACGGCCCCTCGCGCCGCGACAAAACGGGTGCGCGACCACCGGTCCGAGTGCGGTATTGTTTCCGTGCACGTTCAACCAGGGGAAACCCCAGGTCAGACGGGCAACGGGACGTGGCGCAGCTTGGTAGCGCACTTGACTGGGGGTCAAGGGGTCGCAGGTTCAAATCCTGTCGTCCCGACTTTACGAAGTCGCGGTTCAGGGGCCATTTCAGAGAAGATCTGAAATGGCCCCTCGATCATTTCCGCTCCCTGCTGTCGGAACCCGGCCCGGCGGGCTGTTCCGGTGTGCCGCGAGGCGTCCAGTCCGCCCCCGAGCGCTGCCGGAAGGCGTGGACGGCGGCCTCCACGGTGGGGAAGAAATGGCGCGGGTCGATGGTGCGGGTGAGCTTGTAGCGTTCGATCTTGTGACGCACGGGGTCCTTGAGTTCGGCGAACACGAGGTGGACATCCTCGGCGTTGAGTTCCCTGTCCAGCTCCTCCAGGACGTCCGCGGCGGTGGTGTCCACGTCGGTCATCGGCTCCGCCGCGATCACGATCCAGCGCGGCCTCGGCTCCGTACGCGCCAGCCGCCGGATCTCGTCGCGGAAGGCCCTGGCGTTGGCGAAGAAGAGCGGGGCGTCGAACCGGTGGATCACCAGGCCCGGCAGCTGTTCGGCATGCGGGTACGAGCGGATGTCGTGGTACCCCTCCAGATCCCTCACCCGTCCCAGCACGGTGTTGTACGGCCACCAGGCGCGCCGGAAGACGTTGAGGACGGACAGCGCCACGGCGATGGCGATCCCCTCCAGGACGCCCAGCAGCGCCACGCCCAGGAAGGCGGCCACCGACAGCAGGAACTCCGTCCTGCGCTGCCGCCACAGCCGTACCGTCCCCGGCAGGTCGGCCAGGGAGAGCGAGGCCGTGATGACGACGGCGGCGAGGGCCGGCTGGGGCAGGTCGCGGAACATGCCCGGGGCCAGCACCAGCATCAGGACGATGAGCGCCGCCCCCACGACGCCGGTGAGCTGGCTCCTGGCACCGGCCCGCTCCGCCACCGCCGTACGGGATCCGCTGGTGCTGACGGGGAAGCCCTGGAAGAGTCCGGCCGCCAGATTCGCCACCCCGACCCCGGCCATCTCCTGGTTGCCGCGCACCTCCTGCCCACCGCGGGCCGCGAAGGCCGACGCGTTGGAGATCGTGTCGGCCAGGGACACCAGGGCGATGCCCAGCGCGCCGGCGAACAGCGGCGTGAGGTCGGCGAGCCGGATGTCGGGGATCGTGAAGGGCGGGAAGCCCTCGGGCAGTTCTCCGACCAGGTCGACGCCGTGCTCGCCCAGGTCGAGGACGGCGGTCGCGGCGATCGCCAGGACCACCATCACCAGCACGGCGGGCACCTTCGGCAGCCATCGCTGCACCACCAGGATCAGCAGGATCCCGCAGACGCCGACCGCGGCGGCGGCGGGCACCACCGCCCCGTCGGCGAGTTTCTCCACGAGGCCGACGAACTCCCCGATCAGGTGGTCCGCCTCGACCTCGAAGCCGAGCAGTTTGGGCAGTTGGCCGATCAGGATGGTGAGGGCCAGGCCGTTCATGTAGCCGATCATCGTCGGCTTGGAGATCAGGTCGGCGATGAAGCCGAGCTTCGCCACCGAGGCCAGGATCATGATCGCCGCCACCATGAGCGAGAGCACCGAGGCGAGGGCGACCGCCCGGTCCGGATCCCCGTCCGCCGCCACCAGGGGCAGCACGGTCGCGGCGATCATCGGCCCCAGCGACGAGTCAGGGCCCAGCACCAGGATGCGCGAGGGCCCGCACACGGCGTAGCCGAGCAGGCAGAGAATCGTCGTGTACAGGCCGGTGATGGCCGGCAGACCCGCCAGTTCCGCGTACGCCATGCCCTGCGGCACCAGCAGTGTGGTCAGGACGATGCCCGCGATCAGGTCCTTGCCCAGCCACTCGCGCCGGTACGACGCCAGGGCACGGATGCCGGGAACGGCCCGGAGCCGGGACAGCGCCGGACGACTGTCGTGCTGGTCGGTCACGGGCTGTCCTCTCGGCGGTCCCGCAGCTCGCGTCCCCGGCTGCCGTCCTCGGGTGCACGGTACTGGTGGCCTCGCCGGATCGGGGAAGGGCGCACCCGTTCCCGGGCAGCGGGCGGTGCCACCTGACCGACGGGCCGGGCACCGGTCGGCAGGGGGTGGCCGCGGCACCGGCCCGGGCCGCGCGGCAGACCGTCCGACCTCACTGATCAGCGCCGCTCGCCGTCGGCGTGTCCCTGTCCGTGACCGGCGGACGGGCCGCCGACGGCCGTGCCGAGCGCCTTCCGGGCCCGGCGTTCGGCCAGGATCGGAACGTAGGCCCGGAGCCGGGCCTCGCGGAACGCCTCGTAGGCCGACCTGACCGCGGCCTCGACGACGGCCTCGTCGACCGTGGGCCAGACGGCACTCAGCCGCGCCACGATGTCCCGGAGGACGAGGGCGTCCTGCGACGAGCCGGGCGTCGGCGGGCCCGGATCCGGCTCAGGCGGCCTCGCGGGATCCACATGCCCCTGGGGAGCGGGGGAGTGGCGCGCGACGTCGGTGGGGCGCAGCGTGCCGACCGCGGGCATCCCCTCGTCGGCCGTCATGACCGCACGGTCCCGGCGTCTGCCGGCCGCCGCGTCCGGCTTCCCCGGTGCGCCGGGAAGGCCCGGTCGCGTGCTCCGTTGCTGACCGTCACGCGTTCCATGCCTGACGACCTCCAGCCCCTCGCCGCCTCGGCGCACACCGTCGCGCCTGCGTGCCCAGGCTCATTCTCGGCCGGGCCGCACATGATCGCCCCCTGAGGCGTGACCTGTGAGATCGGGACACCGTCGGCCCGGACCGCGCGTGCGCTCGACACCGCGTACGACGTGAGTCCCCGCACCGACGGCGGGCGCACGGTGGTGATTCGGGGAGCGTCGGGGGTGCTCGGTGGACTGCGGGGCGCGCCGGTCGCTTTGATGGGGGTCGCGGGGTGATCCGTGCCGTCACGGGCGGCGACCGCGCGCCGACGACACCCGATACGCGCCGGAGATGAACTGCCATGGTGACCGACCGGTACGGCAACCGCCTGCACGAGTGCACCGCCGAAGGGGCGGAGCACCTGGACCGGGCCGTGGAGGGGCTGCTGTTCTTCCGGCCGGAGTTCCCGGACGCCGTCGCGGACGCGGTGGCCGCGTGCCCGACCTCGCCGCTGGCCCAGGCGTTCGCCGCCTACCTCGGGGTACTGGGGACCGAGCCCGGTGACGCCGCCCGGGCCGCCGGCCGGTTCGCGGACTTCCAAGCCGGACTGGACCGTTCCGCCCTGCCCGTACGGGAACGGATGCACATGGAGGCGGCACAGGCCTGGCTCGGGGGTGATCTGTCGGCGGCCTCGCGGATCCTGGAGGATCTGGTCGTCGTGTTTCCACGTGATCCGCTCGCCCTGGCGGTGGGCCATCAGCTCGACTTCTTCACCGGCGACGCCACCCGCCTGCGGGACCGGATCGGCGGGGCCCTGCCCGCGTGGGACGAGCACGAACCCCACCGCGGGCCGCTGATGGGCATGTACGCGTTCGGCCTGGAGGAGTCGGGCCACTACGGCCGTGCCCAGGAGATGGGCCGGGCCGCCGTCGAGCGCAACGCCCATGACATCTGGGCCATCCACGCCGTCGCCCACGTCCACGAGATGCAGGGGCGGTTCGCCGAGGGGATCGGCTTCCTCGACGCCCGTGTCGACGACTGGGCGAGCGGCAGTCTGCTGACGGTGCACAGTTGGTGGCACTACGCCCTGTACGCGCTGGAGGCGGGCGACACGGCCACGGCCCTGCGGATCTACGACGCCGTGCTGCACCACGAGAACTCGACCGGGTTCGTCATGGAACTCCTCGACGCCGCCTCGCTGTTGTGGCGCATGTTCCTGGACGGCTCGGACCAGGAGGCCCGTTGGCGGGCGCTGGCCGACGCGTGGGCCGCGCGTGAGGACCCGCCGTTCTACGCCTTCAACGACGTGCACGCCGTCATGGCCTTCGTGGGAGCGGGACGGCTGGATACGGCGGACGCGTTCGTCGCCGACCGGGTGCGCTGGCTGCGGGCGCCGCGCGACGACGGGCGCGCGCCCACCAACCGCGTGATGACCGGCCGCATCGGTCTGCCCGTGTGCGAGGCGCTGGTGGCCTACGCCCGCGAGGACTACGCGGCGGTGGTGGACCTGCTCTGGCCCGTCCGCCGCCGGCTGCACACCTTCGGCGGCAGTCACGCCCAGCGGGACGCGATCCAGCGGACCCTGCTGGAGGCGGCCCTCCGCGCCCGCCGGGACGACCTGGCGCGGCTGCTGCTCGGCGAACGCACGGGTCTGAGCCCCCACAGCCCCTACAACTGGCTCGGCCGGGCCCGGCTCGCCGACGCCCTCGGCGAAGCGGGCCGGGCCGCCCTCGCCCGCGACGCGGCGGCCGAGCTGGCGGCCCCCGCCGCGCGGATGCTGAGCGGGGACCCGCACCACGCGTATCTCGGACGCAGGCCCTGAACGCGCGCAGCCGGCCAGGGCGGCAGCCCGGGTGGCCCCTGCCGCCGGCCAGGACCGACAGCCCAGGTGCTCCGGAGGCCCGGCCGTCGGCTAGGACAGACAGCCCACGTGCGCCAGGGCCTGCTTCAGCAGCACCCCCTGGCCGCCGGGCATCTCGTTCTGCACCGAGGCCGACGCCGCTTCCCGGGGGCTGAACCACACCAGGTCCAGGGCGTCCTGCCGAGGGCGGCAGTCGCCGGACACCGGGACGATGTAGGCGAGCGAGACCGCGTGCTGACGCGGGTCGTGGAACGGGGTGATGCCCTGCGTCGGGAAGTACTCGGCGACGGTGAAGGGCTGCAGGGCGGACGGGACGCGCGGCAGCGCGACCGGTCCGAGGTCCTTCTCCAGGTGCCGCAGGAGCGCGTCGCGCACCCGCTCGTGGTGCATCACGCGGCCGGAGACCAGATTGCGGCTGACCGTCCCGTCCGGGCCGATGCGCAGCAGCAGCCCGATGCTGGTGACTTCGCCGCTGTCGTCGACGCGCACGGGCACGGCCTCGACATACAGGATCGGCATCCGGGCGCGCGCCGATTCGAGCTCGTCGGACGGCAGCCAGCCGGGCGTGGTTTCGGTCATGTCAGACATTGGCCGATCATACTTTCCACGTCAGTCGGAGCGCGCGTCGCTCCGATCACACCTGTCACTGATGCCCGCGTCCCTCCCCTCGCATGCGCGGCGCGGACGATCAGTCGGGCGCGGCCCACAAACCGCGTACATGACCGAGATGCCGGGTCATCACCGCGTGCACGGCGGCCTCGTCGCGGTCGAGAAGGGCGTCCAGGAGTTCCAGGTGCTCCTGTGCGGAGGAGAGCAGCCGGCCGGACTCGGCGAGCGCGGTCAGACCGTAGAGGCGGGCTCGTTTGCGCAGGTCACCGACCACCTCGACGAGGTGTGCGTTGCCGGCGAGAGCGAGCAGGCCGAGGTGGAAGCGGGTGTCGGCCTCGACGTAGGCGATGAGGTCCCCGGCGCCCGCGGCGGCGACGATCTCCCGGGCGGCGGGCCGCAGCGCCTCCAGGGAGACCGGGTCGGCGGTCCGGGCCAGGCCGACGGTGGTCGGGATCTCGACGAGCGAGCGGACGTGGGTGTACTCGTCGAGCTGTTTCTCCGTGACGGCGGTGACCCGGAACCCCTTGTTGGGGACGGTGTCGACCAGACCCTCCTTGGCCAGATCCAGCATGGCCTCGCGCACCGGCGTCGCCGACACGCCGAAGCGGCCGGCGAGCGCGGGCGCGGAGTACACCTCGCCCGGCCGCAGCTCACCGGCGATCAGCGCGGCCCGCAGCGCGTCGGCGACCCGCTCGCGGTAGCTGCTCTTCTTGCCGCCGAGCACCGGCAGGGCCGGGGCCGGGGGAGTGGCGGCGGCAGCGGCGGACGGGGCGCCGGTGCGCTGCGAGGCCATGGGAGGCATGCGGTCTCTCCTGGAGTCCTGAAGTCCCGGAATCCTAGAGGACGAATCCGGACGGGAACGGGTCGGAAGGGTCGAGCAGATACTGGGCCGTGCCCGTGATCCAGGCACGGCCGGTGAAGCTGGGCAGCACGGCCGGGACACCGGCCACCTCGGTCTCGCCGAGCAGCCGCCCCGTGAACCGGGTGCCGATGAAGGACTCGTTCACGAACTCGGTGTGCAGGGGAAGTTCGCCGCGCGCGTGCAGCTGTGCCATGCGGGCGCTGGTGCCGGTGCCGCAGGGGGAGCGGTCGAACCAGCCGGGGTGGATGGCCATCGCGTGCCGCGAGTGCCGGGCGGTGGCTCCGGGGGCGTACAGGTGGACGTGGTGGAGACCGCGGATCGACGGGTCCTCCGGGTGGACGGGCTCCTCCTCGGCGTTGACGGCGTCCATCAGGGCGAGCCCGGCCCGCAGGATGTCGTCCTTGCGGTCGCGGTCGAAGGGCAGGCCGAACTGCTCCAGCGACAGGACGGCGTAGAAGTTGCCGCCGTACGCGAGGTCGTAGGTCACCGTGCGTCCGTCGGCGAGGGTGATCTCGCGGTCGAGACCGGCGGAGAACGACGGCACGTTCTGCAGCGTGACCGCCTTCGCCGCGCCGTCCTCCACCGCCACCTCGGCGACGACGAGGCCCGCCGGGGTGTCCAGCCGGATGGTGGTGACCGGCTCGACGACCTCGACCATGCCGGTCTCGACGAGCACGGTCGCGACCCCGATCGTGCCGTGGCCGCACATGGGCAGATAGCCGGAGACCTCGATGTAGACGACGCCGTAGTCGCAGTCGGGGCGGGACGGCGGCTGCAGGATCGCGCCGCTCATCGCCGCGTGGCCGCGCGGCTCGTTCATCAGCAACTGCTTGACGTCGTCGCGGTGTTCACGGAACCACAGCCGTCGTTCGTTCATGGTCGCGCCGGGGATCGTGCCGATCCCACCGGTGATCACCCGGGTGGGCATGCCCTCGGTGTGCGAGTCGACGGCGTGCAGGACGAGTTTGCTGCGCATGACCGGGCCCTTCTTTCCGCTGTCGTTACGCCAGACCCGCCGCGACGGCCTTCTCGGTGGCCGCCCGGATCACGGCCTCCTGCTCCGGCAGCAGTTCCACCCGGGGCGGACGGCAGGGTCCGCCGGGCCGGCCCACGATGTCCATCGACAACTTGATGGCCTGCACGAACTCGACCTTCGAGTCCCAGCGCAGCAGCGGGTGCAACTGCTCGTACAGCCGCTTGGCCGTCGCGAGGTCACCGTCCACCGCCGCGCGGTACAGCTCGACCGTGGCGGCGGGCAGCGCGTTCGGGTAACCGGCGACCCAGCCCTTGGCGCCCGCGAGCGCCAGCTCCAGCAGCACGTCGTCCGCGCCGATCAACAGGTCCAGTTCCGGGGCGAGTTCGGCGAGCTGGTACGCGCGGCGGACATCGCCGGAGAACTCCTTGACGGCCCGGATGTACCCCTCGCCGTGCAGCTTGGCGAGCAGTTCGGGGACGAGGTCGACCTTGGTGTCGATCGGGTTGTTGTACGCCACGACCGGCAGGCCCGCCTTCGCGACCTCCGCGTAGTGCGCGAGCACCGACCGCTCGTCGGCGCGGTACGCGTTCGGTGGCAGCAGCATCACCGACGCGCAGCCCGCGTCCTGCGCCTGCTCGGCCCAGCGCCGCGACTCGGCGGAGCCGTACGCGGCCACCCCCGGCATCACCCGTGCGCCGCCGATCGCGGCGACGGCCGTCTCGACGACCTCGATCCGCTCCTCGGGCGTCAGCACCTGGTACTCGCCGAGCGAACCGTTCGGTACGACGCCGTCGCAGCCGTTCTCGACCAGCCAGGCGCAGTGCTCGGCGTACGCGTCGAGGTCGACGGAGAGATCGTCGCGCAGGGGGAGCGCGGTGGCGACGAGGACGCCGCGCCAGGGACGGTTCTCGGTGGTGGTCATACGGTTTCCCTCTCAATGGGGTGTGACATATTACTGGCGTCGCAAGTGTCGTTGCCGACGGCGGGGTTCAGGGGGTGCCGTCCTCCTCCCCGGGCTCGGGGGGCCGCCCCGCCCGTGCCAGCACGCCCAGCGGCACCGGTCGGGCGAACGGCCGCCGGGTCACCGTCTCCGCGCATCCGGCGATCCCCGCGACCGCCGGCCCGCACATCCGGCCCTGGCACCAGCCCATCCCGGCACGGGTCAGCAGCTTGACCGTCCGCACGTCCCCCGCGCCCAGCTCCCCGACGGCCTCGCGGACGGCCCCGGCGGTGACCTCCTCGCACCGGCACACGACCGTGTCGTCGGTGACCTGCTCGGTCCAGCGCGCCGGCGGCACGTACACGGTGTCGAGCACACCGAAGAACTCCCGCAGCGCCGCACGGGACTTGGTGGCCCGCGCCCACTCACCCGGGTCCGGGACCCGGCCCAGCAGGCGGGCGGCGGCCGACCGTCCGGCGATGTGGCCCTCGGCGAGGGAGAGGGCCGCGCCACCGATGCCGGTGGTCTCGCCCGCCGCCCAGACGCCCGGCACATCGGTGCGTTGCTCGTCGTCGGCCCATACGCGCGTACCGGCGGGCTCCACGCGGCAGCCGAGCGTCTCGGCGAGGTCCGTGTGCGGGAGCATGCCGTGTCCGACGGCGAGGGTGTCGCAGGGGATGCGCCGCCCGGTACCCGGCCGGACGCGCCCCTCGGCGTCGAGCGCGGCGACGGTCACGGCCTCCAGCCGGTCCTCGCCGTGCGCCTCGACGACCGTGTGTCTCACGAAGGTCCGCACCCGGCGGCGCAGCAGTTCCACCGCGTACCCGGCCCCTTCGGCGAGCTTGTCCGCCCGGCCCACCAGCGCTCCCGTACGCCGTGCCAGCGCCTTCGGGTCCGCCGACTCCACCAGCGCGGCAACTGTGACACCCGCCGCCGCGAGCCCGGTCGCCACCGGCAGCAGCAGCGGCCCGGTCCCGGCGACGACCGCCGTACGGCCGGACACCATGAGGGAGCCCTTCAGCATGGCCTGCGCGCCGCCGGCCGAGACCACGCCGGGCAGGGTCCAGCCGGGGAAGGGCAGCACCTTCTCGTAGCCGCCGGTCGCGAGGAGGACGGCGTCCGCGCGCACCTCGACGGGCTGCTCCTGGGCGGGGCCGAGCAGGGCGTGGACGGTGAAGCGCCGGGGGCCGTCGGGGTGCCGCTCCGCGCACCACACGTGGTGGTCGGGGAGGTGGGTGACGTGTCCGGCGGTGACCTGTCGTTCGAAACCGTCGCGCAGCCGCCGCCAGGTGCGCCACCGGTGGTGCAGGGCCTGCGGCCGCCGCGCGCCGAGTCCGGCCGCGGGCTGCCGGTGGAACTGGCCGCCGGGCGCCTCGGCGGCGTCGATCAGCGTGACCCGTACGCCCCCTCCGGCCGCCGCCAGGGCAGCGGCGAGGCCCGCCGGGCCGGCGCCGACGATCACCAGGTGGGGCCGCGCGGGTTCAGTGGTCATGGCCCGTCCCCTCCTGGGTGGCGATGGCGTCGCCCGGCCGGACCGGGACCAGGCAGGCCCGCTGGTTGGGGCGGCCGTTGATGGTGACCAGGCAGTCGAAGCACACGCCGATGCCGCAGAAGATGCCCCGCGGCCGGCCCGCGCCCCGGGTGGTGCGCCAGGACGTGACCCCGGCGGCCCAGAGCGCGGCGCCGACGCTCTGGCCGGGCAGGGCTTCGATGTCACGGCCGTCGAGCGTGACGGTGAAGGCGGGCCCCGGTGCGGCCCGCGCCAGTTCCAGCGGGTTCATGCCGCCTCCCCCTCGTACGTCGCGAACCGGTCCGGGCGGAACGGCGTGAGGTCCAGATCGGGCGGCCGGCCGCCGAGCACCTGCGCGATGAGCCGCCCGGTACCGGTGGCCAGCCCGATCCCGGCGCCCTCGTGGCCGCAGGCGTGGAAGAGGCCCGGGGCGCGGGGGTCGGGCCCGATCGCGGGCAGATGGTCCGGCATGTACGGCCGGAAGCCGGCGTAGGACCGCATCGCGCGCACGCCTTCCAGGAACGGGAACAGCCGGGTCGCGCCCGCCGCGAGCGCGGCGACGACGGGCAGCGAGAACGTCCGGTCGAAGCCGACCCGTTCGCGGCTCGCGCCGATCAGCACGGGCCCGGCGGCCGTGCCCTCGACCACCGGGGAGGTCTGCAGTGCCGCCGAGTCGCTGGCCACGTCGGCCACGTAGTCGGCTGCGTACACCTTGTGCCGCACCATCGGCGGCAGCGGTTCGGTGACGAGGACGAAGCCGCGCCGGGGGAGGACGGGGAGGGTGACTCCGGCGAGCGCGGCCAGTTCGCCGCCCCAGGTCCCGGCGGCGTTCACGACCGCCGGAGCGTGGAGATCGCCTCGGTCGGTCCGTACGCCGCGCACGGCACCGTCCGGCGAGCGCAGCACCTCGGTCACGGTCCGGCCGGTGAACAGCCGGGCGCCGGAGGCCCGTACGAGGTGGGCGGCGGCCAGGGTGGGCATGACCTGGGCGTCCTGCGGGTAGTGCACGCCGCCCGCGAGACCGGGCGCCAGGTGCGGTTCCAGATCGGGAAGTCGGTGGGCGGGGACGGTCACCGCCTCCACTCCGGCGGCGCGTTGCCCGGCCGCGAACCGCTCCAGCGCGGTGAGACCTTCCGGGGCGGAGGCGACGACGAGGCCGCCCTTCGCCTCGTACTCGAACGCCGGCCCCAGGCCCGGCTCGGCGGCCAGCTCCGCCCACAGCCTGCTGGACAGCAGGGCGAGTTCCAGCTCGGGGCCGGGCTCCTTGTCGGAGACGAGGATGTTGCCCTCGCCGGCGCCGGTCGTGCCGCCCGCCACCGGGCCACGGTCCACCACGACGACGCTCAGGCCCGCCCGGGCCGCGTACAGGGCGCAGGCCGCGCCCACCATTCCCGCTCCGACAACCACGACGTCGCAGGTCAGTCGCTCGGTCACGTCAGTACTATGTCACATGGCTCTGCGGCGTGGAAGCCTGTGCCGCCGCGAGCCCCGACGACGACCGTGGTCGTCAGATTCCCGTGGCCGTCAGACTCCCGTGGGCGGTCAGAGCCCGAGCCCCTGCACCATCTCGTCCACGACGATCCGGCAGCGGGGCAACGGGCGCGGGTCGGCCCGCGCGGGGAGGGGCTCGTCGTCGGTCGTGCGGGCCGCCCGGGCCGCGCGGTCCGGCGACGCGGCCACCGGGATCTCCTTCAGCCACCGCTCGACGACCCCCACCGGCAGGCCGTTGCGGCGAGCGGCGTCGCGCGCCGTGAGTCTGCCGGAGAGGATGGCCGCGAGGATGCGGATCCGCTCGGTCGGGGGAAGCTCCGAGTCGCTCAAGAGCCGGTCCTTTCCGTGAGCCGTTCATCGAGTCGTCGTCCCGTTCGCGGATGACCGTGCGCCGTGAGCAGCTTCGGACCGCGCCGGAGAGCGGCCCCTGCCGTGGCATGGCCGTCGGCCGTCCGGAAGATGAAGAACCGCGCACCGCAGATGGAGAACCGCGCACCGCCCCTCCCGGACACCCCCCGGACACCCCTCCCCGACAACACGCCCGGACACCACGCCCCGAGCCACACCCGGTCACCCTCCGGGCCGAGTACCGGAACGGCTCCCGGGCATTCCTCGCCCGCACGGTCGCGACAACTCGAACGCCCCGCCCCGCATGCCGCGAACCCGCGGCCCCTCGACACTGACCCCATGCCAGACCCCGCCCCCGACCCCCGCATCGACCCGCGCACCGGACCCGGCCGCATCGAGGACTACGCCCTCATCGGCGACCTCCTCTCCGCCGCCCTCGTCGGCAGGGACGGCAGCGTCGACTGGCTCTGTCTCCCCCGCTTCGACTCGCCCGCGTGCTTCGCCGCCCTCCTCGGCGACGAGGACAACGGCCGCTGGCGCATCGCGCCGGCCGAGGAGAACGGCCCGTACGCCCGCCGCCGCTACCGGGACGACACGCTGATCCTGGAGACGGAATGGGAGACGGCCGGCGGCCAGGTCCTGGTCACCGACTTCATGCCGTGCCGGAAGACCGGAGCCCCCAGCGTCGTACGCATCGTCGAGGGTCTCTCCGGCACCGTGGACATGCGCATGGATTTGCGGCTCCGCTTCGACTACGGCCGGGTCCTGCCCTGGATGCGCCGGCGTGACGGACATCTGACGGGGACGGCGGGGCCCGAGTCGGTGTGGCTGCGCACCCCCGTCCGGCCGGTCGCCCACGGCACCGCCCACACCGCCGTCTTCCCGGTCACGGCGGGCGAACAGATCCCCTTCGTGCTGACCTGGCACCCCTCCCACCTGCCCACACCCGACGAGGTGGACGCCTTCGAGGCCCTGCGCAGCACGGAGTCGTACTGGCGCCGCTGGCTGCGCAGGCTGACGTACGACGGGCCGTACCGTGACGCCGTCGCCCGCTCCCTGATCACCCTCAAGGCCCTGACGTACCAGCCGACCGGCGGCATCGTCGCCGCCCCGACCACCTCACTGCCCGAGGAGATCGGCGGTGTGCGGAACTGGGACTACCGCTTCTGCTGGCTGAGGGACGCGGGGATGACCCTGGAGGCGTTGCTGCGCAGCGGCTTCAAGGCCGAGGCGGACGCCTGGCGGGCCTGGCTGGAGCGGGCGGTGGCCGGACGGCCCGAGGACGTGCAGATCATGTACGGAATCGCGGGGGAGCGGAGGCTCACCGAGTGGGAGGCCGACTGGCTGCCGGGTTACGAGGGCTCGCGCCCGGTACGGATCGGCAACGCGGCCGCCGGGCAGCGGCAACTCGACGTCCCCGGTGAGGTGATGGAGGCCATCCATCTGGCCGTCGGCTGCGGACTGCGCCCGCGCCAGCACCTGGTCTCGCTGCAGGCGGTCTTCCTGGAACACCTGGAACGGGCCTGGTCCGAGCCCGACCAGGGGCTGTGGGAGATGCGCGGCGCCCCGCGCCACTACACGCACTCCAAGGTGATGTGCTGGGTCGCCTTCGACCGGGCGGTGCGGCTGGCCGAGGCCCACGCACGCCCCGGTCCGGTGGAGAGGTGGCGCGCGGTCCGCGACCGTATCCACCGCGAGGTCTGCGAGAAGGCGTTCGACCCGGAGCGGGGCACCTTCACCCAGTCGTACGGTTCCCGCGCGCTCGACGCGGCTCTGCTGCAGATCCCGCAGACCGGTTTCCTGCCGCCGGACGACCCCCGGGTGATCGGCACCATCGAGGCCGTACAGCGCGAACTCCTCACCGACGGGCTGGTGGCACGCTACTCCGCGGGCGCCGCCGACTCGCCCGACGGCCTCAGCGGCGGTGAGGGCGCCTTCCTCGCCTGCTCCTTCTGGCTCGCGGACGCCCTGCGGCTGATCGGCCGCGCGGACGAGGCCCGCGACCTGTACGAGCGGCTGCTGGAGCTGCGCAACGACGTCGGTCTGCTCGCCGAGGAGTACGACCCCCGCGCCCGCCGCCAACTGGGCAACTTCCCGCAGGCGTTCACTCACGTTCCGCTGATCCGGGTCGCCTACGAGCTGGACCGCCACGCCACGCACGCCCGCCGGGAGAACCCGAAGGCGCCGCCGCCCGGCACGAGGAGGGGGTGAGCACGGCGCACCCCGCGCCGACCTCACCTCGTACCCGAAGGCCCTGTGGTGGTCCGTCGAGACGGCCACGACCGTCGGCTACGGCGACTTCCATCCGGTGACGTTCTGGGGTCGGGTCGTCGGCGCGGTCGTCATGGGCGTCGGCATCACCACGTACGGCATGGTCACCGCCGCGATCGCCACCTGGTTCGTGGGCCGGGAGCAGAGACGCCACCAACTCAGGCACAGGGCATACGAGTTGTGCGACGAGACCGCGCATGCCCTGCATGAGCGGTTCGACCGGCTGGAGCGGATGCTCGGGGTCGGGGGTGACCGCGACTGACCACCGGGCGCCCCGTGCCAGGGGGAGGCCGACCGGTCGGTGTCCCACGCCTCGGACGCGGCGACCATTTCGCGGACACCCTCTTGACGCACGGCACGGTCGGCCCGACACTCCAGGTGGGGTATTTCCTAGTGAACAGGTAGGGAATGATGGGGCGTCTGGAGCCGGTGGTCACTCGTGTGCCGCGCGCACGCCGGCAGTCCCTCCTTCTGACCTCCCGCCGGCACATCGATCTGCTGCGCGTCTGCAGCGCGAGAAGCCCCCTGGGCTGACCCGCCCGAGCCTGCCCGACCCGCCCGAGCCGCCGACGCGGCCCGCCGCCGGCACGCGCGCGTCCGTGTACTCGCGTCACCACCGCTGCGCCGCCAACCGTGTCGGCGCGTCACCGCCCGCTCGCCAGACCGCGCGACAGAACCCCCGGGGAGACACATGTCCGCCATGCCCGTCCATGCACTGAACGCCGTCCCCTCGCCGCGGCCCCTGCCCGCCTTCAGGGGCCGGATCGGCTGCGACGCCCGCAGTGGCCACTACGCCGTGCCGCGCCGTTACCGGCTCCATCTGTCGCTGTCCTGTCCGGGTGCGCTGCGCATCGCCGTCGTCCACAGCCTCCTCGGACTGGCGGACATCTGCCCCGTGATCCTCCTGCCCGCGGTGCCCGACGGCCCCGGCGGCGAGCACTCCGCCCTGCGCCCGCTGTACGAGGCGAGCGCGCACCGCTACCCCGGGGCGGCCGTGGCGCCGGTGCTCAGCGACGACTGGTCCGGACGCATCGTCAGCACCCACGCCCCCGACATCATGCGCGACCTCGCCCGGCGCTTCGGCGGCCGCACGGCGCTGTACCCGGAGGGCGCCGAGGCCGAGATCGAGGGCGTCGCACGCCTGGTCGAGCAGGGCATGGACGGCGCCGCCCAGCGCGCCGGCCGCGCCGACGCCGACGACTCCGAGCGCCGCGCCGCGCTCGGCTCCCTGCTGCGCACCCTGCGTACGCTGGACGCCCGGCTCGCCGGACAGGAGCACCTCCTGGGCAGCGAACTCACCGTCGCCGACGTCGAGTTGTGGGTCGCGCTCGTGCGGCTCGACACGGTGCACCGCTGGCACCTGGACGCCTCCGCCGTGCACCGCGTCGCCGACCATCCGCACCTGTGGGCGTACGCGCGCCGCCTGACCGCCCACCCCGCCTTCGGCCCCCACCTCGACCTCGACGGCATCGCGCTGCGTCACCACGCGCACTGTCAGGGCCTGGAGGCGGCCGGCGCGGCCGTGCAGATCCTGGACTGGGCCTCCCATGTCCCGGACCAGGGCGTATCGTCAGACGGACAGGCGTCCCATGTGCTGGACTGACGTTGACAGCGGCCTGCCGGGCCTGAGTTACTTACGGCCACCCGCAGAGCACGAGGCCCATCGGGCCGGAAGAACGATGGTGACGGACATGTACGCAACCCCGAGGACGGCCGCATGGCGCCGCCACGGTTGCGTGCCGCTCTGCGCCGACCGCGCCGTCGATCTGCTCCGGGTCAACAGCGCACTGTGTAGCGCACGCTAGCGCGCGGTCCGGGCCCGTCCCGGCGCCGCGCTCCCGTCGAGGCCGACGGTTCTTTCGAACTCCCGAGGCACCGCACCAGCGGTCCGTCTCTCTCCGCCGGCCCCGGTTCGTGCGCATCCGTGTGTCTTCCGTGCTCTCCGTACGGCGAGCGGTCCCCGACCGCCCGTACGGCCGAAGTCGCCTGCGTCGCCCGGGGTTTCGACACTCTTCCGGAGCCCTTGATGAGTGAACCCCCAGGCACCGCCCTGTCCTTGACCGAGGCGCCGCCGCCCGCCGACACCCCGGCCGAACCCCTCGCCGCCCAGCGGGTACTGCCACTGCGCCGCCCCGGCCGCTGGATCGCCACCGCGGTCGTCCTGGTCCTCGCGGCCCAGTTCGTCCACGGCCTGATCTCCAACCCCTTCTACCAGTGGGACCGTTTCGCCTACTGGTTCCTGCGCCCGACGATCCTCGACGGACTGCTCATCACCCTCGAAGTCGCCGCCTACAGCGCGGTTCTGGGCCTGATCGGCGGTGTCCTCCTGGCTCTCGCCCGGCTCTCGAAGAGTCCGGTCCTGCGCTCGGTCAGCTGGGTCTACATCTGGGCCCTGCGCTCGATCCCGCTGATCGTGGTCCTGCTGTTCCTCTACAACTTCAGCGCCCTGTACCAGACACTCAGCCTGGGCGTCCCCTTCGGCCCGGCGTTCCTCACCTTCGACGAGTCGCGCCTCGCCACCGACATGGCCGTCGCCGTCATCGGCCTCAGTCTCAACGAGGCGGCCTACGCCGCCGAGGTCGTCCGCGGCGGCATCCTCTCCGTCGACCAGGGCCAGCACGAGGCGGCCTCCGCGCTCGGCCTGCCGAAGGGCTACCAGTTCCGCAGGATCGTCTTCCCGCAGGCACTGCGCTCGATCACCCCGAACTACGTCAACCAGCTGATCGGCCTGATCAAGAGCACCAGCCTGGTCTTCTACGTGTCACTGCTCGACCTCTTCGGCACCGCACAGGCCATGGGCTCCACCTACCCCGGCGACATCGTGCCGCTGCTGCTGGTCTCCACCGTCTGGTACCTCATCCTCACCAGCGTCGTCTCCGTCATCCAGTTCTACGTCGAGCGGTACTACGCGCGGGGCGCCACCCGCACCCTGCCGCCGACGCCGCTGCAGAGGCTGCGGGCCGGTGCCACCGACCTGCGGGCCCGCATCCGCAAGGAGGCCGCCGTATGACCGCCGGGACGCTCGACCACACGGCCGCCACCGTCGAGGTGCACGACGTGCACAAGTGGTACGGCACCCACCGGGTGCTGAACGGCGTCGATCTGACCGTACGGCCCGGCGAGGTCACCGTGATCCTCGGCCCGTCCGGCTCCGGCAAGTCCACGCTGCTCAGGGTCATCAACCACCTGGAGAAGCCCGAGATCGGCCATGTCAGCGTCAACGGCGAACTGATCGGCGTACGCCGGCACGGCGACCGTCTCAAGGAGCTGAGCGAGCGGGCGATCCTCGCCCAGCGCGGCCGGATCGGCTTCGTCTTCCAGAACTTCAATCTCTTCCCGCATCTGACCGTGCTGGAGAACGTGGCCGCGGCCCCTGTGGCGACCGGAAAGCTCGGCAGGGCCCAGGCGGACGACCTCGCCCGTGAACTCCTGGACCGGGTCGGCCTGGCCGACAAGGCGGCCGCCTATCCACGGCAGTTGTCCGGTGGCCAGCAGCAGCGCGTGGCGATCGCCCGCGCCCTGGCCCTGCGTCCCGGTGTCATCCTCTTCGACGAGCCGACCTCCGCCCTCGACCCCGAACTCGTCGGTGAGGTGCTGGCCGTCATCAAGGACCTGGCACGCGGCGGGACCACGCTGGTGATCGTCACCCATGAGATCGGCTTCGCCCGGGAGATCGCCGACCGGGTCGTCTTCATCGACGGCGGCCGGATCGTCGAACAGGGCCCGCCCTCGGAGGTCCTGGACAAGCCGCGGCACGAACGGACCAAGGACTTCCTCGGCAAGGTCCTCTGACCGAGCCCTCCCAGCTTCCCCCCACACCGCCCTCAACACACTCTCGAACGACAAGGACAGTCATGCCCACGCACACCCGGTTCTCCCGGCGCAGCCTGCTGCGCGGCATCACCGCGGCGACCGCCGCCGCCACCCTCGCCACCGGGCTCGCCGCCTGCGGGGGCGACACCGAGGCCGCGACGAAGACCGGGGCCGCCGGCACGGTCACCGTCGGGCGGCTCGCAGGCGGCGCCGCCAAGGAGACCGAGATCAAGGTCTCCGAGGTGAAGTCCATCAGCGCCAAACTGCCCGACGCCATCAAGAAGAGCGGCAAGCTGGTGATCGGATCGGGCACGCTGCCGTCCGGCAGTCCGCCACTCGGCTTCATCGGCAGCGACCAGAAGACGCTCACGGGCTCCGAGCCCGACCTCGGCAGACTCGTGGCCGCCGTACTCGGTCTCGAACCCGAGGTGCGCCAGTCGACCTGGGAGAACCTGTTCATCGGTATCGACAGCGGCAAGGTCGACGTCGGCTTCTCCAACATCACCGACACCGAGGAGCGCAAGCAGAAGTACGAGTTCGCCTCCTACCGCAAGGACGACCTGGCCTTCGAGACGAAGAAGGACAGCGACTGGAACTTCGACGGCGACTACGAGAACCTCGCGGGCAAGACGGTCTCCGTCGGCAACGGCACCAACCAGGAGAAGATCCTCCTGGAGTGGAAGGCGAAGCTGGCGAAGGAGGGCAAGAAGCCCCTCACCGTCAAGTACTTCCAGGAGAGCAACAGCATCTACCTGGCGCTGAGCAGCGGCAGGATCGACGCCTACTTCGGCCCCAGCCCCAATCTCGCCTACCACGCGGCCAAGACCGCCGGCACACCCCAGGCGACCCGGATCGCGGGCCAGTTCTCCGGCGCCGGTGAGACCCTCCAGGGCCTGATCGCCGCGACCGCGAAGAAGGGCAGCGGTCTCGCCGAGCCTCTCGCCGAGGCCATCAACCACCTGATCGACAACGGTCAGTACACCGAGTGGCTGAAGGCCTGGAACCTCCCCAACGAGTCCGTGGAGAAGTCCGAGGTCAACCCCCCCGGTCTGCCCCTCACCAACTCCTGACGATACGTCATATCACCAGCACAGCAAGCCAGTCGAATGAGGAAGGGACTCCGCCTCCGTGGCCCATCAGACCGACCTCCACGGAGGCGGAGCCCTGTCCGCACCCGCCGCCGCACTCGACATACCCGTCCTCGACAACGCCGTCTGGGCCTCCCTCGACGGCCCGCACGCCCGCTTCGCCGAACGCCTCGGCGCCGCCGCCCGCTACCCGGGCGACGTCTACGACTTCGCCGCCCTCGCCGACCCAGCGGACCCGGCCGCCTGGGCCGACCTGCACACGCTCGTCGGCGCGGAGACCGTCGTACGGATCAAACCGGTCCACGAGGTGCCGGACGGCTGGGAAGTGGTCGGTGGTGGACAGGGCGTCCAGCTGGTGGACACCGCGCTGCGGGCCGAGCACGCCCCCGAAGCGGTACGGCTCGGGCTCGCCGACGTCCCCGAGATCCTGGACCTCATCGCCCGCACCCGGCCCGGCCCCTTCCTCAAGCGGACCGTGGAAATGGGCACCTATCTCGGCATCCGGGACCGGGGCCGACTGGTCGCCATGGCCGGCGAGCGGATCCACCCGCCCGGCTGGACGGAGATCAGCGCGGTCTGCACCGACCCGGACCACCGCGGCCGGGGCCTCGCCACCCGGCTCGTCCGCGCGGTCGCCGCCGGCATCCGCGCACGCGGCGAGACACCGTTCCTGCACGCCGCCGCGGACAACATCACCGCGATCCGCCTCTACGAGTCCCTCGGCTTCACCCTGCGCCGCCGCTCCACGATCGTGGCGGTCCGAAGCCCCGGCACGCCCCGCGAGAGGGCCGTACGAACCTCCTAGGAAGGCACCCACCCGTGTCCCCAGCCGCGTCTTTCCCCTCCTCCACGCCCGCCCCCGCCTCCACGCCGTCCCCGCTGCACCTGGCCGTCGCCCTCGACGGCACCGGCTGGCACCCCGCCTCCTGGCGCGAGCCGGTGGCCCGCCCCCGCGAGGTGTTCACCGCCGCCTACTGGGCCGGCCTCGTCGCCGAGGCCGAGCGCGGGCTGCTCGACTTCGTGACCATCGAGGACGGCCTCGGCCCGCAGTCCGCGCACTTCCTGGAGCCGGACGAGCGCACCGACCAGCTCCGCGGCCGACTGGACGCCGTCCTCGTCGCCGCCCGGATCGCCCCCCTCACCCGGCACATCGGCATCGTGCCGACCGTCGTGGCCACCCACACCGAGCCCTTCCACATCTCCAAGGCGATCGCCACCCTCGACTACGTCAGCTCCGGCCGCGCGGGCCTGCGGGTGCAGATCACCGCCCGGCCGAACGAGGCCGCCCACTTCGGCCGCCGTACGATCCCGCGTATCGAGGCCTACGACAGCCCGGACGCCCAGGAGCTGGTGACCGAGCTGTTCGACGAGGCCGCCGACCACGTCGAGGTCGTGCGCCGGCTGTGGGACAGCTGGGAGGACGACGCGGAGATCCGGGACGTGGCCACCGGCCGCTTCGTCGACCGCGACAAACTGCACTACATCGACTTCGAGGGCCGCCACTTCAGCGTCAAGGGCCCCTCCATCACCCCCCGCCCCCCACAGGGCCAGCCCGTCGTCAGCGCGCTCGCCCACGACACCGTCCCGTACCGGCTGGTGGCCCGCCAGGCCGACATCGGATACGTCACGCCCCACGACACCGACCGGGCACGGGCGATCGTCGCCGAGATCCGCGCGGAGCAGCGGGCCGCCGGGCGCGCCGACGACCCGCTGCACATCTTCGGCGACCTCGTGGTTCTCCTCGACGACGACCCGGCGGCAGCGGCCGCCCGACGGCAGCGCCTCGACGCACTCGCCGGCGAGCCCTATGCGAGCGACGCCCGGATCTTCACCGGCACTCCGGTCCAACTGGCGGACCTCCTCCAGGACTTGGCCACCGCCGGTCTGTCGGGGTTCCGACTGCGCCCCGCCGTGCTGGGCCACGACCTCCCGGCGATCACCCGGGGCCTCGTGCCCGAACTGCAGCGGCGCGGCGTCTTCCGCCGGGCCTACGAGGCCGGGACCCTGCGCGGCCTGCTGGGGCTGCCCCGCCCCGCCGCCCGCTACGCCGCCGCCCCGACCGCGACCGTCTGAGCCGTAGGAGACCGACCGCCATGAGCAAACCCCTGAAGCAGATCCATCTGGCCGCCCACTTCCCGGGCGTCAACAACACCACCGTGTGGAGCGATCCCGAGGCCGGCAGTCACATCGAGTTCAGCTCCTTCGCACACTTCGCGCGGACCGCCGAGCGCGCCAAGTTCGACTTCCTGTTCCTCGCGGAAGGCCTGCGGCTGCGCGAACAGGGCGGTCACATCTACGACTTGGACGTGGTCGGCCGCCCCGACACCTTCACCGTCCTCGCCGCGCTGGCCGCCGTCACCGAGCGCCTCGGACTGACCGGCACCATCAACTCCACCTTCAACGAGCCGTACGAGGTGGCCCGCCAGTTCGCGAGCCTCGACCACCTCTCCGACGGGCGCGCCGCGTGGAACGTCGTCACCTCCTGGGACGCCTTCACCGGCGAGAACTTCCGCCGAGGAGGCTTCCTGCCGCAGGAGGAGCGCTACTCCCGCGCCAAGGAGTTCCTGGCCACGGCGAACGAACTCTTCGACTCCTGGGACGGGGACGAGATCGTCGCCGACCAGGAGACGGGCGTCTTCCTGCGCGACGCCAAGGCCGGAGCCTTCGTCCACTCGGGGCAGCACTTCGACATCGAGGGCCGGTTCAACGTCCCGCGCTCACCGCAGGGCCGCCCGGTGATCTTCCAGGCGGGGGACTCCGACGAGGGCCGTGAGTTCGCCGCCGCCGGTGCCGACGCCATCTTCAGCCGCTACGCGAGCCTGGACGCCGGCCGGGCCTTCTACACCGACGTCAAGGGCCGCCTCGCCAAGTACGGCCGCCGCGAGGACCAGTTGCTGATCCTGCCCGCCGCCACCTTCGTCCTCGGTGACACCGACGGCGAGGCCGAGGAACTCGCCAAGGAGGTACGCCGCCTCCAGGTCAGCGGTGCCACCGCCCTCAAGCACCTGGAGTTCGTCTGGAACCGTGACCTGTCCTCCTACGACCCGGACGGCCCGCTGCCCGACATCGACCCGGACGTCGGCGACACGCACATCTCCAAGGGCCGCGCCCAGGTGCGCATGTACCGCGACCCGCTCGCCACCGCCCGCGAGTGGCGGGAGCTGGCCGCCGCCCACGACTGGTCCATCCGGGACCTGGTCATCGAGACCGGCAACCGCCAGAGTTTCATCGGCTCCCCGGAGACGGTCGCGCGCACCATCGACGAGTACGTCCAGTCCGACGCCGCCGACGGCTTCATCCTCGTCCCCCACATCACCCCCACCGGGCTGGACCCCTTCGCCGACAAGGTCGTCCCCCTGCTCCAGGAGCGCGGTGTCTTCCGCACGGACTACGAGGGCCCGACCCTCCGCGACCACCTGGGCCTGGACACCCCCTCCTGACCTCCGCGACCCGGGTTCCCCCGTCCGGCGCAGCCGCACCGGCACCGCCGCCGGACGGGGCATCCCGCCCCCGCGCCCCTGGCCCTGTCGGCGCGAGAGAGCGGACGCCGTGCGAGTGCCGGCGAGCCGGCCGCCGACAGCCGCCTCGTGTGCGTGTCACGTGGCGCCCGCATCACTTGACGCCCGCCCCGTGAGGCCGTTGACTCCGCAGGGATGGGGGTGGTCGCCGTGGCGATCCGCACACACCGGCCCGACGCCGTCCGCCGGGCAGGGCGCCTCGGATCGGACCGGACGGGCGAGGAGCGCCACGAACCGGTCCGCCCCGCCCGCGCGGGGAGCGCGCGTCCCTCGGGAAGACCCCTCACCGGGACCGTCGGCGCGCCGCCTTCGTCCCGGCCGTCCCCGTCGTCGGCCGGGTCACGCGAACCGCCCGCGAAGCCGCCGCATACTGACGTTCCGTCAGCTTTCATACGCACCCACCTCTGGGAGGAACGGCGATGACCGAACGGATGCTCCTGCGCGCGGGCCATGTCGTCTCGATGGATCCGGACATCGGCGACCTGCCCCGGGGCGACGTCCTCATCGAGGACGGCACGATCACGGCGGTCCGGCGCGAGATCGACGCGGACGTGGACGCCGAGGTGCTCGACATGACCGGCCGCATCGTGATCCCCGGCTTCGTCGACACCCACCGCCACACCTGGGAGGCGCCGATCCGCGGCTGTGCCCCCGACGCCACCCTCGACGACTACTTCGTCGACGTCCTCGACACCTTCGCGCCCGTCTACACCCCCGAGGACGTGTACGCCGGCAACCTGGCCGGCACCCTGGAGTGCCTCAACGCGGGCATCACCACCCTCGTCGACTGGTCGCACATCAACAACACGCCCGAGCACCCGGACGCCGCGATCCAGGCGCTGGCGGAGACCGGCATCCGTGCCCGGTACGCGTACGGGAGCGCGAACACCTCGCTCGCCGACTACTGGTTCGACAGCAGGATCGCGGTACCCGGCGACGACGTACGCCGCGTCCGCGACCAGTACTTCGCCTCCGACGACGGCCTGCTGACCATGGCCCTGGCCACGCGCGGCCCCGGCTTCTGCACCGACGACGTCGTCACCCGGGAATGGGGCCTCGCCCGCGAGCTGGACATCCCGATCACCGTGCACGTCGCCATGGGCCGCCTCGCCGGGCGCTTCGGCATGGTCAGGCAACTGAACCAGCTGGGGCTGCTCGGACCCGACACGACCTACGTCCACTGCTGTCACCTCAGCGAGGACGAGTGGCGGATGCTGGCCGACAGCGGTGGCACGGTGTCCATCGCCGCCCAGGTGGAGACCCAGATGGGCCATGGCTGGCCGCCCGTGATGCAGGCCGTCGAACACGGGCTGCGGCCTTCCTTGAGCATCGACGTCGTCACCACCGTGCCCGGCGACATGTTCACCCAGATCCGGGCCGCCTTCGGCGCCGAACGGGCCCGGGTCAACGCCGACTGCTGGCAGGCCAACCTGCCCGTGCCGAAGACCATGTTGACGGCACGTCAGATGCTGGAGATCGCCACCCTCAACGGGGCCCACGTGGCCGGCGTGGAGGACCGTACCGGCTCCCTGACGCCCGGCAAGCGGGCCGATGTCGTCGCCCTCGACGCCACCGCCCTCAACATGGCGCCGGTGCACGACGCGGTGGCGGCCGTCACCCTCTGCGCGGACGTCTCCAACGTGGAGACGGTCATCGTCGACGGAGTGGTCCACAAGCGCGACGGCCGGCTGCTCGCGGACGTGGGCCGGGCCCGCCGCCTGGTCGAGGAGTCACGCGACCGGCTGCTGGCCGCCGTGGCGGCGAGGAAGCCGGACGCCTGACGGACCACTGACACGCGGGCCGCCGGGGGGGCCGCGGGCGGGCGGCGGGGGGGGGCCCCCGCGGGCCCGGGCCGGGGGGGGGGGGGGGGGGGGCGCCCGGCCCCCCCCCCCC
>NZ_JBSFCF010000022.1:0-161720 GCF_053593335.1 Streptomyces sp. NPDC002324
ATCCGCCGCTACATCATCTGGCGAAACCGTCACGCCGACGATCAACGGCTACGAGCAGTGGTCGACAGGGCGAACGTTGCCTGATGCGGCACTAGTCAGACCGCTCGGGGGAATAGCTGCTCGACTGCGGTCACCACGGCGGCGCGGCGGGCCGCGGTGGAGGAGTCTGTGGCGTGCTCGGCCGCGGCTTCGGCGAGTTCGGGTTGGGCTGCCCAAGTAGTGGCGATCTGGTTGACCAGGGCGAGGACGTCGGCCGGGTCCCAGGCGGGACTGAGTTGCCCGGCCTGCTGAGCCTGGCGCAGTTGGTCGAGCTTGCGGGTGATGACCGCCCGGGTGGGATCGGCTTCTGTGGCCGCAGCGTCAGCCAGTTCGAGGCGACCCCAGGTGATCAGGCGGTGATGGTCCGGGCGGGCGGTGAAGTAGTCGAACAGCCGGCCCGCGTAGCCGGGAAGGTCGGACGGGTCTATCTGGGTGGCTTCGGCGATGACGGAGAGCTCTCGCGCGGCGACATGGGCGTAGAGCGCTTCCTTGCTGCGGAAGTAGGCGTAGACCCGCTCCTTGCTGGTCCGGGCCAGTTTGGCCATGCGGTCGACGCGGGCGCCGGCGATGCCGTGGCGGGCGAACTCCTCCATGGCAGCGGCGAGGATCCGCTCGCGCGTGGTGTCGCTGCTGCCAGAAGCAGCAGCGTGCGCTGGTGCCTGGCCGGAGTCGGGGGAATGGGACATAACCCCAGGATAAAGCACCGAACGGTTTGGTTTGGCGCTGCAGGGCATCTGCGCGTAACGTTAAAACCGAACAGTTCGGTTCGACCCGTTCGGGGTGGGGCCGACAAGCACGGAGGAAATGAACTCATGCAGCTCCGCAACCTGGGCTCTCAGGGCCTGCGCGTCTCGGCGCTCGGTCTCGGCGTCATGGGCATGTCCATGGCCTACGGCACCTCGAACGATGACGAGGGCACCGCGACCATCCATCGCGCCCACGAACTCGGGATCGACTTCTTCGACACCGCCGAGCTGTACGGCGCCGGTACTGGCAGCAACGAGATCCTGCTGGGCAAAGCTGTCCGGGACTTCCGCGACGAGGTGGTCCTGGCCACCAAATTCGGCTTCGACATGACCTCCCAGCCGCTCGGTTCCGGCTTCAACAGCCGCCCCGAGAACATCCGCGAGGTCGCCGAAAACAGCCTGCGCCACCTGCAGACCGCCCACATCGACCTGTTCTACCAGCACATCTCCGACCCCAACGTCCCCGCCGAGGAAGTCGCGGGCGCCGTCGGTGAACTGATCACCGAGGGCAAGGTCAGGTACTTCGGCCTGAGCAACGTCGGCCCCCAGTACATCCGCCGAGCCCACGCCGTCACCCCGGTCTCCGCCCTCCAGTACGAGTACTCCCTCTTCGAGCGCGAGGTGCAGGAGGAGATCCTCCCCGTCCTGCGGGAGCTCGGCATCGGCCTGGTGCCCTACTCCCCGCTCGGCCGAGGCTTCCTGACCGGAGCGGTCAAGCCCGCGAGCGAATACCCCGCGGACGACATGCGCAGCTGGGACGAGCGCTGGCAGGGCGAGAACTACACCTACAACCTCCGCGCCACCGAACAGCTCAAGGAACTCGCCGCGGCCAGGGGCATCACCACCGCCCAACTCGCGCTGGCCTGGCTCCTCGCCCAGGGTCAGGACGTCGTGCCCATCCCCGGCACCCGCAGTGCCAGGCGTCTCGAGGAGAACGCCGGCGCGGACAGCGTCCAGCTCACCGACGCCGACCTGGCCGACATCACCGAGATCCTCCCCCACGGCTCGGCGGGCAGCCGCTACCCGGCCGCGACACTGTCCAGCTTCACCACCGACTGATCCCGCAGACGCCACAACGCCTCTCCACCGTTCATGTGGTGAGGCGCCGGTGGCAGATGAGAGCGGCGGCTATGCCGACGAAGGCGAGGAAGTGCTCGGGCTTGCGTTCGTAGCGGCGGTGCAGACGACGGCATCCGCCAAGCCAGGAAACCGTACGTTCAACGACCCATCGATGACGGCCGAGCCGCTGCGAGGGCTCGATGCCCTTGCGGGCGATGCGGTGGCGTATGCCGCGGCTGCGGAGCCATCGTCGCAGGTGCTTGTAGTCGTAGCCCTTGTCCGCATGCAGTTTCGCCGGGCGTCTGCGTCGAGGTCCGCGGCGGGAGCGGATGGGCGGGATGCCGCGCACAAGCGGTTCCAGGGCCTGGCTGTCGTGCATGTTGGCTCCGGAGATGCCCAGCGACAGCGGCGTCCCGTTCCGGTCGGTGAGCAGATGAATCTTCGATCCCGACTTGCCACGATCGGTCGGATTCGGTCCCGACAGCATCCCCTCTTTTACGGCACGGATGCTGACCGAATCGATCGCGCACCGGGACCAGTCCAGCTCACCCCGGGCACCGAGTTCATCCAGGACCACGCGGTGGAGCCGGCCCCAGACCCGGTCCTGGCTCCACTGTGTGAACCTCCGGTACACCGTCTGCCAGGCCGGACCGAACACAGGCGGGAGCTGCCGCCACGTCCGCGCCGCTGGTCATCAGTCCGGTCTCGATGGCCAGGCCCCGCAGCCGCGTAACCCACTCGACTTCCGCCCGCGGGAAGCCGCAAGCGGCCGGGAGTGCGACGCGTGAGCGCTTGGCGGCCCACTCCCAGGCCCGCTCCGCCATGAGCCCTGGAGTACGGCGGCGAACCCGCTCGGCAGTGAACAGCTCCGCCAGAGCTGCGCGCCGTCCCGGAGATCGTGCCCGGCGTCGCGCAGATGTCGGATGCGACCGCGCGCTGGACGGCAAGCTGATCGCATGGGACACCGCGGGCCGCCTCGCGTTCGCACGGTTGCAGAACCAGCTTGCCCGGCCACGGAGCTGGTGCGGACCGAGCAGCGATGAAGTGGCCCGGCCCACTTCGTCGTATTTGATCCCCTGCGGTCCGGGAGGGACGCGACCGGGTGGCCGTACCGGCGCCGGGCCGCGCCGGAGTCGGAGTTCGCCACGCGGAGGTTGTCGGCACCATGGGCCCTGTGCCCGTCGACCACCCAGGCTGACGTCGTGCGCGAGTGACTGAGGTGGGCGTCGGTCTGGATGGAAGAGGTGGCCTGCAAGAACGCACGAGGCGATCATCATGTTCGGTCACCGGTCCCCGGTCGATCCCCGCACGCCGCTGCTCGGCAGTACGACGACCACGGGGACCTTCAGTACATCAGCCGCACCGTCCGTCTGGAAGTCAGCGTCGATATCGCCCGCGACAGTTCCGGCCGGTGGCGGCACCCCGCCCGCTGGCACCGCGCATGACCCGACCTCCAGCCCTCTGACGTCCCCCTGACACCAGCAGCGTCTCCCACTTCCTCGAACGGAGCCGTCCCGGCCGACGGATCGGTACGCTCGGGCGTTGGCGCGCAGGCGCCATGCCTGCCCCCGGCCGGCCGCACGAGCTCGAATTCGCTACGGCGTGTACGGGGCGTCGCTGTGGTGCAGTTCCACCATGGTGGGCTCGCTGACCTGGTACACAGCGGTACGGGTGAGGGTGACGACGGCCGCCGGGTCGTCATCGCCGCGAGTGCGGTAGACGACGGTCACCTGTCGTGGTGCCCCGCCGGACGGGAAGTCGATGGAGACCACAGGCGTACGGTCGCCGAGCTCGGCGGCGGCCGCGGGGACGGGGGTGCCGCCGTCGTTGCGCCAAGTCACCAGCGTGTAGAACTTTCCGGTGCCGCCGGTCGAGATCTTCAGGGCTCCCACGGCGTCGGGCGCGCTGTCCCCGGCGATGTCACCGATCGCGCACTGCGGCTGCAACTCGATCACGACACCGTCCGCGCCCTCCCAGCGTCCTGCGCTGAGGGCGGCTCCCGAGATGCCGTATCCCTCCAGCCCTCCGCCGTCCAGAGACGCGTTCCTCAGCTGCTCGCAGGTCAGGGCCTTGGCGCCGCCGGGTGCCGTACCGCTCGGCTTCGGGGACGGAGGCGTGGTGGGGGTTCCGGGTGTCTTCCCCGGGCTGTCGGGTGTCTTCCCAGGGCTGTTGGGCGTCTTGGCCGGTGTGGCGGTCGCCGGCTTCGACGTCTTGTCCGGCTTCCCGCTCACGGCCGCTTCCCCCGCAGCCGAGTCCTTCGGCCCGCAGGCCACGACCAGCCCCGCGACCAGCCCTGCGGCGGCCATCCGGGACACCCGTCTCGCCCATCCCTTGGATCGGTTCACTCGTCACTCTCCGTCGCACCATGGCCCGGCATTCCCGCTGGGCAGGAGCGGAGACGCGGACGGGTGGGGGACGGTTGCACCGAGTTGTCCCTGTTCCGTAACTCCCGGACCCTGCCCGGCGGAGCGGACGGGGGCGGCCCAGCGGCTTCAGCCGCGTACCGGACGGCGACGATCCCGCCGCCCTCGCGGGCAGAACGCGGCCTCCGGCTCGGTCTCGGCGAAGAGCTGGTCCCGCTCGCCCCGACCGTCGACACCGGGGCCGCGTAGGCCGCGTCCGAATCGCAGGCCGCCGACGCGGCGGGTGCTTTCCGCCTGCACACCGCCGATGAGGGAGGTGAATGTACTGAGTAGTTGTACTCATGTCCGCCGGAACACGGGCTGGCAGCCTTCTGGCATGACGAGTGGCAGAGGCGCACTGACAGCACTTCATCTCCTTCTGGTCTGGGCGACGATGGCGGCCGCGATGCCGGTATTCGGATTCGGGCTGCTGATGGCCGGCTGGGGCGGCGGCGACGGGGCGGTCGTCTCGGCCTTCGCTCTGGGCGTGCCGCTGACGGTGATCCTGCTGGCCACGGCGGGCCTCCCCGCGCGGACGGTCGTGCCGCTGTGCGATTCCACGCCGCGTCGATTCGGCTGGGCGGTCCTGGTGTTCGTCCTCGGCACGCTCGGCGTCCTGGCCGGCCTGGCCGCCTACGGCGGGGAGGTCGACCTGGGGAGCGCGGGCATGCGGATCGCGCTGACCGGATTGCCGTACGCCGTGGCCGCGGCGTTCTTCGTACCGAGCCAGCGGGTGCGGCTGGGGGCGATCGCCGTGCTGGCGGCATGCGTGGTCTACGGGGGCCTGGTCGGTCCGGAGCAGGCGGAGCAGCGTCGGCACGCTACCGAGGTCGCGCGGTACCGGGAGCGTCCCGAGCTGCTGTATGTGGGAGACACCCCGCCGGGGATGCGGGTCTCCCAGGCTGTGGTGGGAGGCGGCCAGTTCAGCGTCGACTACCTCCCGGTCGAGCCGGATCAGGGCGGATACGTGAACCTGACAGTCCGCTCGCCGCACACGCCGAAAGCGACATGCGCTCTGCTCGTGCAGAAGGGCGTGACCTGCACCATGGACGAACGCGGCGAGATCCGGGTGGTCAGTGCTCTCCCCGACGACGGCCACCACATCAGACTGATCCGCGAGCACCGCGGCGCGGAGGTCGAGGTCTCCAGCCAGTCCCTCGACGAACCCGGCCTGCGCCACCTGCTGAACACACTGCACCCGCTGTCCGACGAGGAGCTGGAGAACATGATGCGAGAAAAGACGATCACCCAGGGATCCTGAACACGCGGTCTGCCGAAGCGGGCGGCGGCTCCCGTCTCAGCCCGATTCGGGGGGAAGGCCTGCGCGCACGAGATGTTCCTGGCGTTGGCGCTGTGCCGGGTACTCCAGCCCTGGGTGAGCCGAGCGACGAGCAGTAGCCCTCGGCCGCCCTCGTCGAAGTACCCAAAGTCACCCTGCCGATCAGATGTCAGTCAAGACCAGCCTTTGCACCCTGGCCTCACCGCCGCCCGGGCCGGGCAGCGTGCCGAGGCCAGGGCGATGGCAGAGGAGGCCCGACGCGCCGCACGCCGTCTGTCGCCGGTGGTTCCGCCGGGCCGGCCATTCGCGATCAGCCAGGCCGCCGTCGACGTGCACATGGTCGGCGTGCACTGGGCACTCGCGCACCCACACGGTCGGCCCGCTACTCGGCGACGCCCGCGCCGCACTCGATGCCGGGAAGAACCTGCGGCCCGAGCAGCTCCCGACCGCCGAGCGCTGGGCCCGCCCGGGCACCGACATCGCGCGTACCTGGTGTGCCTGGCAACGGCCCGAACAGGCCGCCCACCCCCTCCCGGACGCTCATAGGGCGAGTCCCGGCCAGGTCCGCGATCAGCGATCAGCGATCAGCGATCAGCGATCAGCGATCAGCGACATCGTTATCGAAAGCGCCGACCGGCACCCGCAGGTCTGGTGTGCGCGCACTGCACGCCGCAGTGACACGCGCCTGCTGACGCCCGGCGCGGCGGCGCCGCCCGCAGCCTCATGCGGCTCGCGCGCTGCGGTCGCGCCGCTTCTGCCTGCGCCCGTGCCACCACTTCCGCGTGGGCCGACCAGGGTGGAGCCTCACGGACGTCCTGCCGCTGTGACGGTCAGTCCGAGCGGCCCTCATCGCTCTCGTCGTCGTCATGGTCCTTGAGGAATTTGGTTGCGGTGGATCAGGCGGATGCGGTGATACTCCGACATGAGTAGAGACGCAGAGGTCATCGTGCTCGCCCGCTGGTCGGACGAGGTGATGGAACCGCTGACCCAGGAGGACCCGGAACGCACGTGGCGAGGTCGCTTCGTCCCTATAGCGGGGCACTGGGGTTACGAGTTCGGGTGGGCCCTGGAGTTCGAGAAAATGCATGCCCGCAAGGGTCTGCTCAGGCACCTGGAGTCGCTGCCGTGGCCGCATCCGCATACGGTGCAAGTTCTGCTTCGCGACCAGGACGACGACTGCTTCGGGCTATGGATGTTCCACGAGGGCCGACTGGTGGAAATCACCATTGCGCGCACCGAGCGTTTCCACCAGCCGGCACCGCCCAACGAGGACTGCGAACCCGACCCGGGCATGCTGCTACGCACCGACCAGGACACGGCTCTGCCCGAGCAGACCCCAGAAGCACGCCGCGACACCCGCTCACCCTGGTAGACCGAGTTCGACAGCTCATCCGGGGACGTCAGGGCTGTCGACGCGCGCGTGCTCAGCGAACTGCGTCGCCACTACCCAGGTGCTGACAAGCTCTGAACGAGGCGTTTCACTGCGTACGGAGCCATAGGCGGATCGCAGCCACGGTGACCGTCCCATGGAAGACGTACGCCTGGCGGATTGGTGCCGTCGCGGTCGACGGGGCGGGCGATGGCGGATGTTCCGCTGCAGGTGCAGTCGGTGGCCTTCCCTCTTGCCATGGTGCGGTGAGCCGGCCGCTGACCTGGCGCCAGGAGGTCGGCCGCAGACCCCATCGGCCCGAGGGCGTAGGCCTGTGGGCCGATGTCGCGCGGGTGATCAATCGGTGGGCTGACGCCGCAGGGGCGGGCAGGTGACAGCGTTGCCCTGTGCCCACGGACCGGCCGTCCCGGCACGATTGACGATTCGTGACCACGGCTGAGACAACGATCATCGACTTTGATGGCGGCGTCGCTCCCCCTGGCACCCCTCCTCAGCCCAGGTCCGGACGCCGGCTTCGGGCTGGCTCCTGGGCGGATCCAACGGGTGCGCCTGTCAGGTACGCGGGTTCCCGAGCCCGGCGGCTGGGGTCGTCGGCGGTATTGAGGTGACGACGGTGCGCTCTCCTGCGAGGCTGCAGGGCATGGAGAGTGAGTTGCTGGACGCCGAGGACTACGCGTCGGTTCATCGTGCCACGCGGCTGCTGTCCACGCGTTACCACAGCGTCCTGAGCCTGAACGCCCGCATGGAGGCGTGGGCGGAGTTCGTGGCGGACGTCGAGGAGGGCTTCGACACGATGTGGGCCTGGGAGTTCTCCCATGACATCGCCGATCGCGACTGGCTCCACGACGCCTGGCCGATCCTGACCGAGCGGGTACGCAGGCACCGTCAGGCCGAACTCGACGCCCTGGACGCGCGCTTCCACGTGGCCACGGGACCGACAGAGCCGTTCGGTACGAGCCGGAGCCCGATGACAGAGCACGCGCGGTGGTGGCGGTTCCGCTACCCGCTGCTGGTGACCGGAGATCCGGCTGAGCCACTGCCTCCCGCATGGTCCCCGGCACCCGTCCACATCGAGTGACCAGGGCACACCGTTGCCGGACGGCGGGCGTACCCATCTGACGGCCGCCAACCAAGCAGTATGTGATCTTGATGCGCCGGAGTAGGAGTGGCGCGGCAGCCAGCGGGTAGACGGCGGAAGATCGGCCGGGGATGCGGCGGAACGCCTGGGGAGGTCGACCACCGCATCCTCGCCCGATCCACCCGGCGAGTCGTGACAGGAGCCGGATACCTATCGGCCATGACCATGGGGGCCCAGGCCGAGGAAGCGGTTCTCGCCGCTGAGGAACGCCTTGGCGAGGACGGCGAGGCAGCCGCCCATGGTGTCGGCCGCGGTGCCGGCGGTGCCGGACTGGGACCCTCGGGTGCAGCCTGCGGCGAAGGCGGTGACCACGGCGAGGGCGGCCACGGTTCTCAGCGTCGCCTTGCGGGTGTGGTGGTGCGACACGGACGGCTCCTTGAATGACGTACGGGGAGGGGAGGAAAGCAGCGGGGGCGTATCGAGGGGATGGAGGTGGGGTCGGACGCCTCGACGTGAAGGGGCGCGGCGGTGCGGATTACTCCGGTGTCGCGGCCGGTGACGGGGGTGTGGATTCCGCGGAGGAGAGGGACGTCTGCACGGAGGCGGACGGCGCGGCGGACGACGACGGCTCGGACAGTGACGTGCGGGTGGCGTTGGCGCCTGCGCGCAGCCTGCGGCGGGCGGAGTAGCCGGCCAGGCCGACGGCGAGGAGGAGGGTGCCGCCGTGGAACAGGGAGGTGGCCCAGAATTCGGCCCCCATCTGCTGGATGCCGGCGAGGCCGATGGCGAGGATGGCGACGGCGACGACCGTGCCGGCGGCGTTGGCGCGGCCGGGCTTGATGGCGGTGGACCCGAGCAGGGCTCCGACGAAGGCGGGCAGCAGGTAGTCCATACCGACGCTGGGGTTGCCGATCTGCTGCTGGGCGGCGAGCAGGACGCCCGCGCAGCCGACCACGAGCCCGGAGCCGGCGAAGGCGTAGATGCCGTAGCGGCGGGTGGGGATGCCGACCAGGTCGGCGGCTCGGGCGTTGGAGCCGATGAGGTACAGGTAGCGGCCGAGCGGCAGCCGTTCCAGGAGCAGCCAGAGGACGACGGCGAGGCCGAGGACGTAGAAGGCGGGGACGGGCAGGCCGAGGAGTTTTGAGTCGTACAGGTCGGTGAAGGCCGGGGGCAGTCCCTGCGGGCCGGGGACGATGCGGGCGCCGTCGGTGATCCAGCCGGTGCAGGCGTACAGCACGCTGCCGGTGCCGAGGGTGGCGATGAAGGAGTCGATCTTGGCGAACTCGACGAGCAGTCCGTTGAACACTCCGATGATGCCGCCGCCGATGATGACGACCAGGCAGGCCATGGGCCAGGCCCAGCCGTTGTTGACGATGAGCTGCATCGTCAGCACATGGGCGAGGCCGAGGCCGTAGCCGACGGAGAGGTCGAACTTGCCGGTGACGATGGGGATCATCGCACCGAGGGCGAGCATGGCCGGGATCGACTGGTTGGACAGTATCGAGGAGATGTTGTCGAGGGTCGGGAACGTGTCCGGCAGGGCGAAGGAGAAGACGAGGAAGAGCAGAACGGTGAGGGTGAGCAGTCCGTAGGTGCCGATCAGATGGCCGCGTGCGCGGCTGCCGCTGGACCGGCGGGCCGAGGATGTGGTGTCCGTGCGCTTGCTCCTGTCGATGTCGCTGCCGGTCGTGGTTCCCTGATCGCGGCGGGAGGATGTGGTCTCGGTGGCCATCAGTGGTTGCCCGTTCCGGTCAGCGCCGGCATGGCCGACGCGGCATGGGTGAGTTCGGTGACGGTGAGGGCCGCGCCGGACAGTTCGGCCGTGACCGCCCCCCGGACGAAGACCAGGGCGCGGTGGCAGACGTCGGCGACTTCCTCGAAGTCGGCGGAGATGAGCAGGACGGCGAGTCCTTCGGCGAGGGCGTCGTCGAGGAGGCGGTAGATCTCGGCCTTGGCGCCGACGTCGACTCCGGCGGTCGGTTCCTCGAGGATCACCACGCGGCGGCTCAGGCGCAGCCAGCGGCCGATCATGATTTTCTGCTGGTTGCCGCCGGAGAGGGTGGCGATAGGGGCCTCGGGATCGCCGGGGCGTACGCCGAACCGCTCGACGAGTGACCTGGCCTGGGCGCGTTCCCGCTTGGGGTTGACTCAGCGCCACGGGGAGCGGGCGTCTGCCCGGGGGTTGGCCAGGAAGTTCTCGCGGACAGAGAGTTCGAGGGCGCAGCCCTCCTCCTGCCGGTTGCTGGTGACGAAGCCGATGCCCGCGTCGACGGCGGCGGAGACCGAGCCGGGGCGGTAGGGCCTGCCGTCCAGGAGCACCTGGCCGCCGGTGAGGGGCCGGGCGCCGGCGAGGGCGCGGCCGAGGTGCATGTGTCCGGCTCCGGTGAGGCCGACCATGCCGAGGACTTCCCCGGCGCGCAGTTCGAGATCGACGGGGCCGGCGCCCTCGGTGATGGCGCCGGACATGCGCAGCACGGTGGAGTCGGAGGCAAAGGTGGTGCGCGGAGCCGCGGGACGGTGGCTCTCCGGCTCGTGGCCGACGATGTCGCGCACGATCCGGTCGGGGCCGTGGTCGGCGAGGAGGCCCTCGCTGATGAGGTGTCCGTCGCGCAGGACGGCGTAGCGGTCGGACACCTGGTACACCTCGTCGAGGCGGTGGCTGACGTAGACGATGGCATGGCCTCGGTCGCGCAGGGTGTGCAGGACGTCGAAGAGCCTCGCGCAGTCGGCGGCGGGGAGGCTGGCTGTGGGTTCGTCGAGGACGATGAGGCGGGCGCGGGTGGCCAGCGCGCGGGCGATGGCCACGAGGGAGCTCGGCGCGGGTGAGGTCGGCGACGGCAGCGTCCGGGTCGAGGTGCCCGGCGACTATCTCCAGGGCCTCGGTGCAGCGCCGACGTACCTGCCGCCAGGAGACGAGCCCGGCGCGGCGGGGGTAGCCGGTGCCCAGGGCGACGTTCTCGGCCACGGTCATCCATTCCACGAGACCCAGGTCCTGGTGGATGAAGGACATCTCGGCGCTCGCGGCGCCGGAGCCGAGGGGGTGGCCGGCGACGGTGACCTGGCCCTCGTCGGCGCGATAGACACCAGCGAGAACCTTGATAAGTGTGGATTTTCCGGCACCATTGTGCCCCAACAGGGCAAGGACGCTGCCGGCGTGGATGTCGAGGTCCACATCGGCGAGCGCGAGAGTGCCGCCGAACCGCTTGCGCAGGCCGCGGATCGTCACGATCGGGCGGGAGGCCGCGCGCCCGCCGGGGGACGAGAACTGGCGGCTATGTCGTCGGGAGCGTCGTTCACGGACTTCTCCGGGTTCTGCAGACCGAGGACCGATCCATCGGCTCGACCAGCATCCTGAACTCAGCACAGCATGTTGGTCAATACTCCCGTTGTCATGAGTTGCCCGAACGTTGCGGCGGCCGTACGGACAGATGTCCGTACGGCCGCCGCGACGACGATCACCCAAGGCGGTGGCGGGGCGCCCGCCTCACCTCATCGGCCCCCCTGGGACGCCCCCCGCGGGAGCATGGGGTTCTCCATGCCCGCCGCGATGGCGCGCAGATCCTTCAGAAGTGCCGCACGGAACTCGTCGTCGAGCCGCGCCTTGAGCACGGTGACGCTGATCGCGAAGGGCGCCGAGTCGGTGCGGAAACCGGATACCGGCACGGCCAGACACAGCACACCCGCCGTCGCCTCCTCGTCGTCGACCGCGTAACCCCTGGCCCGGGCCCGGGCCAGGTCCTGGAGCAGTGCGGGCACCGAGGTGATGGACCGTTCACTCAGCGCGGGCAGGGTACGGCCGCGAAGCCGGTCCTCCGCCACCGCCGGATCCAGCGTGGAGAGGATGGCCTTGCCGGTGGCCGTGCAGTTCGCGGGGAAACGGTCGCCGATGTTGGCGGTGAGCCGCAACGGCTGGGTGCCGTCGTACCTGGCCAGGTACAGCACGTCCAGGCCGTCGAGAACGGCCACCCGGGCGGTCTCCTGCGAGATGTGCGAGCTGCGTCGGCACAACTCGTAGAAGTCGCGCAGCTGGTCCACCGTGGACAGATACCGGCCGCCGAGCTCCACCAGCTTGCGCCCGAGCGCGAAGCCCGCGCCGTTGCGCGTGATCATGCCCGCCGCCTCCAGGGAGGCGCAGAGATTGCCCGTCGAGGACTTGGGCAGGTCCAGGGCACGCGCGATCTCGCTGACCGACAGCGGGCGGCCTTCCGCCTCGCCGAGCACGTCGAGAATCGCCACCGCTCGGGTCACCGCCGGGACGAGGCTTCCCGGGTCGCTTGCGCTCACCGTCGGTTCCACCCATCATTCTGTTCGAAGTTCAGCATGTTGTTATTGTCTCTCGTCTGTCGCCGAACGACAATGCCGTCGCCGCGCGCTTTGCGTCGGGATTCGCCGAGTCCGCCGACCGTAGCGCGCCTTGTAGGCCGGCCGACGACACCCTCCGAGCCCTGGAGCGCTGAGCACCTCATGACCAGCAGCCCGACCGACTCCCCGCCCCCTCCGCCCGACAACGGCCCCCCGCTGTCGCGTGAGGAGTTCGACTCCCTCTTCGCCGCCGTACGGACCTGGGGCACGTGGAGCCCCGCCGACCGCGGCGCGTGGAACCGGGTCACCCCCGCCCACGTCCAGCGGGCCACCGCCCTGGTCCGCAGCGGCGTCACCGTCCCCATGGCCCTGCCCTGGAACACCGTGCCCGGCCCCGACAACGGTAAGCCCGCGCTGCACTACATGTCCGACCTCGGCGACGTCGAGGCCCCCGAACCGTCCTGTCACAAGGACTTCATCGCCGTCGACTACCACGGCAAGGGCGTCAGTCACCTCGACGCGCTGTCCCACATCGCCTATCGCGGTCAGCTCTACGACGGCCGCACCGCCCGCGAGGTGGTCGACGCCGCCGGCGCCCACTTCGGCGCCGTCTCCGCGCTGGGCCCCCTCGTCACCAGGGGCGTACTGATCGACCTGCCCGCCGCCCTCGGCATCGACTGGCTGGAGCCCGGCACCGCCGTGCACGCCGAGGACGTCGTCGCCGCGGAGAAGGCGCTGGGCTTGAGCATCGGCGAGGGCGACGCGGTGCTGCTGCGTTCCGGCCACTTCCGGCGGCGCGCCGAACTCGGCCCCTGGAACCCGGACGACGCGAGCGCCGGCTTCCACGTGGACGCCGTACCCCTGCTGGCCGAGCGCGGGATCTCCCTGCTCGGCGGTGACGGCGACAGCGACGTACGGCCCTCGCCCGTCGAGGGGCTGCACTCCCCCGTGCACGCCCTCACCATCACCGCGATGGGCGTACCGCTCCTGGACAATCTCGACCTGGAGGCGCTGTCCGCCGCCTGCGCGGCGCAGGGCCGGTACGAGTTCCTGCTCGTCGTCGCGCCGCTGAACATCCCCGGCGGCACGGGCTCGCCCGTCAACCCGGTCGCGGTGCTGTGATGGCGGGCCCCCCGTCGGCCGGCGGCCCGTTCACCGTCGGGTTCAGCCGCGACTTCCTCGACGCGGACGGGCGCAATGTATGGGGCGACATCCGGCTGGGCGAGCTGGACGCCGCCGGGATCGACTGGCACTACCTGCCGCGCGATACCGACGAACTCCTCGCCCCGGACATCGACGGCCTCGACGCCGTCCTGTTCGCGGCCCCCGCCGTCACCGCCCGCTCCTTCACCGGCCTCACCAGACCCCCGGTCCTCTTCGCCCGCTTCGGGGTCGGCTACGACGCCGTCGACCTCGACGCCTGCACGCTGCACGGCACCCTCGTGACCATCACCCCGGACGGCGCCCGGCGGCCCGTCGCCACCGCCGCCCTCACCATGCTGCTGGGGCTCCTGCACCACATGACCGCCAAGGACCGGCTGGTACGCCAGGGACGCTGGGCCGAGCGGGAACAGTGGATGGGGCTCGGGCTCACCGGCCGCCGTATCGGCCTTCTCGGACTCGGCAACACGGCCCGCGACCTCGTCGGACTGCTCCGGCCGTTCGACACCGAGATCATCGCCTACGACCCCTACTGTCCGTCGGAGACCGCCGCGGAACTGGGCGTACGTCTCGTCGACGCCGACACCGTGCTGGCCGAGCCGGACGCGGTCATCGTGATGTGCGTGCTGACCGAGGAGACCCATCACCTGGTGGACGCCAGGCGGCTGTCCCTGATGCGGCCCTCGGCCGTCCTCCTCAATGTCGCGCGCGGCCCGATCGTCGACGAGACGGCACTGATCGACGCACTGCGGGCGGGCCGCATCAGAGGCGCCGGCCTGGACGTCTTCGAGACCGAGCCGCCCGATCCGGACAACCCGCTGCTGCGCATGGACAACGTCGTCCTCAGTCCGCACAGCCTGGCCTGGACCGACGAGATGTCCGCGGGCATTGGCGGCAGCGCGGTCCGGGCCGTGCTGGACGTCGCGACCGGCCGGCTGCCGCGCTTCGTCGTCAACCGGGCTGTGCTCGCTCACCCCTACCTCTCCGAACGGCTGGGCGCGCTCGCGGAAGACGCGGGCCGGCACGCGCGGGCGGGGGTCAGGCCGTGAGCCCACCGCCCTCCCGGTCCGACACCGTCGGCTTCGTCGGGCTCGGCGCGATGGGCCTTCCGATGGCAGTCAACCTGGCGCCTGATGCTCGGCGGCGAGGCCGAGCACGTCCAACGCGCCCGGCCCGTCCTCGGCGCGCTGGCCTCGCGACTGACACACCTCGGTCCTGCCGGTTCCGGTCAGCTGGTGAAGTCCGTCAACCAGGTACTGGTCGGCTGCGGATTCGCCGCGCTCGCCGAGGCAGCCGCCCTGGTACGCAGGGCCGGTCTGCCGCCCCGGCAGGTGCTCACCGCCCTCACCGGAGGCAGGGCCGACTCGGCTCTGCTCCAGGAGTTCTTCGTCAAGTTCGCCGAGGCCGACCTCTCCCCCACCGGACGCGTCGGCAACATGGTCAAGGATCTCGACGCCGCCCGCGACCACGCGCGGTCCGCCGGCATACCGCTTCCGATCACCACCGCCGTGGTCGAACTGCATCGATGGCTCGGCGCGGCCGGCCACGGCGACGCCGACAACGCGGCACTGATGCACTACTACGCCCCCCTGGAGGTGCGGCCGTGAAGGCTCCCGCCCTGTTCGACCTCACCGGCCGCCGGGCCCTGGTGACCGGCTCCAGCAAGGGCATCGGAGCCGCACTCGCCACCGGGCCGGCCGAGGCGGGTGCGGAACTCGTCCTGAACGGCCGCGATCCCGGGACGCTGGAACGCGCCCGGCAGAAGCTGTCCGAGACCACCGGTGCCAAGGTGCACACGGCGGCCGTCGACGTCACCGACGAGGAGGCCGTACGACAGGCGATCCGGGAGATCGAGGACGCCACCGGCCCGCTGGACATCCTCGTCAACAACACGGGGGTGCAGCACCGCGAACCGATGCTGGACATCTCCGCGGAGAACTTCGAGCGGGTGCTGCACACCAACCTCACGAGCGCCTTCCTCGTCGGCCGCACGGTGGCCGCCGGGATGGTCCGGCGAGGCCACGGAAAGATCGTCAACGTCTGCTCCGTACAGACCTGGCTGGCCCGGCCCGGCATCGCCGCCTACGCGGCTTCCAAGGGCGGCCTGGCCATGCTGACCCGCAGCATGTGCGCCGAGTGGGCGGGATCAGGGCTGACCGTCAACGCCCTCGCCCCGGGCTATGTGGTCACGGAGCTGCCCCGCCCGCTGGTGGACGATCCGGCCTTCGACTCGTGGATCCGGGGCCGCACCCCGGCCGGGCGCTGGGCCACGGTCGAGGACCTGGTCGGCACGCTGGTATGGCTCGCCGCACCAGCGTCCGACTTCGTCAACGGTCAGGTGATCGCCGTCGCCGGCGGACTGACCGCGGTCGTCTGACGCATCACCACCCCTGTACGAACCGATCGAAGCAGCCGAGCAGCCGAGCATCCGAAGCCTTCGACGGAGAGCGGGACGAGAACATGGACTCAGCGACGACGCGCGCCGTGGTGGCGCACGGCGCGGGCGACCTTCACCTGGAGGAACGCCCGGTGCCGGTGCCCGGCCCCGGCGAGGTCGCGGTCGACATCCGGTACGGCGGCATCTGCGGTTCCGACCTGCACTACTGGCGCCACGGCGCGGTCGGGGAGTTCCGGATCCGCGAGCCGCTGGTGCTCGGCCACGAAGTCGTGGGCTGGGTGCGCGAGGCGGGCCCCGGCACCCCGGCACCGCCACCCGGGACACCGGTGGCCGTGCACCCGCTGGCCTCCTGCGGCAGCTGCCGCCAGTGCCTCGCCGGTCGGCGCAACACCTGCCTGGACACCGGCTACCTGGGCAGCGCCGCGCGCAACCCCCATGTCCAGGGCGGCTTCGCCGACGTCATCATCGTCCCCGCCGAGCGGGTGCTCCCCCTGCCCCACGGCCTGGATCTGCGGCTGGCCGCCGTGGTCGAGCCGGCCGCGGTCGCCTGACACGCCGTGCGGCAGGCCGGGGACGTACGCGGCAAGCAAGTGCTGGTCACCGGAGCGGGTCCCATCGGCTGCCTCGTGGTGGCGGCGCTCCGGGCCGCCGGCGCCGCCGAGATCATCGTGACCGATGTGCACGAGGCCCCGCTGGCCATCGCCAAGCAGGTGGGCGCCACCTCGACCGTGCGGGTCGGCGTCGGCGCCGACGGGCTCGACGAACTCGCCGCGGACCTCGCCATCGAGTCCTCCGGCAGCCAGGCGGGACTGCGCACCTGCGTGTACGGGGTCGACCGCGGGGGCCTCGTCGTGGGTCTCGGCCTCCTGCCGCCCGGCGACACTCCGGTGGCGGCCAACGCGCTGATCACCCGGAAAGTGCGACTCGTCGGCTCCTTCCGCTTCGACGACGAACTCACCGACGTCCTGCGGGCGCTGGCCGACGGCAGCCTCCCGGTGGACCCGGTGATCACCTCCGTAGTACCCGCGGCCGACACCCAGGCAGCGTTCGAACTCGCGGCCGACCCCGCCCGCTCGTGCAAGGTGCTGCTGGACTTCGAGGCCTGAAGACAGCCGGAAACACGGACCTCACCCGCCCCGATCCTCTTCGCCTGCAACGGAGTCGAACATGTCCGGCACACCCACCGGCCGCCCTCGCGTGGCAGTCGGCCGCACCGGCCTTCCCGGTGACGGCCTCGGGCGCCTCGCCGCCCGCTTCGACGTCACCGGCTGGCCGGAACCCGCCCCGCCGACCCCGGCTGAACTGGCCGAGCTGGCCCAGGACTGCGAGGGGCTGCTGGTTCTCGGCAGCGACCGCGTCGACGCCGCGCTGCTCGACGCGGCGGGGGCCCGCCTGCGGGTCGTCGCTCTCGCGTCGATGGGCTACGACGGCATCGACGTGGCAGCCGTCATGGAGCGCGGTGTCGTCGTCACCCACACGCCCGGCGTACTCGCGGACACCACAGCCGACGTGGCGATGGCGCTGATCCTCATGGCCCGGCGCCGCCTGCCCGCCAGCATGGACAGTGTGCGCCGCGGCACCTGGGGCGCCTTCCGCATGGACGCGTTCCTGGGGCTCGACGTGCACGGCGCGACGCTCGGGCTGATCGGCTACGGCCAGATCGCCCGCGCCAGAGGACTGATCGGCGCCGCCGAACTCGCCCTGCTGAGACCGACCACGACCCTGGTCAACACCGGACGCGGCGGAGTGGTGGACGAGGAGGCCCTGTTGGGCGCGCTGCGCCGCGGCGAACTGCACTCGGCGGGGCTGGACGTGATGACCGGTGAACCGCGTTCCCCGTCCGACCCGCTGTTCGCCGAGCCGCATCTGGTGGTACTGCCGCACGTCGGCTCGGCGACGGAGGCGACCCGTGCGGCCATGGTGGACCTCGCCGCCCGCAACATCGAAGCGGTACTGGACGGGAAGGCCGCCCCCACCCCGGTCCCCGGCACATCGGGCAGGCCCGGCACATCCATGCCGCGGGCCACCTCATGACGCGTGACACCTTTGCTACGGCCGTTGCGGTGGGGCAAGGTGAGGCCGGCGTTCACGGCGGGCCGGTCGATGTCGAGGCGAAAACGGGGCCACCACCTCGTCGAGAGGGCCAGGCCGGCCGCCACCGGACCCGTTGAAGTGGGTGGTGTGCGGTCGGAGGCGCTGCGCACCACGGACACGCGCCCCGACCGAAATTGACAGGGTTTGCCCACGGGGCGAACCTGGAATCAGACGCCCTGATCGGCCTTTCAGAAGTGCGTAGGGCAACCAGAATCGCGTTCGTCGACTCCCGCCGCGTCCGAGGGGACTCGCATGCACGGGCATGTGCGAACCCTCCCCGGTGACGAGCCGATCTCCGTGATCAAGATCCGACGCCCGACGGCCGTACCTGCCCCGGCTCAGGTCATCGAGCCGTATCTCCTCCTCGTCCAGCCCCCAGACCATCTGTTGCGCGAGTTGCGCGACTGAAAGGACGGCGTCATGCCCGAGAACAACGTCGACGACGAGGACGTGAAGGCGGCCATCGAGAGGTCCGACACGGGCGATGGCCCCGGCACCGACAACATTGACGACCTTCCTGAGAGCGACTTCGTCGGCTTCGCCGAGGACTACGCGAAGGCCGACCCCCGAGCGGCCGGCACCATCCCCTACGACCGTCCCGTCGCGGACTTCATCGACGAGCTCAGCGCGACGGGCCACGTCACCCACACGTCGTACAAGAAGACGTCGGTCACGCTGCACCACAACGCCGGCCGGCTTTCGCACCAGGGCGTGCTCGACGTCTGGAGGGTACGTCCGGCTTCGGCCCACTTCGACGTGGACGCCGCCGGCGCCGTCGCCCAATACGTCAAGGTGCACGAGTACGCCTGGGCCGTCGGCAACACGTTCGGCAACCAGAGCTCGATCAGCATCGAAATGGCGAACGCGACGCTCGCGCCCAACTGGACGGTCAGCGAGGTCACTTGGAAGAACGCCGCACGTCTCGCCGGCTGGCTCTTCGCCGAGGTGATCGGCGAACGCCCCAGCCGGAGCAACCTTTTCTATCACCACCACTGGTCCTCGACCGTGTGCGCCGGCCCGCACATGGACCAGATCTACGACGAGGTCCTCACCGCGGCACGGGTGGCGTACGACCACTTCAAGGATGCACACCCCACCCTCCGTCCGGACACCGAGCCGGTACCGGTCGAGCGCCAACGCTGACCACGGCCCAGCACCCTGAGGAAAGAGGACTTCGACGAAGCCGAGGAGGTGCGCCGGGGGAGGCCCGGCCCACGACTCCGGTTGTGACCGTGACCCGAACGAGGAGGAGTTGGCCCGCTCGACGCGCGCGCCCAGCGGCGTCGCCGCGTACTGAAAGGGCAAAGGCGCCCTCTGCGTACTTGGCCCAAAGGGGCGGACACGCGGCGGAGTTCTTCGACATATCGAGCGGCGTGGCCGAGGCCGCCGACAGCACTCAGATCCTGCTCACGCAAGACGGTCAAGGCCCGTCGAGTGACCTACGGGTGCGTGTCCGTGACCGCGATGACGCCGTCGAGGCGGTCCAGGGCAGCCTGCAAGTCGTCGACCTTGGCCTGGATGCGGTCCCGCTCGGTGCGCAGCATGGCTCGTTGCTCGGCGTCGGTGTGCCCGGAGGCCCAGCACGGAAGGAGTTCCGTGATCCTTCGACTGGTCAGGCCGGCGGCGAACATCTGCTGGAAGAAACGGACCAGGGGGACGGCATCCTGCCGGTAGAGGCGCTGGCCGGATGGGCTGCGCTCGGCGATGAGCAGCCCCTGCTGCTCGTAGTAGCGCACGGCGCGTACAGAAACCCCGGCACCCCGCGCCACCTCGCCGATGCGGATCAGCCGTTCGGCCGCGGCCTCTGTGGCGGTCATGGTGAGTCCTCTCATCCCAGCCCTGTGGAGCAGGACTTGCCTCTGACGTTAGCGTCAGGTTCTAGCGTAGCGGCATGGACATCAACAACTCAGTTGCCCTTGTCACCGGAGCCAACCGCGGTCTGGGCCGCGCCTTTGCCCAGCGCCTGCTCGAACGGGGAGCCCGCAAGGTCTACGCGACGGCTCGCCGACCCGAGTCCGTGGACCTCCCCGGGGTCGAGGTGCTGCCTCTCGACATCACCGATCCCGTATCCGTGCGGGCCGCAGCCGAGGCCGCCCCGGACGTCTCGGTGCTCATCAACAACGCGGGGATCATTACGGGGACCGACCTGGTGGCCGGTTCCTTGGACGCGGTGCGGCACGAGCTGGAGACCAACATGTTCGGCCACCTGGGAATGATCCGGGAGTTCGCGCCGACGCTCGCCGGGAACGGCGGGGGTGCGATCGTCAACGTCCTCTCCGCCATGTCATGGTTCGCAGGCAAGGGTGCCAACGCCTACCACCTGGCCAAGGCCGCCGCCTGGGCCATGACCAACGGCGTCCGGCTGGAACTCGTCGAGCAGGGCACGCTCGTGACAGCGGTGCACCTCGGCCTGGCCGACACCGACATGGCCGCGGGCTGGCCCGTCGCCAAGATCACGCCGTCGGACCTGGCCGACGCGGCGCTCGACGGTGTCGAGGCGGGCTCCGCCGAGGTCCTCGCCGACCAGTGGAGCCGGGACGTCAAGTCCCGGCTACCGCTGACGCCGGAAGAGTTCAACGCCACGATGGACCGCGCCCTGTCGGCGCTGATGGCGGTATGAGGTCCCATCGGGCTGCACCGACCTGGGTCATGGCTTCTGCGCTCATGCGTGGTTAGCCCTGGAACTGGCGCCAGGGGACCACGACATCCGGCATGTGTCGTAGAAGGTGCAGCCCAGGTCGGACTCCTTGCGGATCGGGTCGACGCCCCCAGATTCGCTCGCTGAGGGGCTGCTGGTGCCGGTTGTCAGTGGGAGGCTGTCAAGTGAGGCCCAGCTGTAGGGCTGGACGGCACCGAACATCGGCGCCGGGGACTCGTCCTCCTCGTCCGCATGCTCGACATCCGTCGCCTCCGCAGTGTCTCGGCGTGCCCGGTGGCTCGGCTGCCCGTCCGGTCGCTGCGCGGATGTCCTCCACCAGCAGCGGTGTATCCGTGTGCGACGGCTTGTGGAGGGCCTTCCCGAGGTCAGCATCGACGTGGACGAGAGGTTCGTGGTCGAAGCCGCGTTCAGCCGCCGAGACGGTTGCGCGGCGGGCCGCGAGCCTGTCCGCAGGTGCCTGGCCGGCACCTCATCCTCGCCGTCAGCAACGTCATGGCGATCGGCGTCATGACCGCCTTCCGCGACGCCGGACTGGTCCCCGGTCGGCTCCCTGGGCGTTCAGACCGCGCGTCGCGCACGGCCCCACCACCGCCGTCGCTACGGCGACGGTCTCTCCCGGACGGGTCCGGGCTTCCGCCCCGCCCCTGCCAGCCACCGCGCTTGTCCGGACGAATCCGGTGAGCGGGCATACGCGGACCACGACCACGCCGGACGGCCCCCTCGACTCCCCCTGCCGGCTGGAACAGCTGGAAGCCGACCGGTTCCCCTTGCCTGACCATCCCTCATCTGCGCGCGTCGGACGCCGGTTGTGCCGGTCCGGTGCCGCAGTCGTGACGGACTCCGCCCGATCCGGAACGACGGCCGGCCCAGGAGATAGCATCACCCACTTCTGCCCTCTCCCCCACCATGCTTCGGAGTCCCCCCATGCACCACCCTCACCGTCTTCCCTTCTCCCGCCGCGGCCTCATACGCACCGGCGCCGGCGCCTCGCTAGCCGCGCTGGGGCTCGGTGCCGGCGCGCAGACGGCTTCCGCGGCGGTGGCCGGCACCAAGAGGTTCGATCTCACGGAGCCGTCGTACGACCTGTTCCGGTCCAAGGACACACACGGGGCGCGGGTGCAGCAGAGCTTCGCCTTCGACTGGGTGAACAAGTTCCTCTTCGTGGCGACCAAGCGGAGTGACAGCCCCGAGTCCGCTGGTGACCTGTGCATCAACAAGATGGACTTCGACGGGAACTACATCTCGTACATGCACCTCAACGGCTTCGGTCACGGCGTCGCATTCGCCGCGCTGCCGAGCGGTTCCGGCACCGAGCTGTGGATCGAGTGCGCCGCGAACACCGCCGGATACGGCACCGCACTCACCCCCGTCCGGTACGCCGCAGGCACCACGCTGAGTTCACCGGCCGGCTCGGCCGCCTACCGGCCCATCTCGGGGGCCACCGAGTACACCTGTTCCGTCGACCCGGTCTACCAGCGCATGATCGTGCGCTACCACAGCAGTTCCGGCAAGCGCATCGCCGTATACCCCCTCTCCGCCTTCGAGACGGGCAACTTCGGCTCGCCGCTGGTCGACTTCAAGCAGCCGGCGATCTCCGGCACACCGCAGGGCTACACGTTGTACGGCTCGTACATGTACTACCTGACGGGTGACGCGTACCCCGGCGACGGCACCCCCACCGGTGACGGCAACACCCACGTCACCAGCATCGACATCAACACAGGCACCGTGAAGCAGGGGCCTGTCCTCACCAAGGCCGGCTCCACCCTGCACCACCGCGAGCCCGAGGGTCTGGCGATCTACCGCACCGACGCCGGTGAGGCCCGCCTCTTCATCGGTTTCGCCACCGGTGTGGAGGGCGACCGGCGCTCCAGCATCTTCTACAAGAACGCGCTGATCTGAGCCGTCCGGGCCGTGACAAGGCGGGTCCGCTGCCCGGCTCCCCCTCGCGCATCGCGTGCGGTGGGAGCCGATGGCACGTCCAGTGCTCCGACACCGAGCGGGCCGGTGTCCCCCGTCCCAGGGGTGTCTCCAAGGTCACGCCCAGCACCCACGGCGCCCGGCACGCCGGGCACACACGACGGCGACAGCACACGGGCCTGCTACCGCGTACGCGCGCAAGCGAGTCGCGACAACTCCTCGCCGCTCGATTCGCGGTTCAGTCGCCTGCCGGTACAGCTCTGCGCGCGGCCGCCGGGGGGTTGCGGCAGTCGCGGGGCGGGCCAGGTCGGGTTCCATCGCCAGGCTGACCACGCGGCGGACTCGGTGAACGGGCCGGAACGTACGGCCAGCATCGCGAGGACCTCGTCGCGGGCCGCATCCACGGCCTGGTGGTCGGTATCGGTGACGAAGCCGCCGTACGTGCGCGTACTCGTCTTCGTCCGTCGTAGTGACCGGTCTCCGTCGTCGCGGGCCTTGACGTACAGAGCCGGCCGGCGGGTCTCGGCTCCCGGCGAGCAAGCGGCCACCAGGGGCCTCGCTCGTGTCGGCGACGACGCGCGGAGCGTGCTCGCTCCACACCCGGCCGGAGCGGGCGGTGCACATCGCGTCGCACCAGCGTCTGTCCCGTCTCGAAGCTGCACACCGTACCGTTCCTCCTTCGCCGGATGCCTGCCCCACCGCGGCATCCGCAGGAGGCTGGACGGGCGGGCCCGCCCGTCTGCGCCCCTCGATCGTGCTCTCGATCTTCCGTACTTCGTCCTCGGCCCGCGCCGGCTCCTCGGCGTCGAGCCGGGCGAACGCGAGCTCGGCCTGCTTGTGCACCGGTCGGGCAAGCGGCGCAGGCGTCACCAGCCGAGGCCCAGCCTCCGGAGCCGGCAGGGTAAGCACGCCCGTCGGAGACACCGCTGGGGTCCTCGAACTTGAGGTGCAGGGGCGCGGCGATTCCCATAGTGTTCTATTAAGAGTGCTTTGGGGGGTTCTTCTTCCTCCTCGGGGGGTTCGGCGGTAGTTCCCGTCGCCGCACCGTCAGGAGACATGATGTCCACCCGGAAAGCCGCGCCTCGCGCTGTCTCGATCTACGCACTCGCCGGAATCCGGCTCGTCAACGGGGCCGCCGGACTGCTCGCACCCGGCCTGCTCATCCGGCGCCTCGACCCCGATGGTGAGGGGCCCAGTCCGGCGGCCGTGTACGCCTTCCGGCTCTTCGGGATCCGGACGATCCTGCTCGGCCTCGACCTGCTGACCAACCGCGACGAGCGGTTGCGGGACGACCTGCGCGACGGCGTCCTGATCCACGTCAGTGACACGGCGACGGCGGCCACCCTTGGTCTGAGCGGCCGGCTTCCACCGCGTACCGCGGTGCTGACCACGCTCATCTCGGCCGCCAACACGGTCCTGGCCGTCACCTCGCTCGCCAACTCGGTGAAGGGGAAGCGGAAGTGACGGAAGGACCCGATGCCGTTTCCCCGGCCGAGACGGGTTTCGACTACGTCGTCGTCGGCGCCGGGGCGGGAGGCGGGCCGTTGGCGGCCAATCTCGCCGCCGCCGGCATGCGCACCCTGCTGCTCGACGCGGGTGGTGCCCAGGAGAACGACAACTATCTGGTGCCCGCCTTCCACGCCGACGCCTCCGAGGACCCCGTCCAGTGCTGGAACTACTTCGTACGGCACTACGCCGATGAGCGGCAGCAGCAGCGCGACAGCAAACTCGTCCCCGACCGGGGCGTCCTCTACCCGCGTGCCGGGACGGTCGGCGGCTGCACCGCGCACCACGCGCTGATCACCGTCTACCCGTACAACCGCGACTGGGACGCGATCGCGGAGGAGACCGGCGACACGACGTGGCACAGCACGGCCATGCGCCGGTACTTCGAGCGGCTGGAACGCTGCACCTACCGGCCGCGGCCCAAGAAGCCCCCTGCCAACGCGCTGCTGGCCGCGCTGCTGAGGGTCCTGCCCTACGTGGGCGCCCGGTACCGCAACGACGCGCGCCACGGCTTCGACGGCTGGCTGCCGACCGCCCTGGCCGACCCCGAACTGGCCCTGCAGGACAAGCAGTTGCTGAAGGTCGTCCTCTCGGCCGCGGAGGACGCGCTGGCCGACCTCCTCGACCGGCCGCTGTCCCCGCTGGAGGGGTTCGGCTCCTTCGTCGACCCCAACGACTGGCGGGCGCAGACGCGTGCCCTGCAGGGGCTGTGGCAGATCCCCCTCTCCACCGCGAACGGACGGCGCAGCGCCGTACGCGAGCGAGTCGAGGCCGCACAGCGAAGTCATCCGGGCAACCTGGTGGTCCGAACGAACGCCCTGGCGGCCCGGGTCGTGCTGGACCGGAACGGAGCCGCGGTCGGCATCGACTATCTGGACGGGGCGCACGCCTACCGTGCCGACCCCGCGAGCCGGCCGGACGCCCGGCCCCCCGTCCTGCACAGGGTCCTCGCCTCCCGTGAGGTGGTCTTGGCCGCGGGTGCCTTCAACACGCCCCAGCTGCAGATGCTTTCGGGCATCGGCCCGCGTGAGGAGCTGCAGCGGCACCGCATCCCCGTACGGGTCGACCTCCAGGGCGTTGGCGCCCACCTGCAGGACCGGTACGAGGTCGGCGTGGTCAGCCAGATGGACCGCGAGTTCCCGGTGCTCAAGGACTGCGACTTCCACGCGCCGCGGTCCGGGACCGCACCGGACCGCTGTTACCGGGCGTGGCTGCGCGGCGAAGGCCTGTACACGACCAACGGCGCCGTCGTCGGTGTCACCCGCAAGTCCCGTCCGGAGCTGGACGCGCCCGATCTGTTCATCTTCGGCGGCCCCTTCGACTTCCGCGGCTACTACCCCGGCTACTCGCTCGATCTGACACGCCGACGGGACCACTTCACCTGGGCGATCCTGAAGAGCCGTACCCACAACACCGGGGGGCGGGTGCGGCTGCGCTCCGGCGACCCCCGCGACACCCCCCTGGTGAACTTCCACTACTTCGGCGAGGGCACGGACAAGGATGACGTGGATCTCGAAGCCATGGCCGGTGCCGTCGAGTTCGTGCGCGGGATGAACCGCAGGGCCGGCTCCGTGATCCTCAACGAGGTGTGGCCCGGCGAGGAGGTCGTCGGCCGCGACGACGTCCGCCGTTTCGTGCAGGACGAAGCCTGGGGCCACCACGCCTCCTGCACGTGCCGGATGGGACGGACGGACGACCCCTCGGCCGTCGTCGACAGCGAGTTCCGGGTGCGCGGAGTGGACCGCCTGCGGATCGTCGACGCCTCGGTCTTCCCCCGCATTCCCGGATTCTTCGTCGCCACCCCTATTTACATGATCAGCGAGAAGGCGAGCGACGTCATCCTCGCAACCTCTTAAGGAGACCGCGATGAGCAAGCAACCACGCGCCGCAGCCGGATACCGTACGTCACTTCCCTGGCGGGTCGTCACCGCCGGCGCCGAATACCTGGACCGACGTCTCGGCTGGGACAGGCTGCCTGTCCTACCGGGCTTGCTGACCCTCCTCGGACTGCGAGTCAAGCTCCGGCAGAAGAACCTCCACGACACCGGTCATCTGCCCTCGGCCGACCTGCCCGATCCCGCGCCCCCCTCCGAGAGCCACAAGGTCAACCGGACCGCCGACGGCAGCCACAACGACCTCGACGAGCCGCGCATGGGCATGGCGGGCACCCGCTTCGGCCGGAACATCCCGCTGGACCGGATCGCCCCGGCCACACCCGAGGACGTGCTCGCCGCGCCGAGCCCGCGCGAGGTCAGTCGTTCCCTGCTCACCCGCGACGAACTGACCCCCGCAGAATCGGTCAACTCCCTGGTCGCCGCCTGGCTTCAGTTCATGGTCCGCGACTGGTTCAGTCACGGGACCAGCCCCACGGAACGGCCCTGGGAAGTGCCCCTCATGGACGACGACCCGTGGCCGGAACACCCCATGCGGATCATGCGGACACCGGACGACCCGACCCGCGACCCGCAGGCTCCCCCAGGGACGCCCGACACCCGCGTCAACGTGTCCTCCCACTGGTGGGACGCCTCACAGATCTACGGGACGAACGAGACCGAGCAACGCCTGATGCGCACCGGTGAGCTGGGCAAGCTGCGGCTGTGGGACGACGAGCAGTCCCCGATCCCCTCGGACCCCTCCCGGGATCCCTCGCACATCCCCGGGTTCTGGGTGGGCCTGGCCATGATGCACGACCTGTTCGCCCGTGAGCACAACGCGATCTGCGACCACCTGCACGGGGCGTACCCGTCCTGGAACGACGAGGAGCTCTTCCAGCGGGCCCGGCTCGTCAACGCCGCGCTCCTCGCCAAGATCCACACCGTGGAGTGGACACCGGCCGTGATCAGCCACCCCACCACCGTCAAGGCACTGCGCGCCAACTGGTGGGGCGTCGCGGGCGAGCGCGTCCACAACCTCTTCGGCCGCATCAGCGACAGCGAGGTCGTCAGCGGCATCCCCGGCGCCGAGACGGACCACTACGGCGTCCCGTACTCCCTCACCGAGGAGTTCGTGGCCGTCTACCGTATGCACCCGCTCATCCGTGACGAGTGGCATCTGCGCTCCGCCGCCGACGACACGAGCTTGCGCCACTGCACCCTCCGCGACATCTCGGGCCCCGGGGCGCTGAAGGTCCTGGAGACCACCGAGATGAGTGATCTGCTCTACAGCTTCGGCACGCTCCACCCCGGACTGGTCACCCTGCACAACTTCCCCAAGTTCCTGCAGGAGCTCGAGCGTCCCGACGGACAGCTGCAGGACCTCGCCGCCACCGACATCCTGCGCTCCCGGGAGCTGGGCGTCCCCCGCTACAACGAGTTCCGCCGGCTGCTGCGGCTGAAGCCCGCCGCGAACTTCCTGGAACTGACCGAAAACCGGGCGTGGGCCGAGCAGATCCAGTGGCTGTACGACGGCGACATCGAGAAGGTCGACCTCATGGTCGGGCTGTACGCGGAGAAGCTGCCGACCGGATTCGCCTTCAGCGACACGGCGTTCCGCATCTTCATCCTGATGGCCTCACGCCGGCTGAACAGCGACCGCTTCTTCACCGAGTACTACACCCCCGAGGTGTACTCCAAGGCCGGTATGGCTTGGATCGACGACAACTCCATGATCACGGTGCTGCTGCGCCACCACCCGGAGCTGCGTACGGCTCTGGCGGGGCTGGCGAACGCCTTCGTGCCGTGGAACACACCCGGAAGGACGGTGACCTGACATGGCGGCGACGGACAGGTCCCACGACGAACGGGAGCGCCAGGCCGCGGCGGCTGCCGCACGGTACGGGGAGACCGGCGACGAGCGGCGGGCCATCAGACAGCGGCAGGATGCCGGGGTCGCCTTCCCGGACTCGGAGGAGGCACTCGCGGCGCGCGCGGCCCGACTGCTCGACCGGCAGGCGGTGCCCGCCGCCATGGCGGTGGAGGCCGTCCGGGCGGAGCCGCTGGAGGCGAGCGCCGCGTACGAACGCATTCTGGGGGTGTCCAGGGACCTGCAGGCCTGGAGTTTCCTGCCGCGCGGCGCCCGGGCGGCCCGCACCGTCGCCCGGATCTCGGTGCGGGAGAACGGCCGCGAGCTGCCGGTCGGCACCGGCTTCCTGGTGTCACCGAACCTGCTGCTGACCAACCATCACGTGCTCCCCGACGTCGAGGCCGCCCGGCAGAGCTTCGTGGAGTTCGACGCCCAGGTCACCGTCGACAACGCTTCCCAGCCGGCGACGCGGTTGGAGCTCGACCCGGACGGATTCTTCGCGGCGGACCAACGCCTCGACTTCGCCCTGGTGCGGGTCGCCCCCGGCCCGGACCTGCGGCCCGCGGGCCAGACGTTCGGCTGGAACCGGCTCAGCGCCCAGAAGGGAAAACTGGTCATTGGCGAGCCGGTCAACGTCATCGGCCATCCCATGGGACGCCTGAAGGAGATCGCCGTACGCGACAACACGCTCCAGGTACGCCTCGACGACTTCCTCCATTACGAGACGGACACCGAGCCGGGCAACTCGGGCTCTCCCGTCTTCAACGACCAATGGGAGGTCGTCGCCCTCCACCACAGCGGCGTCCCCAGGACCGACGGACAGGGCCGCGTCCTGCGCCGTGACGGACAGGTCTGGCAGCCCGGTGACGGCGACGACGCCATCGACTGGGTGTCCAACGAGGGCGTACGCATCAGCTCGATCCTGAAGCATCTCGCTGCCTTGCCCCTCTCCTCCCGGCAGCAGGAACTGCTGGCCGAGATGGGCCCGGAGTCGGGGCTGGACGCAGCAGAGGCCGCCGCAGGTCCGGTGCCGGCTCCGGCTCCCGCCGTCGCGGCGTCGCCCCCGGCCGCCGAGCAGGTCACCGCGCGGGCGGGTCTGCGCGCCCGGGACGGCGCGTTCGGCGGCAGACGGCATCTGGTCTTCCTGCACGGTCGCTCCCAGGAAGGCAAGGAGCCCGAGAAACTGCGCCGCGAATGGGCGGCCGGACTCAACCAGGGGCTCGTCCGCGCCGGGCTCTCTCCCTTCGTCGACCCGGCGGACGTCTGGTTCCCCTACTACGGCGACAGGCTGGTGCGGGCCATGACCGCGCACGAGGCCGTCCCCCACCTCACCGAGGCGCCGACCGCCAGGGCGGCGGAGGCCGTGGCACCCACCACCCCCTCCGCCCGCGCGGTGTACGAGGAGATCATCGGCGAGGCGGCCTCGAAGTGGGACATGCCGCAGGAGGGCCAGTTGGCCACCGAGCGCATCGACCTGGGTGACGTGGCCGGGTCCCTGCAGAAGCGGCTCAGCTGGCTGGCCGCCAGGAGCGACCTCGATGCCTGGGCCATCGCCCTGGTCTTCCGCGATGTGGCCGCGTACCTCGAAGACCGGCGCATCCGGGACGAGGTCCTGGACTGCGTACTTGAGACGATGCCGGACGCCGGGGAAGTGGTGCTCGTCAGTCACAGCCTCGGCACGGTCGTCGGCCTTGATCTCACCACACGACTGTCCCCCGGGGTGGACCTCGTCCATCTGACCACGGCGGGCAGCCCCCTCGGCCTGGACAGCGTGTACAGCAGGCTGCTCGTCGGCGGACCGAAACGTCCGGACGTCGTGGCGGACTGGCTCAACGTCTGGTGCCCGACCGACGGGGTGGCCATCGGATGCCCGCTGGGCGACGACTGGGCGGACGGTCTGTCCGACCTCGCCGTCGTCAACGCCCGCGACCGGGCACACAGCATCGTCGAGTACCTCGCCCACCCCGACGTCGCACGATCGATCGGCAGCCACCTCAGCGGCTGAGCCTGCCGTTCCGTCACCGAGCGGACCGGTGGCACATGTCGGCACGCTCGCGCGTCGAGCCGAGCAGCCACCCCTTGTCAGAGCGGTCGTGGGACCGCTTCGCATGTGATGCGAAAGGATGCGCCATGGAACTCGAATCCCTCCCGGACGAGATCGTCGCGGCGATCGAGGTGCGCGATCGTTGGAGGCGCGCATCGGCCAGCGGTGGCCTGGAGTTCCTCGTCACCGACATCGCCCGGTGGACACCCGGTTCGACCGTGCGGGTCGCGTTTCTCGACGGGGACGAACAACTGCACGCGGACATCGCCGGAGCGACGGCGCAGATCACCGACACCTGCAACCTGAAACTCGACTTCGGCCACGACGAGGTGACCGGAACCTTCCGGCGATGGAGCACGGCCGATACCGCCTTCGCCGCCGAAATCCGAGTCAGCTTCGACCTGCAGGGGTACTTCTCCCTGGTCGGCACCGACAGCACGGATCGCACCATCGGCGCGGGAGGTGGCCCGGTCGGGGGCAACCCGGGCCAGCGCAGCCTGAACCTCGGGCGCTACGCGGTGAACAGGCCCGCCCAGTGGGAGGGCACGGTGCGGCACGAGTTCCTGCACGCGCTGGCGTTCCACCACTCCCACCAGAACATGCGCGGCACCTGCGAGGCCGAGTTCCGCTGGGACGACGACGCCGGGTATGTTCCCACCCAAGACGCGGACGGTGTCTTCGTGGCGGACTCGCAAGGTCGGCGCCCCGGCATCTACACATACCTCGCGGGTGAGCCGAACCGATGGCCGCGCGCGAAGGTGGACCACAACCTTCGCACCGAGAATGACCCGGATGTCGTTGCCGGGCCTTTCGACCCACGGTCCGTGATGCTGTACCGGTTCCCGTCGTTCTTCTACAAGTCCACCCCGAGCAGTTGCGCACCGACCGGTGACGGGCAGAACCTGTCGGACGGCGACAAGCGCGGGCTCAACCTGCTGTACCCGCACACCGCGGACGAGGTGGCGGACCTTCAGGCTCGGGCCGACACGGTCCTGCAGTCGATCGGGGCCGGTGCGGAGGGACTTCCCAGCTCTGACGGCGGCAACCTGGTCGAGGCGTACCGCAGCCGGGTCGGGGCGCTGGTCGCCGCACAGGCCGCGGGCGCCGACTGAGCCGAGCAGCGCTCGGCGTCGAACCGTGGGACATGTACGGCGGCCGTCCACGACAAGGTGCGCCTTGCGGTCGAAGTGGCCTGCGAGCCGGGCCAGGAAGCGGCACACGACGTCGGCGTCGAAGGTCTCGGTGCACACCATGAGGTGCATCCGGCCCTTGGTACTGATCGCGGACATCGCGTCGACCGAGACCGGTTGCCCGAGCGGCGTACGGCAGGGGTGCACCCTTTGGCGTACCAGATGCGGCCGGTGACCTGGCCGGAACGGATGCCGACCTGGTCGGCGAAGAGCACCTCGCCGCGCTCGGCCTTCGCCCTGGCCCGGATCGCCGGCCAGGTCTCCTCCCGCCAGACACGTACCGCTCTCGTGTCTGGCTCGACGGCCCGCTTGCCCGGACGCTGGAAGGACAGCCCCACCGGCGCGGGTACTCGCCCACCCCCTGCTCGGTCAGCCGCACCCGGTACAACTTCGCGATCAGATCCCCGACCCCGGTCCGCCGCGTCCACAGCTGCCCTGTCAGCCCCAGGTCACAGGGGCAGTGATCCAGTACGGCCTGCCGGATCGCCTCCTGCTCGACCGCATCGAGAACCTGTTGATCACCGACCCGGCGGCCACTCCGCGCACCGCTCCCGCAAGGTCCGCGCCTGGCCGGCCGATCACCCGGACCGTATCGAGCCGCACTTCCTGCCGTCGTACTCGCCGGAGCTGCACCCCCGACGAGTTGGTCGCCGCCGATCGCAACGGGAGTCCGCCCATGCACAGCCGGGCCCGTGACCAGGCCCAACTCGCTGCCGAGACCCGCCGGTTCTGCCATCGCCGCCAGCGTGAGCGGCAGCTCGATAGGTGCTTCGACTCCCGCAGCTGACGGCCTGGAAATGAGGTGCGGTCGGCTGAGCTGGAGTGATAGGCAAGCGATGTGACAGAGAGTCCTGAGTATTCCGCCCTGCTGCAACTGATCGACGAGCGGTCGGCCGCGTTCCGGAGTGCGGTTGCCGCCGCGCCCAGCCTTGACGAGCCGGTGCCGTCCTGCCCCGAGTGGACGTTGTTCGATCTGGTGCATCACCTGGGTACGGGCCAGCGCTGGTGGGCGGCGATCGTCGCCGCGGGCCCGGCCGAGGCTCCGCCGGCCAAGGATGCCGCGGAGGTGCCGCGCGAGCTCGCGGCGCTGACGGCCTGGTACGCCGAGTCGAACGAGCTGCTGCTGAGTGCGCTGCGCGAGGCCGGCCCGGAGCGCGAGTGCTGGACGTGGTGGGGTGCCGGCGTGTCGCCGGCGAATGCCTGGGGTGTTGCCCGGCGCCGGGTGCACGAGGTGCTGGTGCACACCTACGACGCCCAGCTCGCCGCAGGCGCCGTGCAGTCGATGCCGGCGGACGTCGCGATCGACGGCGTGGCCGAGTTTCTCGACACCTGCAACTCCACCCCGGCGGCCTGGCCGCACGAGGCCGCCACCATCCACTACCACGCCACCGAGGGCCGCTCCTGGCTTCTCGCGCTGGACGGCACCGGCGCCTGGCCCGCACCCCTCACGGACGACGCCGCGCCCGCCTCCGCTTCGGCCACGGGCACCGCCGAGCAGCTGCTCCTCTTCGTCTGGGGCCGCCTCACGCTGAGCGACCTGAAGGTGGAGGGCGACCAGCAGGTGTTCGAGCAGCTGATCGCCTGGGAGCCCGAGGAGTAGCCAGTCGATACCGCCACCGGACGGCCTCGACGACGTCCGCGTCCGCGGGCAACGCCCGTGCCCCGCGCTCCACCGATACACCCCTGTGCCGTCGCTCCTCCCCCGCAGACCTGCCCCGGCGCCGTGCGGCGGTGGGTGGAGCTGGTGATGTTCGACGTGGTTTTCGAGGTGGAGCGCTCGCGAGGACCCCGCGCATACCACTCGCCGAGTTCCACTACCTGCCCGGCACCCCGCCCCATGCCGAGACGGTGTGCGGTCCGGCCGATGCTCCGAAACGATCCGATGCGCCTCGTCGGCATGGACAGAAGCTAATAACTATCCCTATACCTGTACTCGCCGGCGAACGCTACTCCGACCGCATTGCTAGAGGACACGAGCCGTACGGAGTTCCGTGCCGCTTCCGGTGGCGTGGGTGCGGCCGTCACATCCTGCTGTCCGGGTCGTCTGCGATCACTCGTGCGTAGCCACCCGCCGAGCGCAGCTCGTCCAGCGACCCGGCGAACCTTTTGCGCGCGTTCTTGAGCACGACCACGCTGTCGCAGCAGCCCTCCACGTCCTCCATCAGATGGGTGGCCATGACGACCGTGGTCGTGGCACTCAGTTCCCGCAGCAACAGGTGCAGTTGCTCGCGCTGTTCCGGGTCGAGGCCGTTCGTCGGCTCGTCGAGAAGCAGGAGTTCCGGCCGGTTCACCAGAGCTTGGGCGATCCCGACACGGCGTTGCATACCCCCGGAGAGGGAGCGGTACTTCTTGTCGATACGCGCGCTCAGGCCGGCGCTCTCCACCGCGCGCTCCACCGCAGTTGCCCCGCCGCGGCCGGGCATGTCCTTCAGCCAGGCCGCATAGCTGACGCACTCGCGGACCGTGAACCCCCGGAACATCTCGCACTTCTGCGGCAGATAGCCGAGCCTGCGGCGGATCTCCCTCCGCTCGGCGGGACGACCAGGGTCCCTGTCCAGCAGCCTGAGTTCACCTTCAGCCGGGCGGGTCGCCGTCGCCAGTACGGCGAGCAGCGAGCTCTTCCCGGAACCGTTCGGTCCCAGCAGACCGTGGACGCCCCGAGGCAAGTCCAGACAGAGACTGTCGACCGCGGTCGTGCGCCGGTGGCGGACGGTCACGCGGCGGGCGTTGATCATCGGGACCTCAAGTCATCGAAGGACTCACGGCGGAGCGTGAGCAGAAGGGTCAGTACGCCGGCGGCCAGTGCCCAGAGGAACTGGGAACCGAAGTCGAGAAGGTCCATGAGGACTTCGAGAAGGACACGGCGCCAGGAGGTGACAGGCCCGTCCGTCCGCATGGACAGCCGGGTGATGGCCGAGACCGCCAAGAGCCACATGACGGATACCGCGCCGGCACCGAGCAAGCAGCCGATGTAGGAGCTGAGGACGAGCGTGGCGAGCGTGAGGGTCAGACACGGCACGAGCCAGGCCGCAGCCCAGAGCGAACCGCTCAACCCGGCCAGACCGGCGGCGGCGAGCAGCGGAAGACAGAGGGCCAGAACGACCCCGGTCCGCAGGAGCAGCAGTCGCAGCCCTCCCGCCGGGGTCGTACGCACGACCGGCGCGAAGGGGTCGGCCTTACCGCCGTAGCTGACGGCGACCCAGACGAGGGGCAGCAGCGGGGCAAGCAGCAGCAGGACAGCCAGGATGTCCTCCTGGTCAGCCATCCTCCCCAGCCACACGCCCGCCGCACATACTCCGCAGACGGACAGCAGCCAGGGCCACCGCAGGCCGGGGACGGCCCGCAACCACACGGGAAGAAGCTGATGTGGGTTCAGGACGATCACCAATGCCAGTAGGGCAGGTCGGGCAGCGCTTTCCCGAACCTCACCGCGTGCAGATACCGCTCGAGCCAGTCCGCGCGCTGCTTCGGAGGAAGGCCGTCCAGCTCTCGGATGCGGAGCAGTTGCTCTTCTCGGTACAGCGCGTTGTCCGGCGGGATGCCGGTCAGCCAGGCGAACACCGCTCCGTCCAGGGACCCCGTACAGAAGGAATCCGGGCAGACCACGTCCCTGGCGAGGGACTCCGTATCGGCACCGGCATCGATACCGATGACCCGTGGGCCGGAGTCGGCTGGATCGTCATCGGCCCCCCAGTCTCTATAGCGGTAGCTCTGGTCGCTCACCACGTAGTAGGTGGGGGCGTTGCGCACGCCTTCCAGTTTTTCGGCGAGCCGGTCCACCTGGGGTTGGAGGCGTCGCCGCGCGCCTTCGTTCTCCCTCGGTAGACAAAGAGCGGCCTGTCGCCCCGTGCATCGCATCTCGGAGGCGTTGACGGCGGAGATCGCAGCGCCGCCCTCCTGCGTCAGTCCCAGACCCAGTGCCCCCGCTCCGGCCACCACCACCAGTACGACGGCCGTCTTCCAGTAGCGCGCGCACAGGCTGACGGCCCCCGCCGCCACGACGGCGAACAGCAGGGATCGTCCCCAGGGCAGCCACAGGGGAGGGTGAACCGGAACCCAGCCGGACGTGTTGGGCGGAAGCGCGTCCCCGCTGTAGTTGATCTCCACGGGATGTGTGATCGCCATCCACCATGCGCTCTGCCCGAACAGGACCAAGGCCGTGACGAGGACGAACGGTGTCACCGGGAGCGGCACGGTGCGGCCGACCAGGTAGGCGATACACGAGACGGCCGTGATCGATGCCGCGTCGACGGTCATGGCGTCGAACGGCGGACGGTGGGACGGTTGTCCTGCGAACGGCCACACGAGTACTGCCAGGACCGCCAGCAGATATCCGCACAGGGGCCACAGGACGCCCGAGGCCAAGCCTGCCAGGCGCTGCCAGAGCACTCCGCGAACGGCTGTCGCATGGATCCAGTCGACTCCGCCGCGCACCTCGGCGCCGCCCTGCCAGCTCGCGAGGAGGACGGCGGCCGCCCCGCCGTAGCCGCATGCCGCCTCGTGGAGGTTCTCGCCGATCTCGATCCACCTGTCCTGGGACTGGCTCACGGCGAAGCCGGCGATCAGAGCCGCCACGGTCAACGACAGCAACGGGCCGGCCTGGCGCCGCAGATACGCCCGGAGCACCAGAGTCCCGGGTTCCCACCGTGCCACATACATGATGTGAAGGAGCGTTGCCGCTGTGTCCGCAGTTGCGGGTGGGCAGGGGCGTGACGGAGTGAACGCGGGCGCGTGAGTCGTGCAACAGCGCATACGGGGATACCGGGCCGCTCCGGTCGCCGACTCCGGGTGACCGAGAACCCGGAGCCGGCATCACTGGAACGAAGGACGAACCCACCAGGTTCTATGACACAGACTTCGCCGCTGGACGTCATACCCCACGCCGTCTGACGCCGGTGCGGTCCATCCACGCGCGGGATGACCGAAGCCGCGGTTGTGCGGGTGCCGGACGGGCCCTTGCCCGGCGCTTGACGGCTGCGCCATGGTGTCTACGAAATCGGCACTGCCGACCGCTCAGCCTTTCGCTGCCCGGCAGGAGCCCCACAGCGCACCGCGGTTGATGCGCGAGGGGTGACGCTCCAGCATGAACTCGTAGAGTGCGAGGGTGCTGGCAGTGCGACGCACCCCGCGGTCGAAGTCGGGTATGCAGCGACGGGTCTCCTCGCTGTGACGCGGGTCGTCATCGGCGGTCGGGTCCTTGTGCCCTGCATCACCGCGGATCCCCTGCTGGCCTCGCCCGGCAGCGGCGGCACGGGCATCGGCAGCGTCGCGGGCTACCAGCTCACCGCCTCGTCCCCGGCCATCGGCGCGGGAGTCGTCATCTCCGACAACGGCGGCAAGGGCTACTGGGGATCGACCGTTCCCGCGGTCTGCGCACCCGACATCGGCGCCGACCGGTTCAGCACGCCGTCCGACGCGGCCTGCCTCGCGAACGAGAAGCCGCCGAGACCCAGGCGACGACCTGATCGGCGAGGCCGTCCGGGCGAGCGAGCCGGACGAGGATCTGGGAAACACGGGAAGCACGAAGCACGTGGAAGGACGAGGCGTCAGCGCACGCCTGCCGTGTCGAGCAGAGTGACCACTGTGGGGGCGATGAGTCCCGTGACGGTGTCGGCTCCGATCCCCGCGCGGGCGCTGGCTCCGTCGAAGACCAGGATGAGCTGCCGGGCCAGCAGGCCGGGATCGCTCGCGCCGCCCTGTTCGGCCTCGGCACGGAAGAAGGCCGTAAGTTTCGCCTTGCTCCGGTGTGCCACCTGGCTCGCGGAGTGACTCTGGTCCTTCAGCTCGATCTGCACAGCCAGATACGGGCAGCCCTGGAAGCCGGGCTCGCACGCCTGCGACTCCAGTTGCTCGAAGACGTGCAGGATCCGTTCGCGGGGGGAGCGTTCGTCGTCCGCCGCGGGCAGGAGAGCGGCCACGGAAGCGGCATTGCGCTCCTTCAGGCTCGCTGCCAGCAGATCGTCCTTGCTCTCGAACAGCTGGTACATGGAGCGCTTCGACACTCCCGCCGCCTTGCACAGCGCGTCGACGCCGATGTTGACGCCGTCTCGGTAGGTGAGCGTGGCTGCCGCCTCCAACAGCCGCTCTCTGGAACTTGGCTTCACTTCGGTGGTCATAAGGTGAGGTTAACCCGAATCGGGCGAAATGAAAACCGATCGGTTTCCCATCCGTCGTCGAGGGGCCCGACGGCCGCGTCCTGACGAATACGGAAGATGCTTCACTGCGCCCGGGTTGCGCTCTTCTCGGGCCCGGTCTCGGGCTCGGGCCCGGTCTCGGCGGTGACGGGGATGCGGTGCAGTCCCTTGCGGTCGTACCACCCCAGCACACCGAAGCCGAACACTACGGCCGCCACAAGGCCGGCCGCCATCATCACCCAGCCCCGGGTCAGACCCGCGTCGCCCTGCGCGTCGTAGTAGAGGATCGAGCGGATACCACCGGTGATCTGCCGCAGCGGCTCGAACTCGGCCAGGAAGCGGTAGAAGCCGGGCAGCGCCTCGATGGGGGTCGTGGCCCCGGCCGTCGGCACCGCCATCCCGATGAAGAACAGCGTGACCACCAGCATCCCGGGCGTGCCGAACACCGCCAGGAGGGTGAGCGCGCCGATCCCGGAGACGGCTATGGCGCACACCGAGTACAGCCACAGCAGCGGCAGGTGGGCGGCGTCCATGCCCATGATGCCGACCGCGCCCGCCATCACCAGGGTGCCCATCAGCAAAGACAGGCCCGTCATGAGGGTGCTGCTGATGGTGAGGGTCTGCACCCGGGTCGCCCGGATCAACGGGCGGTGCAGACGCAGCGGGCCCATGTCGTTGTGCGTGTAGCCGAGGGCGTGGTCGACCTGGCCGCTGATGACGTTGGCGGAGAGCATGCCGACGACCACCAGGGCGAGCGCGTAGTAGAACGCCGTCATACCCAGGCCGCTGTGTGAGCCGAGCGGATGGCCGTCCTCGACGGTGACGGCGGCCGGGTCGGCCAGCAGAAGGCGCGCCGCGGCGGGCAGCTCCGCCTGCTCGCCACCGGTCCGCGCGGTCAGTTCCTCACCCAGTCGGAGCGAGGCGTTCTCGGCCGCCTGGGCCGTCGCGACCCGCGCCAGGCTGGAGCCCATGCCGCCGGCGGACTGGTTCGTCACCACCGTCAGCGTCGGACGGACCGGGGGCTCCTTGGCCGCGGTGCCGGTCAGAGCGGTGGTGGAGGACGTGAAGTCGGCGGGCACGACGAGCGCGCCGAACAGCTTGCCCTTGCCGAGCGCTTCCGTCACCTCCGGCTCGTCCATCACCTTCCAGTCGATCTTGTCCCCTCCCCCGGGGGACTTCCGGATCGACTCGGTGATCTGCTCCCCCAGGTTGACCTGCCTGCCGCCGACCGAGGCCCCCTTGTCGGCGTTGACCAGACCGACCGGGAGCTTGGTCATGTGGCCGGCCGGGTCGATGTTGGCACCGACATAGAACACGGTGAACAGCAGCGCGAGAACGCCCGTGATGACGCCGTTGGCGATCCACAGGGGTTTCGCACGCAGCACGCGGAAGGGGTGAATTCCATTCATGACTTACTCCGGCCTGGACAACAGCTACATCGGAAGGAGACCGGACGGCACCGTCGCAGACCGGAACTCGCCGTATCGAAACCCCGCGGCACGGGTGGCGACGACCGGGCGAGGGTGAGCCCTCCCGGCGCCCCGGCCGCCGTCGACGAAGCCGGCGACGGCACCCGTGGGTCACGGCCCCAGCCGCCCCACATGGAAACCGGCCGGTTTCCGCCATAGTAAACCGATCAGTTTCCAAATCCAAGTCGAAAGACCACGCCCGGCGGGATCTGGGCGTTCCATAACGCCTGAAACTCCCAGCTAGCGGCATGGGCGGCGTTCCAGGCGTTCCATTTTGGCGTTCGAGCCTTGCTGCGCGCCGCCCTCTGATCCACGATCTCATCGCAGGTCGGGCCGTGGCAGGACGGGAGCCGTTGCGGAGTGAGCCAGGCGGGCCGACCACGCCAACCCGCCCACGGACCAAGCGCCGGCCGGCGGGACGTGGCGCCTCCGCGAAGCTACGACCGGAACAACCGGAACAACCGCAAGAGGAGAAGAAATGCCACTACAGGAGCTGTTCGGCAAGCGGTCCAAGGCGGCGGCCGTGGTGGGGGCGACGACCATCGCCTTCGTCGTAGCGGGACCCGCCCCCGCTGCGTACGCGGGCCCCGAGTGCGGGAATCTCGGATGCTCGTCGACCGTGAATGACAGCGGTGTCGGAGCCGTGGCCTACTTCAACTGGTGCAGGAGCTGGGATCTCACCGGCGCCTCGACGACTACCCAGCCGACGTGCAGCAGCGGTGGGGCCGCGCAGAAGACAGAGTGGCTCAGTCCGGGCGAGCACACCCCGTGGGACCAGGACTGGGACGCTTTCCGAGTCGACGCCGGGTGGTGCTACAAGGTGTCGTTCGACATCCCCGGACCGATCAACGACGACGAGACGTACGACCGGAGGGGCAAGTCCGCGCTCTACGTCAAAGTCGGGGACGAGGCCAACGCCCACATCGTGCGGCAGAGCTCCAGCAGCTGCTAGCCAGGCGAACCGCGCCGACCGCCCACCCTTGTCGCCCGCTCCGGACGTCAGCTGCGGCCGAAGTCCTTGGTTCTGACGAAGCGGCGGTTCGTCTTCGACGGGCCGTCCTTCGTTCCGTGCAGGATCCAGTAACCAGCGTCCTTGCGGGGTTTGTTGAAGCCGAACGTGCCGATGAGCAGCTCGTCGCGGCCATCGATGTCGAGGTCGGCGAGGTGCAGGTCCCAGCCGAAGAAGTCGCGGTCTCCCTCGTGCTGCGGGGAGCCGCCGAGCCCGATCGCGTACCGGTCGATCATGACGGTACGGGACGCGCTGAGCCCGTCATCGCCGCCGACCACCACTGCCACCTGGCCGACGCGGCGATCGTCGCCCGAGGACTGCGTGGCGATGTCGTCGCGCCCGTCGCCGTTGAGATCACCGACGGCGAGGGCGCCGACGACGTCCAGTTTGCCGAGCCCGCTTTCGGGACTGCCCCGGCCGGGCCCCTTGCCGCTGCCGTAGACGGCAACGGCTTGCCTGTAGCCCTGCCGGGCGAGGATGTCGGCACAGCCGTCACCGTCGAAATCTCCCGCCGCCACGGGGCTGGCGCCGTCGCCCAGGCCGGGAGCCCGGCCCGTGATGCCCGGCACGGCCCCGGAGGGCTTCAGCCCCTGTGCCGTACCCCGGTAGAGCACGGCGTCGATGACGTCTTTGGGCATGCCATCCTCGAGGCGAACGTCTTCCTCGTCGTATTCGGCCTTGGTCACCAGATCGTCGCGGCCGTCACCGTCGAAGTCGCCCACGACCGCGTGCGCCATGTACGCCCAGCCTCCTTGGCCCACATCGGCACTCCATGTCCTGCGGGGCACCCCGCCGTCGCGGCCGAGCGGGCCGTACAGGACAGCGGCGGGCTGCGGGGTGCGGTCGTACTCGCTGCCGGGCTCCGCGAGGCTCAGCAGGTCGAGGGCGCCGTCGCCGTCGAAGTCCCCGGCAGCGATGGCCCGCAGGACGTCGGCCGGAAGCTTGGTGGCACCCGTGGGGCCGTCCGGGCCACCCCAGACGATGCGCTGGTCGAGCGTGAACTTCCCGTTGGGGTGGCTCAGCCGGTTGCGCACGACGACGTCGGCGTAACCGTCGTCATCAAGATCCGCGGTGAACTGAGCCGAGCGGTCGTGCATGATCGGCGCGCTGGTGATGTGGGGGTCCGGCTTGGCGTAGCGCTCCGCGAGGCGGAAGGCCTTTCCCGGCTTCGGGCCACCGGAGGCGGCCAGGGCGACGAAGCGGTTGTTGTGCCAGTCGCCCCCTGACTTCGGCTCCTTGTACCAGCCGTTGACGACCGCGTCGCCGTACCCGTCGCCGTTCACGTCGTCCCGATTGACCTCGCCGTCGTCCCGCTGGGCGGGGGAAGGGGGCGGCAGGGGCGCCGGCTTCCCGTCACCGTCCGAGCAGCCCGTGACCAGCAGGGTGCTCAGACAGAGGGCAACCACGACGACAGCAGGGCAGCGAGGGTGCAGGCGCATGGTGCAAGCCTGCAAGACGCAGCTCACGGCCCCGTAACGACCGGATCAGGGTCGGATTCCGGTCAGCGTCCCGCATGCCTTTCGCCGCCGTGCCACTGGGCACCGTCGGCAACGGCACTACTACGACGGATGCAAGGAACTAACGGCGGCGGGATGTGCTCTCGTCCGACGAGGACGACGCGTCAAGAATCGTTTCGACCTCGGGTGTGGCCCGCCTTGCCCTGCCCGACCGGACGCGCTTCTCGTGCTGGGCACCGCCGATACGTCCCTGCGGGTAGTCATTGAGGAACTCCGGTGCTTCGTGGGACGGGTTGGCCTGCCGCCGGAGCGCGCTGCGGATGTGCTTGATCGCTCCCGCCTCGCGAACCGCCTCGGCATTGGCGATTCCCATGAGCATCGCCGCTGCCCGGCACTGTTCGTCACTCAGACCTGCGATATCCTCCTCGCTCAACTCCCGCCCCTTCAGCGCTTCGACGAGGGGAAGGAACTGCTCGGCGTCGAGAGTGGGGATCAGGCCGGTGAACTGGCTCTCTTCCTCGCGGACGTAGCGGTCGTCGCCCTGGGTTCCCGGATACTGCTTCTTGTTGGAGCTGATGTACGGAGCCCCGCCGCGCCCGGGGCGCTCGTTGTACGGCCCGAACGCCGTCTCGTGACTGGTGAAGCTCGCTGCCTGCTGCGCACCGCCACGTCCGGTGTCCCGCTCGGCCCAACGTTCCCGGCGAGCGTTGGCTTTGTCACGATCCGCGTCGGTGACCCTCTGCACATACGCGGTGGCGGCTGCGTTCCCGGCCATGCGCTGCACGGCTCGGACGGACGACTGCGTGACCTGACGGTTCCCCAAGAAGCGCGCCGCATCGGCGCTCTGGGCTGTTGAGGTCCGCCGGGGCAGAGGCTTTCCTTCCCGCTCGCCACTCTCTTTCTTCCGGTCGAGACCCATGACGCTGCCGCTCCCTGTAGTGGGGTCGGGAGCAGGGCACAGCACCCCGGCCCCGAACCGTTCCGCCAGTCACTTCGACGGTAGGCGCACGGGAGGCGTCCGTACATGTCCATGAGGGCAGTCCTCCGCCTCATGCGGGCACAACTGGCGCGCGCCGACGCGGTGGTGGATTTGCAGGTGGCCACCGACTTCACGGGCCGCCGGCCGGAAACCGCGCTCAGGGCCATGCGCGCCGCCGAAGCCAGGGACCCGCGCCCATGCCCACCGACCCGCGCGCGGGAGGCAGGCGGCGATCGCCGCCGTAGGTGCGTAGGGTGACGCGGATGCGAATAGGTGTGTCCTCCGGCCGTGCCGGTCACCGAAGTTGGCCGGGGCGGATCCTGATCTCGGCGCTGGGGCTGTTGTTCCTCTTCTCCGTCTTCGAGGACGTACGGGGGCGGATCGTCTTCGACGCGGCCTTCGACAGGGAGGCCTTCGTCGGGGACTGGGTGCCGGTCTGCTCCGGAGCCCTGGCAGGGGCGATGGCCGTGCTGGCCGCGGTGTGCGACTCCCGATGGGTCCCGCGGGCCGCGCTGGTGGCCTGCTTCGGCACCTTCATGGCCACGGTGGCCTACCACCTGCTGCCGGTGAACATGGTGACCAGCGAGAGCAGCGGCAGCGAACTCATGGGCCTGCTGGTCCTCCTCGCCGTGACTGTGCGCCGATGTACGCCCCGGTGGGCCCCGGTGGTCGTGGCGGCCCTGGGCATCAGCGTGTTCTCCGTCCCGGTGCTGCGGGACTCGGATCCCGGTGACTTCTCCGACAGCACCGTGCTGGAACTGGCCCTGGCCTTCGTCTGCGGCCTGGTGCTGCGTCTCCACGACGTTCAACAGGAACGCACCGGACAACTGGTCCGGCAGGAGGAACGGCTCGCGCTCGCCCGCGACCTGCACGACACCGTGGCCCATCAGGTGACCGCGATCGTGGTGCAGCTGCAGGCCCTGCGCCATGTCACCGGCCGGGGCACCCCCGATCCGCGGATGCTGAACGAAATGCTGGAGGCCGTCGAGCACGCGGGCGGCGAGGCGCTGACGTCGATGCGGCGTCTGGTCGGTTCGATGCGCGGTGACGAGGCGCCGCGGCATGCGGAGAACCTCGGCGAGGTGCTGACCCGCATCGTGGACGAGGCGCGGGTGACGGGACTGCCGATCCGGCTGGACCTCGGACAGGGGTTGCCCATGGACGTCCCCGCGGAAGTCACCGGCGGGCTGAGCCGCGTCCTGCAGGAGGCCCTGACCAACGCCCAGCGCTATGCGCGGGGCGCGCGGTCGGTCGACGTGTCCGCCCGGGTCGCGGCTCGCCACGCCGAACTGGTCGTCGAGGACGACGGACAAGGCTCTCCGTCCGGCCCCCGCGGCAGCCTCGGGCGGCTCGGCGGCGGCTTCGGCATCATGGGCATGCGGGAGCGCATCGAACTGCTCGGCGGTGACTTCGAGGCGGGGCACCGGCCCGAAGGCGGGTGGCGTGTCCACGCCTCCGTACCGCTGCACCCCGACGAGGCCGCACGGAACGCCCGTGCACGCGGACGGCACGCCGTACGCTCCGGGGTGCGGCTACGGGAGGGCAGGACGGCATGACCATACGCATCCTGGTCGCTGACGATCAGTATCTGGTACGGGCCGGGTTCCGCATGGTGCTGTCGGCCGAGTCCGACATGGAGGTGGTGGCCGAGGCCGCCGACGGTGCCTCGGCCCTGGCGCTGGCCCGCGAGACGAGGCCGGACGTGTGTCTCGTGGACATCCGGATGCCTCCGCCCGACGGACTGGAAGTCACCCGCCAACTGGCCGGCGGCGGTCGTCCCGGAGCGCCGAAGGTGGTCGTGGTCACCACCTTCGACCTCGACGAATATGTGTATACGGCACTGTCGAACGGAGCGTCTGGCTTCCTCCTCAAGGACGCCGGGCCCGCACTGCTGACCGAGGCCGTCCGGGCGGCGGCCCGCGGGGACGCCATGGTCGCCCCGCAGATCACCCTCCGGCTGCTGCAGCACTTCACCAAGGCACGGCGACGCGGCGCATCCGAGCCGGCCGAACCGTTGACCGACCGCGAGGAGGAGGTCGTCCAGGGCATCGCCCGCGGGCTGACCAACCCGGAGATCGCCGCCGAGCTGTACATCGCGCCCAGCACGGTCAAGACCCATCTGGGGTCGCTACAGGCGAAGTTGGGCCTGCGCAACAGGGTCGAGGTCGCGGCCTGGGCCTTCCGCTCGGGGCGTGCCGAATAGCGTTCGCGCCGTAGGAACCGGCAATCTCCCCCGATCGGGGGATGCGGTGCCGGATGTTCGGGGGATCCGCCGGCGGGTGGCCGAGCGGAAGGCTCATGGAGGTCGCCGTCGGCGGCGACCCCCTCTGCCACGAGGGGCCATCCACATCGAGCGTCCACCGAGGATCGGCATGCACGCACACCTGCCCCCTTCCGCCCTGGAGAGCTACGCGGCCCAGGCAACCGACCTGACGAAGGTGTACGGCACGGGCGACACCCGTGTGGTGGCCCTCGACGCGGTCACGGTCGGCTTCGTCCGGAGCCGGTTCACCGCGATCATGGGCCCCTCCGGATCGGGGAAGTCCACCCTGATGCACTGCATGGCCGGTCTCGACTCACTGTCCTTCGGGTCGGTCCGCCTCGGCGACACGGAGCTCGGCTCCCTGAACGACCGTCAGCTCACCCGGCTGCGCCGCGACCGCATCGGCTTCGTCTTCCAGGCGTTCAACCTGCTGCCCACCCTGAGCGCCGTGGAGAACATCACCCTCCCCATGGACATCGCGGGCCGCAAGCCGGAACGGGCCTGGCTGGAGAGCGTCATCCGGACCGTCGGCCTGGCCGACCGGCTCGACCACCGGCCCGGCCAGCTCTCCGGCGGCCAGCAGCAGCGCGTCGCCGTCGCCCGCGCGCTGGCCGCGCGGCCCGACATCGTCTTCGCCGACGAGCCCACCGGCAACCTGGACTCCCGCAGCGGGGCCGAGATCCTCGAATTCCTGCGCGGCTCCACGAGCGCCCTGGGCCAGACCGTCGTCATGGTCACCCATGACCCCGCCGCCGCGTCCTACGCGGACCGCGTCGTCTTCCTCGCCGACGGGCGCATCGTCGACGAACTCCACGCGCCCACCGCCGAGGCCGTCCTGGAGCGCATGGGCCGCCTGACACCCGCGCACCCGGTCTGACGCTGACGCCACGCCTCGCCTCGCCTCGCCTCGCCTCGCCTCGCCTGCCGTCGGCTCACCGCGCCTGACGCGCGTACGCCCCGCGCCCGGCGCGTCTCCCGCTCCCCGAGCACCCCTCACCGGCACCCCTGGAAGGCCGCCCGTGTTCCGCACCGCCCTGCGCAATGTCCTCGCGCACAAAGCCCGCCTGCTGATGACCATGCTCGCCGTTCTGCTCGGCGTCGCCTTCGTCGTGGGCACCCTCGTCTTCACCGACACCGTCGGCAACGCCTACAAGAAGCGCTACCTCAGCACGCTGCGCGATGTCGCGGTCCAGGCCACCCCACCGTTCGACGAGACATCGGGCGAGCCCGGAACCATTGGGGAGGACACGCTGGGGCGCCTGCGACGGCTGCCCGGCGTGGCGACCGTGACCGGCTCCGTGGAAGGGTTCGCCGCCGTGGCCGCGAAGGACGGCCGCCCCCTCGGCGAGGGCAAGGTGGCGATGGCGGGCAACTACTTCCCCCAGGCCGACGGCAAGGACGACCGCCACCCCCTGACGACCGGACGCGCCCCCACCGGGCCCGACGAGGTGCTGATGGACACCAGCACCGCCGACCAGGGCGGCTACCGGCTGGGCGACACCGTCCGACTGGCCATCGACGGACCCGTGCTGCACAAGAAACTCGTCGGAATCGTCCGCACCGGCGACACCTCGGGCTCCGGCGGCACCTCGGTGTTCTTCGACGACGCCACCGCGCAGAAACTGTTGCTGAGGCCGGGTCGGTACCACGGTGTCTCCCTCGATGCCGCGCGCGGTGCCTCCGCGCAGCGGCTCGCGGCGCAGGCACGCGACCTGCTGCCCGAGGACTCCGAGATCAGCACGGCGGCGCAGGTGCGCGCGCAGCAGCGGGCCGCGGCCGCCGAGGGGGCGGACGCGCTCAGCCAGGTGCTGCTCGTCTTCGCGGCCATCGCCCTGTTCGTCGGCGTCTTCGTCATCGGCAACACCTTCACCATGCTGGTCACCCAGCGTTCGCAGGAGGTGGCCCTGCTGCGGGCCGTCGGCGCCGAACGTCGCCAGGTGACCCGTTCCGTCCTCATCGAGGCCGCGCTGCTGGGGCTGTGCGCGGGGGCCGCGGGGTTCCTCCTCGGGATCGGTGTGGCCCTGGCCATGCGGCAGCTGTTCGCGTCCACCGGATCCGGCGTCCCCGACGGGCCGTTGGTCGTCGCTCCGGGCACCGTGCTGGTCTCGTTCCTGGTGGGCGTCGTCGTCACCATGCTCGCCGCGTATCTGCCGGCCCGCCGTGCCGCCGCCGTGCCTCCCGTGGCCGCCATGTCCGCGCTCCACACACCCCCGCCGGCCCGTAGCCTCCGCAGGCGCAACGCCATCGGTGCCGCCCTGATCGTGATCGGTGTGCTCGGCGTGGTGTTCGCCGCGGGCAGCGGAGAGCAGGGCCGCACCCTCGTCCTTTTCCCGTCCGCCCTGCTGCTCATCGGCCTCATCGTGGTGACCCCGGCGCTCTGCGGACCGGCCATCGCCCTGGCCGTGCCTCTCCTGCGCCGCTTCGGCGTCCCGGGCACGCTGGCCGCGCGGGGCGCCCGCCGCAATCCCCGGCGAACCGCCTCCACGGCCTCGGCCCTGATGATCGGGCTGTCGATGGTCACCGGCCTGACGGTGGTCGCGGTGTCCGCCACGACCTCGCTGCACCAGCGGGCCGAGAACGCCGTCACGGCCGACTTCGAGATCTCGTCGAGGAGAGGCGGCTCCCTGCCCGCGTCGGTCCATGACACCCTGGCGAAGTCCACGGCCGTGACCGCCGCCAGCCCGCTGCGCCAGAGCGCCGTCCGGATCGGCGGCGACGAGGTGAACCTGACCGGTGTGGACGCCCGGAGCATCGGCGCTCTCCTCGACCCCGGCTTCGCATCGGGGTCGCTCGCGGCACTGGGCGCGGGCGGCGGCACGAACCTGCTGATCGACACCTCCACGGCCGACCTCTACGGATGGACCATGGGCCAGCGGCTTCCGGTGGTCTACGGCGACGGCAACCGGGGGACCCTGCGGATCGGCGGCATCTACCGTGGCGACGAGTTCCTCCCGGCCACCATGATGCCGCTCGCCACCCTCCAGCCCCATGTGAAGGAGATCGAGGACACCTCGGTCCTGGTGCACACCGAGGACGGCGACGGCGAGGCGGTACGGCAGTCCCTGCGGCACGCCCTCGACCAGAACCCCCTCATCCGGCTGCGGAACACCGACGACCTGGCCAGGTCCGCCGGCGGTGGGGACATCACCCTGCTCCTGAACATGCTGTACGGGCTGCTGGCCATGGCCGTGGTGATCGCCGTCCTGGGAGTCGTCAACACCCTCGCGATGTCCGTGTTCGAGCGGACCCGTGAGATCGGGATGCTGCGCGCGGTGGGGCTCCAGCCCGAGCAGACCAAGCGGATGATCCACCTGGAGTCCGTCCTCATCTCGCTGTTCGGGGCCCTGCTGGGCATCGGCGCGGGCCTCTTCCTCGGCTGGGCCGCGGGCAGGATGGCCGCCGACAGCATCCAGGGGTACGAGATGGTCGTCCCCTGGGGCCGCATCGCCGTCGCCCTCACGGGCGCCGCACTCGTCGGCGTGGTGGCGGGACTCTGGCCCGCCCGCCGGGCGGCCCGGCTGAACATCCTCACCGCCCTCAAGGCGGACTGAGGCGCGCGGGACAGCTGGCCCGGGCAGCGGTCGGACTGATCCACTCAGGGTCGGCCGCCGCGCGTGCCTCTCGGCGTACTCCAGCGGGCGGTCGGGCCAGCGCGGGCAGATGCCCTCGCCGGGTCGGCCGGGTGTCGCGTGGTGTGAGGGCGGCATCCGGTTCTGGCAGGCCGTCGTGCAGGGGCTGATCTCGGTGGATGCCGCTGCGGGAAACAGGTTCTGTCCGGCCGTGGGGACGTGGTGATTTCGGCATGCCGACGGCGCCGAGCCCCACTCACCCACACCAAGGCCACGGGCTGTCCGAGCCTGCTTCGTACTTCGCGTGTGGCTCGTTCGCGTGGCGGGTCCGGCGGCACCGCGCCTCGGTCTGGCCCGCGGCTATCGGTGACCGTCTCGTTCACGCGCGCTGCGGTGCAGTGCGCGGCGCTGCTTTCCGGGCAGAGTGGCGGCCAGCTCGCCCACCGGGGAGACGTCGTGGCAGGCGCCGTCCCGGCCGCCCCGGCACCACCACACGGGTGGGCCGGCCGCGTCTGCGTCGCCCTCGCACCGGTCGTCGACGGTCCCCGCGGGACGAGGGTGCATTCCGATCTTGTGTTCCCGGCAGACCGGCCAGACCTGCCAGAGCAACTCGGTGATGGTGGCCTGCGCCGCATCCGCGACGACGGTCAGGACCGTCGCCTCATCCTCCGGCTCCGGAGGATCGCCCTCCTCCAGGTCACACGCGTTCACCGCATTACCGTGCCAGCGGCCGTCCGGCATCGCCACGTGGACCTGCCCCCTGTCGCTCACGCCCGGGGGCAGCGGCTGCCAGGACGGGGTGACCATCAGTATCAGAGGGTCCTGGCCCGGCAGGGTGGCCATCAGGTCGCGATTGACCACAGCGAGTGCGGCCTCCAGCTTCGGCCACTGGCCGGGCTCGGCTTGCCAGGGCTCCGGGAGATGCTGCCGGTCATGACCAGGCCCCAGGCTGGAATACGAGAAGTGGTTCACCGGGGCATCGTCGCAGCCATGCCACCGTTCACCACGGGCAGGGGGCGGAACGCCGTTGCCGCCACCGGAGCTTCTTCAGCGCACTCGACGAGGGGCGGGTTCCCTCTTCGCTGGCGACGCGCTCACCAGCGGCGGCACCGTCAGCCACACGCGTGGCCCCCCGGCCGAGGCCGACGTGTTCCTGCAACCGAGAGGTCGGCCTGCCCAGTTGTGGCCGCTGCCGGGACAGGCCGCCGGGTGCGGCCCGAGCCGGCCCGGCGACGGGGTCTCCCTCGACCTCCTCGAAGTGGAGAGCGAATAGAGAGGGAAGGTCTGCTTCCAGCGCTCCGCGGTGGCGTGGTCGGCCCTGAAGCGCGGGAATCCGCCGAGGTTCCCGTTCGGGTACTTCCAGACGGGCTTCAGGCCCGCGCCGGTGGAGTGACGTCCGTACGGACCGACCAACCGTTGGCGGCAGCCCGCTGCTCTCCGGTGGACAGGCGCCAGTTGAGGCCTGTCCACCGGACGTGGACGGCGTCGGCTCGTCGGGGAGCACCCACTTGACGGGCCCGGCGGCCAGTTCGCCTATGCCCGGTGTCGCGCGCTGGGGCAATCGCCGCACGCCGGAATGGGGTTGCCCCTCTGCGCGGCTGCCGCGCGCCCGAAAAGACGGTCAGACGTCGAGTGCGTCGATCAGGGCCTTGGTCACGTCCTCCGTCGTGGCCGTGCCGCCGACATCGCGGGTGAGGACGCCAGCGGCGGTCGTCGCCTCGATCGCCTTCTGCAGGCGCGCCGCCTGCTCCGGCAGGCCGAAGTGCTCCAGCATCAGCGCGGCGCTGCCGACCGCGCCGATGGGGTTGGCCAGGCCCTGCCCCGCGATGTCCGGTGCGGAGCCGTGGACCGGCTCGAACATGCTGGGGAAGCGGCGCTCGGGGTTGAGGTTGGCGCTGGCGGCCAGGCCCAGGCTGCCGGCCAGCGCGCTGCCGAGGTCGGAGAGGATGTCCGCGTTGAGGTTGGAGGCGACGACGACCGAGAGGTCCTCGGGACGCAGGACGAACTTCGCGGACATCGCGTCCACGAGCACGCTCTCGGTCTCCACGTCCGGGTAGTCGGCGGCCACGCGCTTGAAGACGTCGTCCCACAGGACCATGCCGTACTGCTGGGCGTTGCTCTTGGTCACGGAGGAGACCTTCCTGCGGTCCCTGGTGCGGGCCAGGTCGAAGGCGAAGCGCATGATGCGTTCACAGCCCACCTCGGTGAACAGGGCGGACTGTACGGCCACTTCGCCCCCGGGCCCCCGTCCGCCGAGGTTGCGTCCGCCGAGGCCCGCGTACTCCCCCTCGCTGTTCTCGCGGACGACGACCCAGTCCAGGTCCGTGTCGTCGGCCTTGCGCAGCGGGCTCTGGACGCCCGGCAGGAAGTGCACGGGGCGGACGTTGGCCCACTGGTCGAAGTTCTGGCAGATCTTCAGACGCAGGCCCCACAGGCTGATGTGGTCGGGGACGGTGGGCCAGCCGACGGCGCCGAAGTAGATGGCGTCGAAGTCCTTCAACCGCTCCAGACCGTCGTCGTCGATCATCTTGCCGGTGCGCTCGTAGTACTCGCAGCCCCAGGGGAACTCCTCCCAGGCGAAGGCGAAGGGGTCCGCCGAGTTCCGGGAGCCGTCGGCCAGCGCGTCCAGGACGGCCCGCCCGGCGGCGACGACTTCCTTGCCCACCCCGTCGGCGGGGATGGCGGCGATGCGGAACGTGCGGGGTGCGGCTGTCATGGGTGCCTCCGGCTCGCTGTCGTGCGGTCGGTTCGAGTCAACACAGCGGCGCGGTGATGCGTCCAAGACCTGCTTTCGATGGCACGTATAGGCGCAGCCGATCGGTCCCGCGTCAGACGGCGGGTGCCCGCCGACCGGCCAAGGACCTGGTGAGGGCCAGGAACGCCCGCGCGGCCGGCGTGAGGTGCGCCGGCAGGCTGACCATGGCCACGTGGAGGTGCGCGGTGGGCGCCAGCGGTGCCACCACCGCCCCGCAGCGGCGGGCGAGCCGGGTCCAGGACGACGGCAGGACGGCGATCCCGACACCGGTCAGGACCAGCGGCAGGATCGACGTGCGGTGGTCGACGACCGTCACGATCTCCGTGCCGGTGCCGCCCGCGGTGATGTCGTCGACGATGTTGCGCATCAGGCTGCCGGTGCGTGAGGCGATGAGTTTCTGTCCGGCCAGGTCTCGGGGACGGATGGTGACGTCGTCCTCGATCGCCCCGCCGGGCGCCGCGACGACCACGAACGGCTGGTCCTCGACGTGCAGTACGTCCAGGCCGGTCGGGTGCACCGGACTCGCGCTGCCCAGCAGGCCCAGCTCGCAGGCGCCGCTGCGGACCAGCGCGACCACCTCGTCGGGTGTGAAGGCGGCGTGCGTGCTCACGGTCACCGCCGGGTGCAGGTCGGCGAAGCGGTGGATGAGCGTGGTCAGCGGCTCGATGCCGGGCGAGGGCATGGTGGCGACTTCGACCGTGCCACCGTGCAGCCCGGCGAGCGCGGCGGCGGTGTCGCGTACGGCGGCCAGGTCGCGCAGCACGCGCCGGCTCGGCTCCAACAGCTCCCGGCCTGCCTCGCTCAGGACGACGCCCCGGCCCACCCGGTGGAAGAGGGCGACCCCGAGATCGGCCTCCAGGTTGGCCATCGCCTGGGACAGCGACGGCTGGGCGACATGGAGGGCTGCGGCGGCCTTGCTGAAGCCACCGTGCTCGACGATGGCCAGAAAGTACTCCAGTTGCCGGGCGTCCACGGCACCTCCCCGCTCTGTGCTGGTACGACAGGCGGAGCGAGCCTACCCGCCGGCTTCCGTTCCTCCGCGTCCGATCCACCGGGCGGCGAGGCTCCGCCCGCACCGGGCGAGCAGGTGCGCGGACAGGGCACTGTCCCGCGCGCAGTCCTGATCGGTCAGGTCCGTCAGGGCTTGCACGGAACGGAAGTGGGCGGCGGTCCGATCCTCGGGCAGGGTGCAGCGGCCGGCCACCGCGTGCACCGCCACCCCGAGCCGGCCGGCCCGCCGGGCCAGCGCCACGGGCAGCTTGCCCGACAGGGACTGCTCGTCGAGGCTGCCTTCGCCGGTCACGACGAAGTCGCTCGCGGCCAGAAGGCCATCGGCTCCAAGAAGAGTGAGGAAATAGTCGGCGCCCGAGCACGTCCGCCCGCCGAGCAGAATCCCGGCGTATCCCAGTCCGCCGGCCGCGCCCGCACCCGGGGCATCGGCGTATCGCGCGGCCTGCGCTACTCCACCCGCCTCCAGTCGCCGCACGAAGCCGGTGAGCGCGTCGTCCAGTTCCCGCGCCTCGCCCGCGGTCGCCCCTTTCTGAGGGCCGTACACGGCGGCCGTGCCCGTCGTCCCGAGCAGCGGGTTGTCCACATCGGTGGCGAGGACGAGATCGACTCCCGCCAGGGCCTCGCGGGCCTCGGCGAGGTCGGCCGTGCGGAGATCGGCGAGTCCCGCACCGCCCGGTCCGATCGGTGTGCCGTCCTCTCGGGCCAGCCGCGCGCCGAGGGACTGCAACAGGCCCGCTCCGCCGTCGGTGGTGGCGACCCCGCCGAGCGCGAGGACGATCGTGTCCGCGCCGCCTGCCAGTGCGTGACGGAGGGCCTGGCCGATGCCCCGGCTGGTGGCCGTGAGCGGCGCCTTGTGGCCGCCCGGCAGCACGCCGAGTCCGCAGACGGCCGCCGCCTCGATGAGGACGGTACGGCCGTGCACCGCGAGTTCGGCCGTGACAGGCTGCCCGGTCGGGCCGGTCACCGTGACTTTCTCCGGCCTGAACCGGCTCGCGCAGGCGGCGGCCACGCTTCCTTCCCCGCCGTCGGCCAGCGGGAGGCGGGTGACCCGGGCCCGGGGGGCGGCCTCCAGCAGCCCGCGCTCCAGGGCGCGGGCCACCTCGTCGGCACTGAGCGATCCCTTGAACTTGTCAGGGGCGACCAGCACGGACACCATCAGGGCGTCACCTCGGCGGTGTGCGGGGCGCGGGCCGGGGCGACCGGCTGGATCTCTTCGGTCTCGGTCGCCGGCGGCTCCCCCGCCCGGCCGGCCAGCACCGCGCGTGCCCGTTCCAGATCCAGGCCGTTCTCCCACTTGGCGATGAACAGCGTGGCGACGGCGTTGCCGAAGAAGTTCACCAGGGCCCGGCACTCGGACATGAACTTGTCGATGCCGAAGATGAGCATGATGCCCGCCGCAGGGACGGTGCCGACCGTCGAGAGGGTCGCGGTCAAAGCGATGAAACCACCGCCGGCGACGCCCGCCGCACCCTTCGACGTCAGCAACATGACTGCAAGCAGCCCGAGTTGCTGTCCGAGGGAGAGCGAGGTGTCGGTGGCCTGGGCGATGTACAGAGTGGCCAGCGAGAGGTAGATCGCCGCCCCGTCCAGGTTGAAGCTGTACCCGGTCGGCACCACCAGTCCGACCGTGGATCGCTCCGCCCCCATGAACTGCATCTTGCGCATCAGCCCGGGCAGCGCGGGCTCGGCGGTCGAGGTGCCGAGGATCAGCCAGAACTCCTCCTTGAGGTAACGGAAGAGCTGGAAGATGTTCAGCCGCACGTACAGGGCGAGCACACCGCCGAGCACGACCACGACGAACAGCGCCGAGGTGACGTAGAAGAGGAGGATCAGCGAGCCGAGGCTGGTCAGCGTGGACAGGCCGAACTTCCCGATGGCGTACGACATCGCGCCGAAGGCGCCCAGCGGCGCGGCCTTCATGACGAAGGACAGGACCTTGAAGACCACCTCGGTCAGCCGTCCCACGGCCGCGATGATCGGCTCGCCCGGCTTGCCCACCATCTTGATCGCTACGCCGAAGACGACAGCCAGGAAGATGACCTGGAGGATCTTCCCCTCGACGAACGGGCCGAAGAAACTGTTCGGCACGATACCGGTGAGGAACTCCCACCAGTGCTGGTGCTCGCCCTGCTCCACGTACTGGCTCGCGTCGCCCGACGTCCGCAGCGTCGCCGGGTCGGCGTGCACGCCGTCGCCGAGCCGGAAGAGGTTGATCGCCACGAGACCGGTGAGCAGGGCGACGATGGTGCCGACCTGGAAATAGGTCAGCGCTTTGATGCCGGTGCGTCCGACCTTCCTCAGGTCGGCGACTCCGGCGATGCCACCGATGATCGTCAGGAAGACGATCGGACCGATGAGCATCTTCATCGCGGTGATGAACGTCGTGCCGATCGGTTCCATGTCCGTGGCGAGATCCGGCCACCGCCAGCCCAGCACGATGCCGATCACGATCGCCACCAGCACCTGGACGTACAACTGCCGGTACCACGGCCTCGCCGCGATACGCACGGCCTGTTCGTCTCGTCCGGTGCCCGGGGTATGCGTCATTGCAGCCTCCCTGATCGCGCGGCACCGAGCCCGATCGGCGCGCGCCAGCTTGGGCCACAGTGAAACGGGCGACAGGGCAGGGGGTCCACGACCAAAAATCGATGCCCCGTATAGGCCGGGCCTATCGGTGGGGGCGCAGGGCGATGGCATCCGCGCATCTCGGGCGCGGAGCCGCCTGGACCATCCGGCTTCCGCCGGGCCTCATGACATCGCGGCAGCCCGGGTGGCACGACGCGCTCGGCCGGGCGCTCAAGGACGCGGCCGAGAAGTTGGGGGGGCATCGGATGTCCTGGAGTACTCCCCGGTGGGGACACGCGGCTGCACGGTGCTGACCACTCCGACCCGGACCGAACCGGCTCATGTGCAGCACGAGATGGAATTCCAGCTGTACGGGGCGATCGCCGCCACTCGGGCGGTACTGCCCGCGATGCGCGAGGCCGGCGCGGGCACGCTGCTGTACACCACCGGCGCAGGCTCCATCGACCCCGTGCCGCAGGTCGGCAATGTCAACGCCGCCACCGCGGCGCTGCGCACCTGGGCCATCAACCCGCACAAGGAACTCGACGGCACCGGTATCCACGCCGCCCACGTCGGTATCGATGTGACCTTCAGTTCGGCGGGCCGACGCGTCGGGCGAGGAGGAGGGCCACGTCGTCGTCCGGCTGCCGGTTCAGGGTGTCGAGCAGGAGGTCGCAGGTCTCCTCCAGGGGGAGACGGGTGTCGTCCAGCAGGCGGAGCAGGGTGTTCAGGCCGGTGTCGATGGGTTCCGTGCGGCGTTCGACGAGGCCATCGGTGAACAGGGCGAGCAGCGCCCCTTCCGGGAGTTCCCGCTGGTCGGCGGTGAACGGTACTCCTCCCACCCCGAGGGGTACGCCGGCGGCGATGTCGAGGAATACGGCCTTCCCGCCCGGGTCCACCAGTACGGGCGGGAGGTGGCCGGCGCGGGAGACCTCGCATCGGCCGTGCCGGGGGTCGCAGACGACGTAGAGGCAGGTGGCCAGCGTGTCGGGGTCGCCCAGCGAGGCGGCGATGTCGTCGAGGTGGGCCAGCAGCTCCGCCGGCGGCAGGTCGAGCCTGGCGAGGGCGCGGGTGGCGGTGCGAAGCTGCCCCATGATCGCCGCGGCGTGCACGCCTTTGCCCATGACGTCGCCGACGACGAGGCCGACCTTGCCGTTCTTGAGCGGCAGCACGTCGAACCAGTCCCCGCCCACCTCGCTCACCGCGGGAAGATAGCGGGAGGCCACCTCCATGCCGGCGGGGCGCGGTGGTTCCTGGGGGAGGATGCTGCGCTGGAGGGTGAGGGCGGTGGCGCGTTCACGTCCGTACAGCCGGGCGTTGTCGATGCAGATGGCGGCGCGTGCGGCCAGTTCGGTCGCGAGGGTGAGGTCCTGGTCGTCGAACGGCCGGTGGTTGAGCGTCCGGTACAGACTGAGCGTGCCCAACACCTCGCCGCGGGCCACCAGAGGAGCGGCCAGGTAGGAATGGACGCCGGCCCGGCCCAGCCGGTCTGCGGCGGAGTCGTCCCGGGCGATACGCCGCAGTGTCCTGGCGTTCACGTGTCGCAGGAGAATGGGCCGTCCCTCCCGTACGCACTGGGTGATCACCCGTGCCGAGGTGTACGACGCCGGCTCGCCGACCGGGTCAACGGCCTCGAAGGCATGGGTGGGGCGGCCTGCTTTCAGCGCCAGCGCCCGGTAGGCCGGCGGATCGTCCGGTCGTGCCGCGCCCGTGCCGCCGTGGCCGACGACCGAGTCGAGTACGTCGACGGCCGCCAGGTCGGCGAGCTGCGGAACGGTGACATCCGCGAGCTCGCGTGCCGTCTGACGCAGGTCCAGCGTGGTGCCGATGCGAACACCGGCGTCGGCGATCACCGCCAGGCGTTCCCTCGCCTGTACGACCTCGGCGGCCGCCCGCTGCCGCTCGGAGATGTCCAGGATCGCCATCGCCAGGCCCAGCACGCGTCCGCTCGGGTCCTCCAGCCGGTGGTAGGACTCCGAGTAGGCGTGGTCCTGGTTGTCGGCGGCGGTCCGGCCGATCGTCTGCTGGTCCAGCAATGGCTCACCGGTGTCCAGGACCTGCCGCATCCGTGCCTCGATGGCCCGGACGTCGAGCGCCGGCAGTACCTCGGCGACGCGGCGGCCCAGCACGGCCTCCTCGGAGACGCCGTTGATGCGCTGCAGGGACGGATTGACCCGGACCCATCGCAGGTCGGGGTCGAACACCGCGATGCCGACCGGTGACTGGTTGATCAGAATGTGGGAGAGGGCCAGATCCCGCTCCACGTTCCGTACGGTGTCCGCGTCGATGCCGAGGCCCAGGGCGTGGATGTCGCCGCTTGCGTCGCGCAGCTGCATGGTGCGGAATTCCACGCGGCGCGTCGCCCCCCGCTTGTGCCGCATCGGGAAGACGCCCGCCCAGCGGGCCCCGGTGCGTACGCGGCGGAACAGCTCGCGAGCCCGGGACCGGTTCTCCGGGGCCACCAGCAGCGCGCCCGCGTCCTGGCCCAGCGCCTCGGCCGCGGAGTAGCCGAGCAGTGACTCGGCCTCCGGGCTCCACAGCACGATCCGCCCGTCGCTGCCGAGGACCATGGCGGCGACCTTCAGCAGATCGAGCAGCCCACCGGGCGCGGCGGTGACACCGTCCTCCTGCCGACCGCTCCCGGCCCGGCTCTCTCGCTCAGGCATACCGGACACTCCTTCCGGCGGCAGCGCAGGAAAGTGCCTGGGCCTGTTCCGCCGGGCCACGTGTCAGTCATACCTCTGCCCGTGGGGCACCGCACGCCATGGCTGGACGGTGGGGGGCGGTGCCCGGCGGACAGAGCGGCCGCCGACACCGCCTTCCCGGCTGGTGCCATGCCGATTGCAGGGGGCCTGACGTGTCACCCCTCCTGCTGCTTCGTTCGCGCGTCGATCCATGTCCGGATCGCGGACGTGGTCGTCTGCGCGTCCTCACGCATCATCGTCAGATGGTCGCCGGGGACGACCACGACGTCGTGGGCCGACGGCCACGACGTCCGCCAGTCGTCCTGGTCCGCGGCCGCCATCGCGGTGGTGGGCCGCAGCGCGCGGACGAGGAGTGTGGGCGTGGTCAGCGGCTCGGGGTCCCAGCCGAGGAAGATCCGGTTGTAGGCGCCCACGGCGGCCAGGGCGGTGTCGTCGTCGCCGGGGACGACGGGCCGCCCGATGGCCTGCGGAGGTGGGGCGGCCAGCGACAGCAGCCACTCCTTGCCGCTGTTGTCCGGGGTGATGTGGTAGGTGTCCAGCAGCACCAGACCGGCCGCCGCCCGGCCCATGCCCTCCAGCCGGTGGGCGATCACGTGCGCCACGTTGCCACCCGCCGAGCGCCCCACGATCACGAAGGGACCGGCCCCGACGTGCCGTAGCACGCTCTCGGCCAGCGCGCGGGCCAGCGCGGCACGGTCCTCCGGTACGGCGGCACCGGCGCCGATTCCGGGGTGCGGGAACTCCAGGACGTCCAGGGCATCCGGGCCCTCCTGGAAGGCCCGGTGGAAGCGAGGGAAGTCTCCGCCGTCCGACGCGACCGAGGGGTGGTAGGCCGGGATGTAGACGAGGGTCGGCCTGCCGGAGCCGGGGCGGCCGTGGGAACGGCGGATCGGGGGCAGTGCGTGCTCGCTGCCTCGGGCGGCTGTGAAGGTGGGCAGCGCCCAGGACGCGGTGACGAGCAGGTGCATCGCCGCCACCGGTTGTCCCGCGGCGCTGACCGTCCGGAACAGCGAGGAGAGGGTGTACGCGGGCCGTTCGGTCCCTGTGCGCCCCGGGGCGGCCCGGTCGGGGTCCGTCCCCGGCGTCCCAGGAGTCTCAAGGGCTGCCGGTTCGCCGGTCGGGCGCAGAGTGGCCGGTTCGGCGCTCGTGGCCGGGGTGGCCCGTTCGGTGCTCGTGCCGTCGCCGCTCGTGCCCGGGGTGGCCGCTTCGGTGCTCGTGCCGTCGGCGCTCGTGTCCGAGGTGGCGGATTCGCTGTACAGCAGATCGAGGAGATGGCGTGCCAGGTCCTCGGTCGTGCGGTACTCGAAGACCACGGCCGCCGACAGCTGGAGTTCGAGCGCCAGGCTCAGCCGGTTGCGGATCTGCACGGCGGTGAGGGAGTCGAAACCCAGCTCTGTGAGGGTCCGGCCGGCCGGGAGCGCGTCGGCGTGGGGGTATCCGAGTACGGCGGCCACGGCAGCGCGCAGCAGTCGTACGAGCGCCGCCTCGCGCTCCCCCGTCGGCAGTCGATCCAGCGGCTTCCTCCAGGCCCCCGGTTCCGGCGTCTCCTCCGAGCCGGCAAGCGAGCCGGACGGCGTCGCGGCGGTCGGCCGACCGTGGCGCACGAGTCCGCTGAGCGGCGGAGGCAGGTGTCGCGCGCCGGAACGGAGCGCGTCCCGGTCGAGCAGCATCGGCGCCAGTACCGGCTCCGTCGAGCGCAGCGCGGCGTCGAACAGGGCCAGGCCCTGCTGTGTGGTCAGCGGCACGAACACGTCGGCCGGCATCGCGGGGCGTGCGCCCCGTGGGGGTCCGCCCGCCGCCATGCCGTCGGCGTGCTCCCACGGGCCCCACCCCAGCGAGAGCGCCGGCAGCCCGTCGGCCGTGCGACGGCGGGCGAGGGCGTCGAGGAACGCGTTCGCGGCCGCGTAGTTGCCCTGGCCCGCCCGGCCCAGCAGGCCGGAGACGGAGGAGAACAGGACGAACGCCGAGAGGGGCATGTCCCGGGTCAGTTCGTGCAGATGCCAGGCCGCGTCGGCCTTGGGCCGCAGCACGGCCGCCATCCGCTCGGGGGTCAGCGAGTCCAGCACACCGTCGTCGAGGATCCCGGCGGCGTGCACGACGGCGGTCAGCGGCGGATCACAGTGCTTGATCACCTCGGCCAGCGCGTCCCGGTCGGCCGCGTCGCAGGCGACCACGGTCACGCGTGCCCCCAGCTCCTCCAGTTCGCGTCGTAGTTCATCGGCTCCCGGCGCCCGGGGCCCTCGGCGGCCGGTCAGCAGGAGGTGTCGTACGCCGTGTTCGGTGAGCAGATGACGGGCGAGTTCCGCGCCCAGCGCACCGGTGCCGCCGGTGATCAGCACCGTGCCGTCGGCGCCGAAGTCAGGTATCTCGGCCTTCGGAGCGGCCGCGACATCATGGGCCGGAACCAGTCGCGGAACCGACACCCGGCCGTCCCGCACACGCAGTTGCGGCTCGCCGCTCGCGACCGCCGCGGCCAGAACCCGCAGCGACTCGGGGCGTTCGTCGACATCCACCACGACCACACGGCCGGGCAGCTCCGACTGCGCCGCACGCACCAGTCCCCAGACCGCCGCGCCCGCCAGATCCGGCATCGGCGCGGTGGCATCCCTGGTCACCACGACCAGTCGTGAGCCCGCCGAGTCCGGATCGTCCTGCCAGGACTGAAGCGTGTGGAGCACCCTGCTGGTCAGCTCGTGCACGGTGGCCGAGGGATCGGGGTCGGCCGTACGGTCGAGCGCTGTGATCGCCGTGATCGCCGTAAAGGCTGTGGCAGGTGTACGCGCTCTGCCCTGCGGGGCGGCGGTCTCCCGACTCGGGGCGGCAGGCAGGAATGCGGTGAGGTTCAGGGGGTCCGGCCCTGTCACCCTCCACGTTTGCCCATCGGTGTCCGTGTCAGTGTCTGTGTCCGTGTCCGTGTCTGTGTCGCCGGGGCGTTCGAGAGCGACCCAGTCCGGGCGCAGCAGAGCCCTTCGGGTGAGGTCGTCCGTCATGTCCGCCTGATGGGCCGGGAGTTCCCTGGTGGCGAGGGAGTCCACATGTGCCACGAGTCGGCCGGCCGGGTCAGTGAGGGTGAGCGAGACCGTGTGTGTTCCTGTCTTCCGCACCCGGACCCGCACGTCCGTCGCCCCGATGGCGTGGAGGCTCACTCCGCTCCAGGCGAACGGCACCCGGACCGTGCTCGTGTCGGTGGGCGCGGCGAGCAGCGGTGCGTGCGACGCCGCGTCGAGCAGTGCCGGGTGGAGCCCGAAGAGGCCCGCTTCCGAGGCATGCGACACCGGTAGCCGGACCTCCGCGAAGACGTCGTCGTCGCGCCGCCAGAGGGCACCGACCCCACGGAAGGCGGGACCGTAGGCGAGCCCGGCGTCGGCGAGGGCGGCATACGCTCCGGTGAGATCCAGCGCCTCGGCATCTTGCGGCGGCCATGGGGTGAGCTCGTCCCGCACGGCCCCGACCCGCCCCAGCCGCCCGGAGACGTGCCTCACCCAAGGGGCGTCCTCGGCGGACCGCTCCGGTCGGGAGTAGATGTCGACCGGCCGTCGGCCCGCGTCGTCCGGCGCACCGACCACGACCTGGACGCGCGCCCCCGCAGACTCGGGCAGGGCGAGCGGTGACAGCATCACGAGGTCCTCGACCGCACCGCAGCCCGTCTCGTCACCCGCCCGTACGGCCATCTCCACGAAGACCGTCGCCGGCACGAGCACCCTGCCGGCGATCACATGGTCCGCGAGCCACGGGTGGGTCGCGAGGGACAACAGCCCGCTCAGCACGGTCCGTTCGGTGTCCGGTACGGGGAAAGCCGGCCCCAGGAGTGTCTGGGGGTCGGCCTCCGTCGGATGCGGCGCGTCCAGCCAGTACCGCTGCCGTTGGAAGGCGTACGTCGGCAGGTCGACGCGTCGTGCGCCGGAGCCGGCGTACACCACCGCCCAGTCGACCGGGGCGCCGGTGACATGCAGTCGGGCAATGGCGGAGAGGAGGGTCTCCGGTTCGTGTTCCCCGTCACGGGTCGCCACGGCGAGGACGGTGCCGGAGGTGGAGATGGAGGTGGGGTCAGCGGTGGCGGTGGCGGTGGCGGTGGCGGTGGCGGTGGCGGTGGCGGTGGCGGTGGCGGTGGCGGTGGCGGACGAGTCGGCCAGAGCATCGGCTGTCGCCGCGATGAGGATCGGCCCCGGACCGAGTTCCAGGTAGGCGGAGATTCCGTCGTCCGCGAGTCGGCGCACGGCGTCGGCGAAGCGCACGGGCTGCCGGGCGTGCCGTGCCCAGTACTCGGGCGAGCACAGGTCAGCGCCCTCGGCGAGCCGTCCCGTCACCGTGGAGACGATCGGGATGCGCGGCTGGTGGAAAGTCAACTGCCGTGCCACGTGCAGGAATTCGTCGAGCATGGGTTCCACCAGGGGTGAGTGGAAGGCGTGACTCACACGTAGCCGTACGGCTCTGCGTCCGCGCGCCTCGAAGCCGGCCACGACGGCGAGCACGGCATCCTCCGCGCCCGAGATCACCACCGAACGTGGCCCGTTGACGGCCGCGATCGCCGCCGAGGGCGGCTCATGGGCGGAGGCGATCGCCGCGCGTGCCCCGGAAGTGGACAGGGCCGCGAGGGCCTCCTCCTCGGTCGCGTCCAGAGCCACCATCGCGCCGCCCTCGGGCAACGCCTGCATCAGCCGGCCGCGAGCGGCGACGAGGGTCGCCGCGTCGGCCAGATCGAGGACGCCGGCGACGTGCGCGGCCGCCAGCTCGCCGACGGAGTGGCCCACGAGGCGGTCGGCTCGAACGCCCCACGACTCCAGCAGCCGGAACAGTGCCACTTCGAAGGCGAACAGTCCGGCTTGTGCGAAGTCCGTGCGGTCCATCAGAGCCGCCGACGCTGAGCCGGGCTCGGCGGACAGCACCGTGCTGAGCGGCTGCGGGAGACGGTCGTCCAGATGCCGGCAGACCTCGTCGAAAGCCTCGGCGAAGACGGGGAAGGCGGCACGCAGTTCCATGCCCATGCCCGGGCGCTGGGCGCCCTGTCCGGTGAACAGGAAGGCCGTACGCGTCTGCGAGTCCGCCACCCCTCGCACGACCCCCGGCGCACCCCGGCCCTCCGCGAGGGCGTGCAGCGCGTCCGCGATCCGGGCCGGATCACCGGTCGGCACGGCCGCCCGGTGCGCGAGGGCCCCCCGACCGACCGCCAGCGAATAGCCGATGTCGCCGTGCGACAGGCCCCGCCGGGCCGCCACGTGGGCCGCGAGCCGTCGGGCCTGGGCACGCAGGGCGGTGCCGTCGGCGGCGGAGAGCAGCCACGGAACCGGCGGCGCGACAGCCGTCTCCCGGTGCGTCGCCGTGTCGCTCTCCGGCGCCTCCTCCAAGATCACGTGCGCGTTGGTCCCGCCGATCCCGAAGGCCGAGACCCCCGCGCGCCTCGGCCGGTCCGAGGCCGGCCAGGGCCGGGCGGCGGTCAGCAACCGCACTCGGCCCGAGGACCAGTCGACGTGCGGTGTGGGCGAGTCGGCGTGCAGGGTTCTCGGCAGGTCCCCGTGCCGCATGGCCTGCACCATCTTGATGACGCCGGCGACTCCGGCTGCCGCCTGGGTGTGCCCGAGGTTGGACTTGAGCGAGCCCAGCCACAGGGGCTGCTCGCGGTCCTGTCCGTACGTGGCCAGGAGTGCCTGCGCCTCGATGGGGTCGCCCAGCCTGGTGCCGGTGCCGTGGGCCTCCACCGCGTCCACGTCGGCGGCGCGCAGCCCCGCGTCCGTCAGCGCGCGCGTGATCAGACGTCGCTGTGCGGGGCCGTGGGGCGCGGTGAGCCCGTTGGAGGGGCCGTCGGAGTTGACGGCGGAGCCCCGGAGCACGGCCAGGACCGGATGGCCGTGGCGGCGTGCGTCGGACAACCGCTCCAGGAGGACGAGGCCCACGCCCTCGCCCCAGGCCGTCCCGTCGGCCTGCGCCGCGAACGACTTGCAACGCCCCTCCGGGGACAGCCCGCGCTGCCGGCTGAAGGCGAGGAACGGCTTGGGCGTCGACATCACCGTGACCCCGCCGGCCAGCGCCAGCGAGCACTCGCCCGAGCGCAGCGCCCTCGCCGCCCAGTGCAGTGCCACCAGTGAGGACGAGCAGGCGGTGTCGATGGTGATCGCGGGCCCGCGCAGACCGTAGGTGTACGAGATCCGGCCGGAGGCCACGCTGCCCGTCGAGCCCAGGCCCAGGTGCGCCTCCAGCTCGTGGTGGCGGGTGAAGCGGCCGGCGTAGTCGCCGTGCATCACACCGACGAACACCCCCGTCTCGCTCTCCCGCAGCGACGCAGGATCGATACCGGCCCGCTCCCACACCTCCCAGGAGGTCTCCAGGAGCAGCCGCTGCTGCGGGTCCATCGCGAGCGCCTCGCGGGGCGCGATCCCGAACAGCCCGGCATCGAACTCGGCGGCGTGGTGCAGGAATCCGCCGTGTCGCGTGTACGTCGTTCCGATCCGGTCGGGATCGGGGTCGTACAGGGCGTCGAGGTCCCAGCCCCGGTCGGCGGGGAACCCCGAGATGGCGTCGTCGCCCCGCGCCACCAAGTCCCAGAGGTCGTCAGGGGAGGTGACGTCGCCGGGATAGCGACAGCCCATGGCGACGATCACGACGGGATCGTCCTCGGACGACCGGTCCTGTGCGGCGTCCGGCAGGGGGTGGCTCCCGGGCTCGTCCCCGAACAGCGCGTCGCGCAGATACCGTGCCACGTCGGTCGGCGTCGGGCGGTCGAAGACCAGCGTCGTCGGCAGGCTGAGCCCGGTGAGGGCGTCCAGCCGGTCCAGCAGTTCGACCGCGCCGGCGGACGTCATACCCAGATCGGCGAACGGGCGGTCCGCAGCGGACGGATCGTCCGGCGTGTGCCGGCAGATCTCGGCGGTCTCGGTGAGCACCGCCGCACGGAGCGCGCGCTCCTGGGCCTCGCGTGGGAGAGGACTCAGTCGCTCGCGCAGGGCGGCGCGCGTGCGGCGGGCGGCACGAGCGGCTTGGGCACCGTGGGCGGCATGCGTGCCCTCGGCCTCGACCGCGAAGTCCGCGATCGAGGTTGCCGGAGTCGCCGACGGCGGGGCGGTGGCGGCCAGTTCGCGCAGGTCGTGCAGGTCGCGCAGCCGGTGCCGGGCGATCTTCCCGGAGGCGGTGCGCGGGACGGCGGGGATCTCGCGGATGCTGGTCGGCACTTTGTAGTCGGCGAGCAGGGTCCGGCATTCGGCGAGCACCCGCCGTGTGTCGACCCCGTCCGGGCCCGGTACGACGAAGGCGACCGGCACCTCGCCGAGCACCTCGTGCGGCACACCCACGGCCACGGCGTCCAAGACGCCGGGACACCGCAGGAGCGCCTGCTCGATCTCCGTCGGGTGGATGTTCTCTCCGCCACGGATGATCAGCTCGCTGACCCTGCCGGTGAGCCTGAGGTGGCCGTGCTCGACACGGCGGCCGAGGTCGCCGCTGCGGTACCAGCCGTCCCTCAGCGCGGCGGCAGTCGCCTCGGGCTGCCCGTGGTACCCGGCCATCAGACTCGGCCCCCGTACCCAGACCTCTCCCTCGGCCCCGTCCGGAACATCCGCACCGCTGCCCGGGTCGACGACACGCACGTCCATGCCCGGTACGGGCGGCCCGCAGGAACCCTCGACCCTGGGCCCTTCCGGACGGTTCACCGCGATCATGCCGCAGGTCTCGGTACTGCCGTAGGCGTCGAGCAGCGGCGCGCCCAGCGTCTCCTCCACGGCCGCGCGCAGTGCGGGACCGCTCGGCGCGCCGGCCACGACACACATCCGTAGCGCGTGCGGGACCTCACCGACGGAGTCGACGAGCCGGTGATACGTCGCCGGTACGCCGGCCAGCATGGTGATGGGCCCGCCGAGCTCCTCGCGCGCCGTGAGCAGTTCCTGCCGCAGACCGCCCGGCGCCGACAGCTCACCGGCGATCCGGGCGGTCGCACCCACGGCCGTCACACCCAGGATCGCCAGCGAGTGACCGAAGCTGTGGAACAGCGGCAACGGCCAGAGCAGCCGGTCGTCAGGGGAGAGACCGAAGATCGGGGCATAGCAGGCAGCCACGGACCACAACGCCGCCCGCTGCGTCGACAGCACGCCCTTGGGCCGGTGCGTGGTGCCGGAGGTGTAGAGCATCCAGGCCGGATCGTCGAGGCCGAGCAGGTCGATCTCCGCGTCCTCGCCGCTCTCGCCGCTCTCGGCGGCGTCGCGGAAAAGCGGTACGCCGCCCGGAGTCGGGCCCGGGCCCGACTCCGTGATCAGGACGCCCAGCCGGTCGTACGGCGGCCCCAGGCGCGCCAGTTGTGCGAGGTGCGCGACGTCCGTGATGACGAAGGCGGCGCCACTGTCCTGGAGGAAGTGGGCCAGCTCGGCGTCGGAGGAGCGCGGGTTGAGCAGGACACCGACCATCCCGGCGCGCAGGACGGCGAGGCAACTCTCCACCGTCTCCACCCGGTTGCCGAGACAGATGGCGACGCGGTCGCCGAGGCGCAGACCCGCCCGGTTGAGGTGCCCGGCCAGCGAACGGATACGCCGCTCCAGCTCGGCATAGGTGACGCTGCGCGACGGGTCGGAGTACGCGACCCGCTCCCCCGCCGACTCCGCGTGCTCCCTCAGCAACTCCGGCAACGCCCGGATCAGCCCGTCACGCCCCACGCCCCCGCCTCCCCAAATCCCTCGTGTCTCAACAAGGTTGAGCCTACGTGGGTCGACAGCAGTGTGAGCCTCCGCCCTGAGTCCCTCGGCCTCACCGACCCCTCTTCGCGTTCGGCCCCGGCGGTGCGGGCGATCAGGCTGTAACGGATCAGGTCGTTGTCACCGGGACATCGCGATGGCGCGTATCGATCTGTGGTGCCCTGGCGCAGACGCCCCGTGTCCGGATGCGGGGCGTGGTCGGACCGGGTAGGGCTCCTACCTACGGTTTCCCGCGTCCCGGAACTTCATCTCTCGGTCAACGCTCGAAGCCGTCGGCACGGGTCCAGTGGAGGGTGTCGTCCCGGCTGAAGTCGACCGCACGTCCGTCCTTGGAGACGGAGGCCCGTTCCCAGCCGTCGAAGTCCTTCGTGACGTCGATGTCCCACTTGGTCAGGCTGTCGGTACCGACCGCTGCGACGGACTCGTTCGGGGGCTCGCCGTCATTGCAGTACGGCCCGAAGTCCGCGATCGCCGCTACGGTTCCACCGTTCGCCCTCAGCTCGATGCCCTGGCACGCGTCGGTCTCGGTGCGGTGGATGATTACCGGCTCGGTCCAGGCCTTCGCCCGGGGGCTGTAGTGCTGCTCGACGAGCCCCTCGCCCCGGCGGTAGTACATGGCCACCCGGCGACCGTCGTCGAGTTCGACCTCGGCGTTGTACGGACTGCGACCGCCGCCGCTCCACGGGAGGTCGCTCTTGCGCAGCGCGGAGGTGTAGGTGCCGGAATCGTGGGAGTCGCTCGGTGAGGCTTTGCCCGCTGCCGTGTCCGGGTGACCGCATGCCACCACGGCCGTCATCACCCAGACCGAGGCGGCCCCCCATTGCGTCAGCGCCACCGTCCGATCGTCGCGCCCTCCGGCCGTTCGCCTCCGATGTCCCGGCCCCGACCCGGCGCATCTTCCTCACGCGGGCCGCGGCACGCCCCGCCACGCCGCCCGCTCAGACGATGGCCCGCGTCCTGCGCCCGGTGGCCACCAGCAGCCCCGGAAGGGCCGGGCTCCTCAGGACTCGCGCCGCGACCTTCCAGGTGCGCTTCGTTCCGTCGGAGCCGGTCACCTCGTACCTCACTGGCGAGTGCGGCGAGTCTGCCGCGAGGCCGGTGTCGTCTCAGCGGCGGGACATGTAGAGCTCCAGGGCCTTGTGCAGGACCTTGCTGAGGGGGTAGTCCCACTCGCCGAGGTATTCGACGGCCTGGCCGCCGGCGCCGGCTTTGAAGCGGAGCAGCCCCAGGAGATGGTTGTCCTCTTCCAGGGTGTCGGTGATGCCGCGGAAGTCGTAGACACTGGCTCCCAGTGCGTGAGCGTCGGTCATCATCCGCCACTGGATGGCGTTGTTCGGCTGGACCTCCCGCTTACGGTTGGTGGAGGCACCGTAGGAGTACCAGACGTGCTCGCCGACGGTCAGCATCGTGGCGGCCGCGAGCACCTCGCCGTCGTGATGGGCGAGGTAGAGGCGCATCCGGTTGTCGTCCTCGGCCCGCAGCGCGGTCCACATCCGCTGGAAGTAGGCCAGGGGGCGCGGGATGAACCGGTCCCGCTCAGCGGTCTCGACGTAGATGTCGTAGAAGGCAGGCAGGTCCTCGTAGCCACCTTGGACGACCTTGACACCGGCCTTCTCCGCCTTCTTGATGTTGCGCCGCCACTGCTGATTGAAGCCTCGCTGGATCTCCTCCAGTGACCGCCCGGCGAAGGGGACCTGGAACACATAGCGCGGCTGACCCGCGGCGAAGCCGTCCTCGCCACCGGGCTCGGTCTGCTGCCAGCCCATACGGCGCAGCCGCTCGGCGATGCCGAAGGCACCCTCCTCCTGGACGGTGGCCTCGACGTCCCGCAGCTGCCGGGCCTGCGGGTCGGCGATCGCGGCCTTGACCGCGTCGGCGCTCCAGCGGCGGGCGACGACGGGCGGCCCCATCTTCACCGAGAACGCGCCCTGCTTCTTCAAGTACGCGAGCATCGGAGCGAGCCACCGCTCCAGATCTGCCGCAGCCCAGTCGATGACCGGCCCCTCGGGCAGATAGGCGAGGTACCGCCTCAGTTTCGGCAACGGCCGCAGCAGCACCAGCCCTGCCCCGACGAGACGGCCGTCCTCGTCGAACCAGCCCAGGCTCTCCGCCCGCCAGTCCGGCTTCACATCACCCCACGAGGGAACCTGCATGTGACTCACCGAAGGCCGGGCCATGACGAAGGCCAGATGCTCCTCGCGGGTGATCGCCTTCAGGCGATGGCTCATGCGCAGTGCTCCTTTGTTCGGCGCACCAGCCTACTGAGGCATCGTCATGTCCCGGCCCTTCATACGCATGGTGTCGTCGCATACGCGGCAGAAGCGGACTGCTCTGGAAGAACATCGATCCTGGGCGGCGGCGGTGCGTGCGGATGCGCTTCCCCTTCATGTCGCCGACGATCGCCCATTTCTCGGGCGTGATTCGGAAGCGATTCGGGAGTGAGTCGGAAGTGAATCGAGTACATAGGGCGTTGGCATGTCGCTGAGCCACATGATCCTCTCGTCCGGTCACTCGATCGAGCTCACCGACGACGAGGACGGTCGCCCCAGGAAGGTGGAATCCGGTGTGCGGAACGCCTCGGCTACCGGACAGCGCCACCTCGACTCGCCCGACGCGGGCGGCCCGTCCTACTGGGGCGACGGTGCGACGGCCGCGGCCCTGCGCCGGGCCGTCAGGAAGAGGCCTGCCGCCACGACGGCCGAGGCGAGGCCGAGCAGGCCCACGGCGGCGGCCAGGGTGCCGAGGGCGGACTCGGCCGCGATCAGCACCAGGGGGCAGATGAACTGGCCGATGAAAAAGGACGCGGTCCACAGGCCGGTGCCCCGGCCGCGGTCGGCGAAGTCCAGCTTGGACATGGCGATGGTGAGCAGGGAGGGCAGCAGGAGACCGGTGCCGAGGCAGTTGAGTACGGCGCCGACGATCAGCATCGGCGCGCTGTCCGCGAGCCACATCACCGCGAACCCGGCCGCGCACAGGGCGAGGACGAGTGGCAGCCGGGGCCCCGGGGCTCCGCGCAGCTTCGCGAAGGTGATCGCGCCGGCCACGGTGGCGGCGCTGGCGATGGCTGTGGCCAGCCCGATCACGCTGGTCGCCGTCACGTCGAGGTCGTCCAGCAGGTAGGACATCTCCACCGGGACGGTGTAGAAGACGAGGGCCCCGAACACGGTGAGCCCGCAGATCCCGGCCAACTGCCGGAAGGGGAACGGACGCTTCGGGGCGACCCCGGTGCCAGTGCTCTCCTCGGCCACGGCCACGGCGCCGGTGGCCGCGGTCGGCTTCGGCAGCCCGATGGCCATGAGCGGGGCGATGAGCAGACTGACGGCGTAGATCCAGAACGGGGTCCGCCAGCCGGCCGACCCGGCGGCACCGCCGATGACGAAGAAGGCGGTCGCGGAGGCGGAGGCGCACATGGTCTGGAGGGCGAGGTAGCGGTCCCGTGCCCGACCGCTGTAGTAGTCACCGATCAGCGTGGTGCAGCAGGTCATGATGGCGGCCTCGGCGATACCGACCAGGGCGCGGCTGGCCACGATGGCGCCCAGCGACTCCAGCCACAGCGGGGCGGTGCCGAAGATCGCGTACAGCACGGTCGCGGCGATCAGCAGACGCTTGCGGCCGAGCCGGTCGACGATGACGCCCGCGAAGGGTGCCAACAGGCCCAGCGCCAGGGCCGGGACGGTGAGGGCCATCGGGACCAGGGCGCCCGCGCCGGCCACGCCGGCGAAGTGGTCCTGCATCTTGGGCAGCACGGGGGCGATCAGGACGGCCCCGAGGATCGGTAGACAGCTGCCGGCCATGAGGAGGGATACGCGCAGTCGGTGCGCGGCACCGGACGTCGGAAGGGCCGCACCGGGCGGCGGCGGCACTGGTTCCGCGTACGCGGGCGTGGACGATGCCGAGGGCGATGGCGATGGCGATGGCGCGGAAGGGGGCATGCGGGAACTCCGTGTGGCGAGGGGAGGGGTGGGCACGCCGCCGGGGAACAGACATCCCGGGAAGCGGAGCGTGCGGAGGAACTGCGGTCGACTATGAGTGAGGGACCCCGCCCTGCCTAGCCTCTGTCCGATCGATCTACCGGATCACGGTCATCCTTGCCGTGGATGGTCTCCGCGACCCGTGCCGCCGTCTCCCGCAGCCACATGTGCGCCGCGTCGTGCGTGTGGACCGGGTGCCACCACAGGGCTTCCCGGAGGGGGACGGCGTCGTAGGGCGGTTCCACGACCCGTACCGGGACGAGTCCGTCGAGCCGGTCGGCGAGACGCCCCTGGATGAGTGCCACCCGGCGCGTCCCGGCGACCAGAAGCGGCATCAGCTGGAAGCTGTCGACGGAGACTTCGACGCACGGCTCGATGCCGAGCATGCCGATCTGGCGGGCGGCGGGTGCGTCGTACGTGCGCTGGTACGTCACCCACGGCAGCCGGGCCAGGTCGTCGAGGGTGAGGTGCTCGCCGACCTCGGGATTGTCGTCGGCGACGAGGTAGACCCAGCGATCGCGGTAGAGCTCCACGGTGGGGAAGTCGCTGATGATGCCGTGCGGCAACAGCAGACCGTCGGCGGTGCTGAGCAGCGTGGTGATGTTCTCCGTGATGTCCGGCGGGGCCTGCTTGAACCGGAGCCGAATGCCTGGCGCCTCGGCGTGCACCGTACGGGCGAGTTCGGCGCCGAAGACGGCCACCGCATAGTCGGAAGCGATCAGCGTGAACTCGTGCTCCTCGTGGGCGGGGTCGAACTCGGCCTGGCTGGTGAAGACACGTTCGAGCAGGTCGCAGGCGGTGGCGGTGCGGTCGAGGAGGGCCAGGCCGAGAGCGGTCAGTTCGTAGCGTCCGCCGACCCGGGAGAGCAGGTCGTCGTCGAAGTGACGGCGCAGCCGTGCCAGGGCGGCGCTCATCGCGGGCTGACTGAGGCCGATGCGTTTGCCGGCTCTGGTGACGTTGCGCTCCTCCAGGAGAGCGCGCAGGGCGACGACGAGGTTCAGGTCAAGGCTGGCCAGGTTCACGAGATGCCCCCGTGCGGAGTGGAGAACTGAGACGAGGTATTCGCCACCTGGATGTGGATCATCCGAGGAATCGATTTCCCCGATCGCAACTTACGCGCCAGATTGGTGGCACCGCAATCGGGAGGACATCTCCGTGAAACCCCCAGCCACGTCGGCGCCCCTCTTCACCGGCCCCTTCGCCCTCGGCACCTTCTCCGCCCCGGGCCGGAGCCCGTCCGCGGGGCTGGTGCTCCCGGACGGCAGGGTGCTGGACCTGCGCATGACCGTCCTCGCGCTCCTGGAGCGCTGGGACGAGGAACTGCCGCGCCTGCACGGCCTCGCGGGCGATCCGGCCGGTGACTGGCTGTCTTTGGACGACCTGAACGTGCACGCGCCCGTCGCGCCCCGGCAGATCTTCCAGTCCGGCGCCAACTACCGCCAACACGTCATCGACCTGGAGGTCGCGCACCGCGCACCCGACGACCCGCGCACCGTCGAGGAGGCCCGCGCGGAGATCGCGGCGATCATGGACCGACGGGCCGCCGAGGACCTCCCGTACGTCTTCATCGGACTGCCGACGACGATCACCGGCCCGTACGACGACGTCGTACTGCCCTCCTGGGCCGGGAGGCCCGACTGGGAGTTGGAGCTGGCCGCGGTGATCTCCCGCCCCACACACCGGGTCACGGTGGAGGAGGCGCTGGAACACGTCGCGGGTTACACCATCGCCAACGACCTCACCGACCGGTCCACCGTCTTCCGCCGGGACATGCCCGCCATCGGCACCGACTGGCTGCGCTGCAAGAACGCGCCCGGCTTCACCCCGCTCGGCCCCTGGATCGTCCCGGCCGGGTCCGTCGCCGACCCGTCCGACCTGCGCGTCACCCTGAAACTCAACGGCGAGACCATGCAGGACGAATCCACCAAGGACATGATCTTCGGCGTGGCGCGGATGGTCTCCTACATCTCCGAGACCGCCCAACTCCTGCCCGGTGACCTGGTGTTGACCGGCAGCCCCGCCGGAAACGGCATGCATTGGGGCCGCCTGCTGCGCGACGGCGATGTAATGGACGGCTCTGTCACGGGGCTCGGCGCCCAGCGCACCCGCTGTGTCGCGCGGGAGGCATCGTGATCGACCACACGACTGTGCCTGACGCGAAGGACGCCGAGAGCGCGATCGCCGAGGCCGCCAAGGCGTACTCCAACTGGGGCCGTTGGGGTGAGGACGACGTCCTCGGCACGCTCAACTTCCTGGACGCCGAGAAACGCCGCGAGGGCGCTGCGCTCGTCCGCGACGGTGTCAGCTTCTCTCTCTCCCAGCGGTTCGACATGGACGGCCCGCAAAGGGGCTGGCGACGGCGTACGAATCCGGTGCACACCATGCTCGACACGGGCACCGACGCCGCCCTGGGCAACCAGGGCTTCCCGCACGGCATCGGCGGTGCCGACGACGTGATCGCGATGCCCCTGCAGTGCTCCACGCAGTGGGACGGCCTCGGCCACATCTTCGACCATGGCAAGGCGTGGAACGGTCGGGCCGCCGAGAAGGTCGTCACCTCCGACGGCGATCTCGTCACCGGCATCGAGCACATGGCGCCGTACGTGGCCGGGCGGGGCGTCCTCCTCGATGTGGGCCTGGTCATCGGCGAGGACGGCGAACTGCCCGACGGCTTCGCCATCACCGAGGAGCACCTGGTCGCCACCGCCGGGGCGCACGGTGTCACCGTCGGCCGCGGCGATCTCGTCCTCGTCCGCACCGGACGGCTGGCCCGCGCCAGGCGCGAGGGCTGGGGCGAGTACGCGGGCGGCGCCTCGCCCGGGCTGAGCTTCACCACCGCGGGCTGGCTGCACCGCGGCGAGATCGCCGGGATCGCCACCGACACCTGGGGCTTCGAGGTCCGGCCCAACGAGTTCGACCACGCCTTCCAGCCGCTGCACCAGGTCGCCATCCCCAACATGGGCCTGCTCATCGGTGAGATGTGGGACCTCGACGCCCTCGCCGACCACTGCGCGGCCGACGGACGGTACGAGTTCTGGCTCACCGCCGCGCCGCTGCCCATCACCGGAGCCGTCGGCTCCCCCGTGAACCCGATCGCCGTCAAGTGACACCCCGTACCGGCCGAGTGGGCCGCCCCGACAGCCACACCCGTCCGGCCCGTACCACCGCCCCTGCCGCTCGAAGCCGCGCGGCACCACCGCAGGGAGATCTCATGACCGACCCCCGCCCCCGCACCGTCCTCGTCATCGGCGGCGGCGCCTCCGGCAACGCCGTGACCGTGCTGTTGCGGCGAGCGGGCATCGCCGTGGACCTGATCGAGGCCGAGCCCGACTGGAACGTCCTCGGCTCCGGCATCACCCTCCAGGGCAACGCGCTGCGCGTGCTGCGCGAGCTGAGCGTGTGGGACAAGGTCCGGGAGAGCGGCTACGCCTTCGACTCGGTGGGCCTGGCCGCGCCCGACGGCCACGTGTTCCACGTCCAGCGGGACCTCCGTACCGGCGGGGAGGACCTGCCCGCGACCATCGGCATGCAGCGGCCCCGGCTCCAGGAGATCCTGTGCGAGGCGGTCCGGGCCAGTGGTGCGACGGTCCGCCTCGGTACCACCGCCGACGAGCTGGTCCAGGACGACAGGGGCGTCACCGCGCGCTTCAGCGACGGCAGCGAGGGCCGCTACGACCTCGTCGTCGCGGCCGACGGTCTCAACTCCCTGACCCGCGCGATGATCGGCATCGGCGAGAAGCCCGAGCCGACCGGCATGGCCATCTGGCGCGTCGCGGCGCCCCGCCCAACGAGCGTGGAGCGCACGGACCTGGCCTTCGGCGGGCCCTGCTACATCGCCGGCTACTGCCCCACCAGCGAGAACACCATCTACGCCTACCTCGTCGAGGCCAACCGCGACCGCGCCTGCCTCGACCCGGCCTCGTACGCGGACGAGATGCGGCGCCTGGCAGCCCCGTACGGCGGCGTCTGGTCCGAGATCGCCGGCAGCATCACCGATGCTGCCGAGGTCAACTACACCTGGTTCGACCGGCTGCTCGTCGAGGGTTCCTGGCACCGCGGCCGGGTCGTGCTGGTCGGCGACGCCGCCCACGCCTGCCCGCCCACCCTCGCGCAGGGCGCGGCCATGTCACTGGAGGACGCCTCGGTGCTGGCCGAGCTGCTGAGCGCGCAGGAGTCGTGGGATTCCCTCGACTCCCTCGACGAGCTGCTGACCCGCTACCACCAGCGCCGCATCGACCGTGTCCGCATGGTCGTCGAGGCCTCGGTGCAGCTGGGCCAGTGGCAGCTGGACGGCGTCCGTGACGCCGACGTCCCCGGCCTGATCGGCCGCACGATGTCCGCCCTGAAGGAGGCCCCGTGACCCCGGACTCCCCGGACACCACAGCAACCCCCACCATCGACGTCCACGCGCACCTCCTGCTTCCGCAGGTCGAGGAGGCCGTCGCCGGTAACCCCGGGCTGGCCGCCGCCCGCAGACTCGACGCCCGCCGCAACGGCCCCGAGGCGCTCGCCGTCAACGGCCGCATGGTCCGCGACCGCATCCCTCGACTGACCGACGTCGAGGCCCGGCTCACCGCCATGGACGCCTCCGGCATCGACGTCCAACTGGTCTCGCCCTCCCCGTCGCACTACCACTACTGGGCCGACGAGAACCTCGCCCGCACGGTGTGGGAGCTGGCCAACGCCGGGACCGCCGCGCACGTCGCCCAGGCCCCCGACCGGCTTCACGGACTGGGCCTCGTCCCGCTCCAGCACCCCGACCTCGCGGTCGAGGCCCTCGACCACGCCCTCGGCCTGGGCCTGCGCGGAGTGGAGATCTCCAGCCACGCGCCGGGGCGCGAGCTTTCGGACCCGGCGTACGACACGTTCTGGGCGCACGCCGAGACGTCCGGAGCGGTGCTCTTCCTGCACCCCTTCGGCTGCACGCTCGACGAGCGCCTGGACCGCTGGTATCTGTCCAACACGGTCGGCCAGCCCACCGAGAACGCCGTCGCGCTCTCCCACCTGATCTTCTCCGGCGTGCTGGACCGCCACCCCGGCCTGAAGGTGATCGCCGCGCACGGCGGCGGCTACCTGCCCACCCACATCGGCCGCTCCGACCACGCCTGGCGGGCCAGAGCGGACACGCGGGGCTGCGCGTCCGAGCCGAGCAGCTACCTCAAACGGCTGTACTTCGACTCGCTCGTCCACGACCCGCACGTCCTGCGCGAACTGATCCGCGTGGCCGGCCCCGGCCGGGTCCTGCTCGGCTCGGACTTCCCCTTCGACATGGGCACCGAGGACCCCGTCGGCGCGCTGCGCGCCGCCATGGACCTGCCCGACTCCCACTTCCACGCCGTACGCGGCGGCAACGCGGCAGCGCTGCTGCACCTCTCCTGAGGAGCCCCGACATGACCGACGCCCTCCCCGACCGTCTGCCCAACCGCCTGCTCACCCACCTGCGGCACGTCGATCTCGCCGTGCCCGACTACGACAAGCAGCTCGACTTCTACGCCGGAGTCTGGGGACTGACGACGATCGCCGAAGACTCCGGCATCTCCTTCCTGGCGGCAGAGGGTTCACCGGAGCAGTACGTCGTACGACTCCGCAAGGCGGAAGAGAAGCGGCTCGACCTCGTGTCCTACGGCGCCGCGTCGGCCGCCGACGTGGACACGCTCGCCGAGCGACTCCTCGCGCATGGCGTGCGGTTGATCTCGCGGCCGGGCAAGGTCGACACCCCCGGCGGAGGTTACGGCTTCCGCTTCTTCGACGGCGACGGCCGGACCGTCGAGGTCTCGGCGGAAGTCGAGGCCCGTCGGCACCGGCGTATCGAGGAGAAGGAGGCCATCCCGGTCCGTCTGTCCCACGTCGTCCTCAACTCCCCCGACCTCGACGCCACGCGCGCCTGGTACGAGCGCCACCTCGGATTCCGGCTGTCCGACACGCTCAGCTCCCCGCACATGGGCGAGGTCATGCACTTCATGCGGATCAGCAACCAGCACCACTCGATGGCCCTCGCCAAGGGCCCGCACACCTCCCTGCACCACGTCTCGTTCGAGATGCGCGGCCTGGACGAGTACATGCGCGGCTCGGGGCGCGTGATGCGCTCCGGCGCCCGCAAGGTATGGGGGCCGGGCCGGCACATGGCGGGCGACAACACCTTCACGTACTTCCTCGACCCGCACGGCAACACCGTGGAGTACACAACGGAGTTGGAGGAGCTCGACGAGGACACCTGGCATCCGCACGTCTACGACTTCTCCCGGCCCGAGGTCACCGACCAGTGGGGCACGGCGAACCCGATGAACGAGCTGGTCGCCAAGGAGTCCTTCAACGACGTCGATCCCGGCCTCTTCGTCGCCCCGCCGCTCTGATCCCTCGGCTTCGAAGCAGTCGGAACGGTCCGTGCCCCGGCCCCCAGCCCGCTGGTCACCCTTACACCACACCCCAGGATCGCCATGCGCTTCGCCACGTACGAACACCACGGCCGCCGCAGCGTCGCCACCGTGGATGACGACGGCACCCTCCACCCCCTCCCCGGCCACGCCTCGCTGCTGGACCTGCTCCGGGCGGGCCCCACGGCGCTGCGCGAGGCGGGCGAGGCCACGCAGGCCGTGCCGGGCGGCCCGCACGCCTCGCAGGTGCGACTGCTGCCGCCTCTCCAGCCGCCGTCCGTACGGGACTTCGTCACCTTCGAGGAGCACGTCGAAGGCGTACGGCGCAGCATCGACCGCACGACCGGAGTCCCCGACGCCTGGTACGACGCGCCCACCTTCTACTTCACCAATCCGTACGCCGTCATCGGCGCCCACGACGACGTACCCGTGCCGCCCGGTTCCTCGGTCCTGGACTTCGAACTCGAAGTCGCCGCCGTCATCGGCCGCGAGGGCCGCGACCTCACACCCGAGCAGGCCCGGGACCACATCATCGGCTACACGGTCTTCAACGACTGGTCCGCCCGTGACCTCCAGTCCGCCGAGATGAGGGTGGGGTTGGGCCCCTGCAAGGGCAAGGACACCGCCACCACCCTCGGCCCCCACCTCGTCACCGCCGACGAGCTGGAGCCGTGGCGGGACTCCGACGGCTTCCTGCGGCTGGCGCTGACCGCCTCGGTGAACGGCGAGGTTGTGGGCGAGGACCTGCTGTCCAACATGAGCTGGACCTTCGAGGAGATGGTGGCCTACGCCTCGCGCGGCACGTACGTCCGTCCCGGCGATGTGCTCGGCTCCGGCACCTGCGGCAACGGCGGTTGCCTGGCCGAGCTGTGGGGCGTACGCGGACGCCAGGACCCGCCACCGCTGAAGCCCGGCGACACCGTCACCCTCACCGTCGAGGGCATCGGCACCGTGTCCAACACCGTCGTGCCCGGCGCCGGACCGGTACCGGTCCACCGGGCCCGCAAGCGCACGCGGCTGCGCCCGTGAACCGCGGGGCCGCGAACAGCTTGGACGGCAAGGTCGTGGTGGTCACCGGGGCCGCGCGCGGGCAGGGCGCGGCCGAGGCCGAGGCGCTGACCCGGGCGGGGGCGGTGGTGGTCGCCACCGATGTGACGCGAGCTCCGGGTTGTCTGCGCCTGGACGTCACCGAGCCGAAGGAATGGGCGGCGCTCGCCGAAGTGCTGCGTCGCCGGTACGGCGAGGTCCACGGCCTGGTCAACAACGCGGGCATCACCTGGCGCGCGCGGTTGCAGGAGGTCACGCCCGAGGATTTCGCTCGCGTCCAGGCGGTCAACGTCACCGGCCCGCTGCTTGGCATCCAGCACCTGGCGCCGTTGATGCCACCTGGCTCGTCGATCGTCAACGTCGGCTCCTCCGCCGGGCTGACCGGGCACTATCCGGTCGCGTACACGGCCAGCAAGTGGGCGCTGCGCGGCCTGTCGAAGGCGGCCTGTGTCGAGCTGGGCCCGCGGGGCATCCGCGTGAACACCGTCCACCCCGGCTTCATCGAGACCGAGATGACCGCCTCCGCCGCGCCCGCCTTCCGCGAGGCGAACCTCCTCGAGACACCGCTGGCCCGCACCGGCACCGTCGACGAGATCACCCCGCTGGTCGTCTTCCTCCTCTCCGACGACGCCTCCTTCATCACCGGGGCCGAGATCCCCGTCGACGGCGGCTTCACCGCACACGGCGGCGCCAAGTCCATCTCCGACGCCCTGCGGTCGGCCTCCGACTGACCTCCGCGCAAAGGACCCGTACGTGCACGGGGTCAGTCAGGTCCTCCAGTGGTCTCGGCGTGCGGTGGTTTCAGCGTGCCGACGTCGGCGTCGGGCCGAAGGCGTCGGCGAGGCTGGTCAGGATGGAGCCGGGCCAGTTGTTCGCTCCGAACACGCTGGCCGGCGCGGCGAGTACGCCCCACTCGCGCTGAAGCGTCTCCGCCGGGATGTCGACCGGGAAGAAGTAGTTGCCGGGGGAGGTACGGCTCGCGGTGGGGATCGCCCCGAGTACTTCGTCCGGCAGCTGTTCGAACAGCCGCTCGGCTCGTGCGGCCAGTTCGTCGACGACCTGCCGGGGTACGTCGCTGTGCTCGGTCAGCAAGCGGTCGGCGAGTCTCAGCTGTGCCGCTGTCGGCGGATCCGCCCGGAACGCTTCGGCCCATTCGGCCTGCTCCGGACCCAGCAGGACCACGCCGAACGTGCGTGGCCACAGCCATCCCTTGGTGACCGAATGGAGGAGGACCGCGCGACCGGTGTCCAGCAGTCGCCGTGTGCCGGAGGCGAACGGGACCCCAAGGTCGTAGACGCTGTCGATCAGCACGCGGCGGCGAGGTGACTCCCGCAACCACGAGATCACCGCGGCGCATTCGGCATCGGACAGGTATCGGCCGAGCGGCTTGCTGGGGTTGGCGAGCAGCAGGTATTCGGGCCGGTGGTCCGCCGGCGACTGCGGCAGGGCCGGCGCCGGCAGTGTCGGGTAGGACTCGGGCACCAGGCCCGCGGCGTGGGCCAGCCCGAAGTAGACCGGGTACACGTCGCCGGGCAGCCACAACCGCGCTCGCTCGGCGCGCAGTCCGTGGAAGACCGTACCGAGCCCGTGGCGAACCCCTCGGCAGACCATGGCCCGGCCGGACCACTCTTCCGGCAGCTCGAAGCGCCGCAGCCAGGCACGGGCGAGATCGCAACGGTGCACCGTGCGCTCGTCGGCCGGCGGCTCCGGTCGCAGCGGAGCAAGCACCCGGTACACGTTGGTCTCGGCGGCGTCCAGAAGTGACGAGGAAGCGCCGAGTTGCCGCTGCCGGAAGTCCTGGAACTCGTCGAACCTCATGCCGCCGCACCTTCCGGCACGATCTCGCTGGCCCGGTCCTCCAGGGATGCGTAGCAGCGTCCGTCGGCCATGACGTTCCAGCTGCGTGCGATCCCGGTGGTGCGTTCCCAGAGCAGGCTGGGCTCGGTGTAGGCGGCGATCCGCATCGGCCGTCCGTCCCAGCTGCCGTGGTAGACCGGCGCGCCCCAGGGCAGGCGGTCCGCCGGCTCGAAGCCGTGCTGCTCCGCGAACCGGGTGACGACGGACAGCGACACCTGGTGATCTCGGCTCCATACATTGGCGGCACGGTCGTAGTAGAGCGACTCGGTGCTGGTGGATACGTAGAGCTCTTTGAAGCAGACTTCCTCGACGCCGAGACCCACGGCCCACGACAGGTAGTCGGCGACCCCGGCCGCGTCGGCGACGCCGCCGTGCTGGAGCACGCAGATCAGCCTCGTTCGCAGCCCGGGCCATCGGTCACGTTCGGCGCGCCAGGTGTCGATCACCGCGCTCACCGGGGTGCGCAGCATCATCAGCCGCTCGCTGACGGCGTCGTCGTGGTGATGCCGCGAGACCGCCAGCACGCTCAGGCCCGCGCCGCTCAGGGCCGCGAGGCGTCCGGCCCGGTCAGCGTGCTCGCCTTTCGCCAGGGTGTGCGCGTTGGTGATCAGGACGACCTTCGGGAAGGCCGCCGAGCAGGCGGACACCAGTCGTAGCTGCTGTTCGAAGGGTATGAGCGTGGGTTCCCCGCCGCCGGTGATCACCGCACGCTCGGCACCCGCCGCGCGGGCACGCTCCAGCCACTGGGTGACCGCGTCCCACGGCACCCGTGCCGGCGCCTGGTCGCTGGAGATCGAAGCCGCGGAGAAGCAGAACGAACACCGGGCTTGGCAGGCGGAGGCGACCGGCAGGACCGAGACCGAGCGCGGCCGTGTGTCGGCGTAGTGACGCAGTGCCGATCCGTGCAGGTGCAGGGAGGCCGCCATCGCGTCCTCGACGGTCGTAGGCCTCAGAGTGAACTCGTTGCCTGCCTGGTCGAGTTCATGGATTGCTGACAGCCGGATGCGTGCCTCGCGCAGTTCCATGCCGAGGCCGGTCGACACGTTGGGCGCCAGCGTGTCGGGGTCCACCGTGGTTTCCAGCACCAACAGCCGGTCGCCCGGAATGGCCAGACGGTCCAGCAGACGTGTCGCCTTGCCGATGCCGATGCCCAGCTCCGCGCGGGTCAGCAGGTGGAACCGGTCGGGATAGGTACTTTCCGGAATCCCGGCCTTGCTGTACGCATAGGCGTACTTGTCGAAGCCCTTCGCGAAGTTCGACAGCACGATGACGTGGAAGCGCTGGTCACTCTGGTTCATTCCGTCATCATGCATGAACGGCTCCCGGACGACAGGGGCCGAGCCGCAGGCGGGACGGGGACATCGTGTCCGCTCCGCGTCGACTGTCGATGGCACCGCTGGTACCCGTTGGTGCATTCGACGGTGATCCACAGGTCGACGACTTCGGCCACTGCATGCGGCCGTCCCGGGTCAACGCCTGGGCGACGGAACGGGACCGGCACGGCCTGGCCAGGGCTTGTCGGGAAACAAGGTGCTGCTTCCCGACAAGCCTTGGACGCCCCTTTGCGGATGGTGCGGCACGACAGCGAGTGCGCGGGCGCCAGGTCCGCGCTGGTCGGACGCACCCCGCCGCCCTCGGCGTCGGCCCGGGGTGGCTCGGTGAAAACACGTAGATCCCTACGGAACTTCTGGTCGACACCGTGCCCTGAGCCGCCGGCGGGGTCATGATCTCCGTGGCGGAGGAGCTACTGGGTGCACGGGGGGAGGCGGTCATGTCGGATGCGCGTGGGGGCCGACAGAAACGGGTCGGCGTCGTCGTGGTGGTGTTCCGCCTGACCATGGCGGTGGTGATCACGCTCTACGCCCGGCGACCCTACGAGGAGATCGCCGTCGCCCGCGCCCGTGCCTCGGGGGCACTGGTACAAGCGGACGCCACCGTCGAGAAGCGAACCGAGGTGTGGCGAGGGTGGCACAGCGGCCTCGGAGGCAACACCCTCCTGGCCCTCTCCCCCCTGTTCATGGGCTATCTGAACGTCCTCGCGGTGACGGCGCGCGTCCGGAGGGCGCGTCGGAGAGGCATCAGCGTGGCCGACCCGATCAACTTCACCTTCGACATGGTGCTCGGCTTCATCGCCGGAGCGGTCGCCATCCTTGTGCGGGCCCTCATCCCCGGTCTGCTCGGCACCGACCAGCCCCGGTACTGGCCGCTCATCCCTGCCGCCACCACCATCACGGCCACGCTGCTCCTCATGCGCCAGACGCTCCGGTCCGACCCCATCGAAATCACCCCCGCCCCAGCCGGCGGCACCACCGCCGAGAGCAAGCCCCGCCCGGCTCTGACGCGTCCGGTCGAACGGCACGGTACGGAGAGCTTGCGACCGACCGGCAACGAGCCATGCCCTCTTCGGGCGTTGAAGGGAACCACCGCGTGACGATCTCCAACAGGCCTGCCCCCAGCGGCTGGAAACTGACCACCGCATACGTGCTGACGGGGGCGGCTTCAGTCCTCACCCTTTATGGGCTCTACCTCCTGGACTGGTTCCCTGAGCGCTTCGGGGAAGGCCGCATGTTCCTCGACTACCGTGCTGAGTACCTGTCGTTCCGCGCCAACGCCAGTCATCCGCAGGGGTGGAAGGCTTTGGGTGACGCCTACTTCCAGATCGGATACCTCTTCCAGACCGCCGCCTTCGTGCTGCTGCCCTTCGTCGTGGCGCGCACCAACCGGTGGCACTGGTTGGCGGCTCTCGCCGTGCTCGGAGCGGCGTGGCAGATGGGCGGCATGAGCGCCGCCGGGATCGTCAACACGACGTTCGCGCCGGCATTGGGCCCCCTTGCCGGATTCCTGGCCCTCCTCGGCTGGGGGCTCGCGCGCTGGGCGGTGGATGACGCCGGCCCATCTCCCGTGGCAGGAAGCCCCAGTGGGCGCACGCGCCACCGCTGATCACCTCGAAGCAGCTGTCACCGCCGGTCTTGCTCCACGTCGATGATCGACCGCCCGTGCGACCAGGTCCCGGCCGCACGGGCGGTCCACGCGGACGTCTTCGTCGCCGCCCAGTCCGCTGCGTCGACGCCCGGCTGTGCATGCGGGCATTCACCGCGGGGCGGCAGGCGGCAGGCGGCAGGCGGCTGGCGGCTGGCGGCTGGCGGCTGGCGACAGGGCCGGACGTGGTGACCATGAGGAGCGGAGGTTCCCGTCCGGGCATGTAGGGCATCATCAACTCCGATCCCCCACTCGCACTTCAGGGAGCCCCCACATGCTCCGTGGCATCGATGTCAGCGCCTACCAGTCCTCGTCCTACGACACGGACGGATACTCCTTCGTCTTCATCAAGGCGACGGAGGGCCGCTCCTACATCAACCCGAAACTCGCGGCCCAGACCAAGCACGCCCGTGACGCCGGCCTGGTCGTCGGCTTCTACCACTTCCTGTGGCCCGGCAACCTCACCGCCCAGGCCGAGTACTTCGCCGGACACGCCCCCGAGCAGGAGGGCGACATCCTCGCCGTGGACTGGGAGACCACCGGCGAGGGCACGCACGCGTCGAACGCCGAGAAGGACCAGTTCATCCGCAAGGTCAAGCGGCTGCGCCCGAACAACCGGGTCGTGCTGTACGCGAACCGGCACTACTGGCTGACGATCGACACGACGTCGTACGCCGGTGACGGCCTCTGGATCGCCGACTACGTCACGGCGGGCAAGCCCCGCATCAAGGCCAAGTGGCGCTTCCACCAGTACACGGACAACCCGCTGGACAAGAACGTGGCCGACTTCGCGAGCAAGGCGGCGCTGCGCACGTGGGCTGCGAACGCCTGACCGGCACCCCACTCGTAGGCTTACCCCATGGGTGGGACGATCGCTGCGGTCAGCAGCAACGGGACGTATTCGTTCAGCAAGCCGAACCGGGAGAGCATCACCTTGCTCGCCGAATTCGGCGTGGAGGGGGACGTTCACGGCGGGGCGACGGTGAAGCACCGTGGCCGGATGAGGAAGGACCCTTCGCAGCCCAATCTCCGTCAGGTTCATCTCCTGCACGAGGAACTGTTCGAGGAGGTGCGGCGGGCCGGGTTCGATGTGGCGGCGGGGGAACTCGGGGAGAACGTCACCACCCGGGGCATCGACCTGCTCGCGCTGCCCCGGGGGACGCGGCTGCGGCTCGGGGAGACAGCCGTCGTCGAGGTCACCGGGCTGCGCAACCCGTGCGCGCAGATCGACGGGTTCCAGAAGGGCCTGATGAAACAGGTCGTGGGACGGGACGAGCACGGCCGGCCCCGGTTCCGGTCCGGGATCATGGGCATCGTGGTGACGGGCGGCGTGGTGCACCCCGGGGACCCGGTGGACATCGGCCTGCCTGCAGGCCTGCACCAGGAGCTGGACATCGTCTGACCGGCAGTCCCCGGGGTGGGCGGCGGTCCTCAGCTGATTCCGGACGGACCGCAGGGCTGGGCCGCGTGGAGTGGCACAGCCAAGGTGAGCACAACGGTGACGGCGACCGTGGCGAGCCACACCGCGTACAGCGCCGCGGGCCTCGCCCGGCGACGCGAGATCACCCACGCGATCCACGCGGCCGCCGATCCGGCGGCAGGCGCGACCAGAAGGCACAGTGCCACCACGTTCCCCGAGACCGGATCCACGGGCGCGTTCGCCGTGCAGTAGTCGCTGTCGTTCGTCAGCGCGGTGCCCAGAACCACCAGGAAGATCCCGAGTGCCGACGCCGTCCAGGCCACGGCGGTCAGCACCCGGTACGGCACCCTGGGCCAGGACCGAAGGGCGCCCGCCAGCGCCACGCACATCAGCAGGAGCGGCACCGCCATCGTCTGCGTCACGTCCCCCAGGCCCGCTCGCTACTGGCTGACCTGGGGGTCGTCGGCCCAGTAGAACCCCTTGAACGCCGCGCACACCGAGGTGATGACCACCAGTGTGGCCAGCGCGTGCGCGTGCACACGGGCCCGAGGCGCGTCCGGGAACCACGCCGGCCAGAGGATGTCCCGGAACCGGCCGCTCGCCCCCCGGCCGACGGCAGCCCTGCGGAATTCTGGGGTCACCAGCCTCACGTCGACGGCACGGTAGAGGCCGAAGCGGTCACGCCCGTGCATACGCGCTGCCGAATCGCGTACCCCGTACAGCGCCGGTGCCGCCGCGTCCGGCACGGCGTCGGAGAGGAGAAAGGCTGGATCGGCATCGGCGAAGGCATCCGTGAACGGCTGGAACGGTGTGTGCCGCTCATACTCTGTGGCCCTTCCGCACAGCACGGTCAGCCCTCGACGCCGTGCCCGGGCGCAGAGTTCGCTCAGCAGGCGGCTCTTGCCCATGCCGGCGTCCGCGGCGATGTCGATCACGGACGGCACACCATCGCGACCGAGGCCGCCGATCACCGCATCAAGGCGCGCGAGTTCCTCGCCCCTGCCGATCAGCCGTGTTGCCGTCTCGTCCCACTCTGGCACCAACGCCCATTCCTCTTTCTCAGCCCGATCTGCCGCCACCCTCACCGAATCTTCCCAGTCCGACGGAAAGCGGCAGATTTGGCTTTGCGGCCTGCGGCACGGCACAGCCCGAGCGGCTTCCTGCACTCCGTCGTCCGCATGGCTCCGCGCGGAGTCGCTCCCACGCCGACGTCAGCCGACGGCCGCAGAGTCGAAGCGCGGCAGGCCGAAGGCGGAGCAGGACCTCGTCACGGCGAAGTGCCCGTGGCGGCCCCGCGGGGCAGCAGGACGAAGTCGGTTTGGGAGTCCGGTACGTCGAATCCGTGCTTGGTGCCCGACCGTGAGGAGATGACTCCCGTGTCCCGGGGGCTGGTCGCGCGAAGGCCGACTGTGCCCACATCGGTGCCCCAACTGCCGTGGGTGCTCAACCTGGGCACGGGACGGGCCGAGCAACTGCGGCTCGCCCAGCAGAATGCCGGACACGCCCTGCACCGAAGCGGCAGGCACCGAAGGGACAGGCGCCGGAGCGGCAGGCACCGAAGGGGCAGGCACCGAAGGGGCAGGCACCGAAGGGGCAGGTCACTGCCACCGTGCGGCTGGCGCGTGGCGCGCTGTCCGGCTGCGCAGTCCTCGCCCCTCCACGCTGCGCAGTCCTCGCCCCTCCGCATGGTGACGCCCCTTCTGTGCCCTAGAAGTTGCCGCGCCTCTCCTGCTCGCGCTCGATCGCCTCGAACAGGGCCTGGAAGTTGCCCTTGCCGAAGCCGAGAGAGCCATGGCGCTCGATGAACTCGAAGAACACCGTGGGCCGGTCACCGATCGGCTTGGTGAAGATCTGCAGCAGGTAGCCGTCCTCGTCGCGGTCGACGAGGATGCCGCGCGAGGCCAGTTCCTCGATGGGCACACGCACGTTGCCGATCCGGGCGCGCAGTTCCGGGTCGGTGTAGTAGCTGGCCGGCGTGGCGAGGAACTCGACGCCCTTGGACCGCAGCACGTCGACGGTCCTGATGATGTCGTTGGTGGCGAGGGCGAGGTGCTGGGCGCCGGGGCCACGGTAGAAGTCGAGGTACTCGTCGATCTGTGAACGCTTCTTCGCGATCGCCGGCTCGTTGAGGGGGAACTTCACCCGGTGGTTGCCGCTGGCGACGACCTTGCTCATGAGCGCCGAGTACTCGGTGGCGATGTCGTCCCCGATGAACTCGGCCATGTTGGTGAAGCCCATGACACGGTTGTAGAAGTCGACCCACTCGTCCATGTTGCCGAGTTCCACGTTGCCCACGACGTGGTCGAGTGCCTGGAAGATGCGCTTGGGCTCGCCCTCGGGCTTCACGTATCCGGAGCTACGGGCCACGTACCCGGGCAGATAGGGGCCGCCGTAACGGGAGCGGTCCACCAGGGTGTGGCGGGTCTCGCCGTAGGTCGCGATGGCCGCGGTGCGGACGGTGCCGTGTTCGTCGGTGGCGTCGTGCGGTTCCTCCAGCACGGTCGCGCCCTGCTTGCGGGCGTGCGCGACGCACCTGTCGACGTCGGGTACTTCGAGGGCGATGTCGATCACGCCGTCGCCGTGCCGGCGGTGGTGGTCGAGCAGCGGGCTGTCCGGGCTGACGCCGCCCTTGAGCACGAACCGGATCGCTCCGGAGCGGAGCACGAACGCGTGGTGGTCGCGGTTGCCTGTCTCCGGGCCGGAGTAGGCGACCAGCTCCATCCCGAAGACCGTCTGGAAATACAGCGCCGCCTGCGTCGCGTTGCCCACCGACCAGACCACCGCGTCCCACCCCGTCACCGGGAAGGGGTCGCCCTCGGCGTCGTACTCCACGAGACCGACCAGCTGCTTGAGCTGCTCAAGGTCGAGCTCCGCCAGCCGCTCCTGGCTCGTGAGGGTCTGCTCGATGCTCATGGGTCATCCCTTTCGGTGTGCGTGTTTCCAGCGCGTGGCGGTAGCAGACACCCGACTTCATCCTCTGCACAAGAGTGGCTCTCCGAGCTGTTCAAGCTGCTCAGTTTGCCTCCCTTCCTAGGGATCCCTCTATACAATCTGCCTAGTCGCGGGCGGGTGATCGTCATGCTCGCGGAGATGCCGCCGGGCGGGCGGTCTCCCCGTGTCGCGCTCCTCTGCCCCCCGACACGGTCAAGCCGTGCTCAGCGACGCCAGCCGCGAGGCCGCCGCCCGCACCCGGACGGCGACGGACTCGATGTCGAACTCGTGCATGGCCACCACGCCGACCGAGGCGCCCACCGCGCCCGGGACCTCGAATCCCACCGCGATCCCGGTGGCGCCCTGCTGGAGTTGTCCCGAGGTGACGCTGTAGCCCAGCTCCCGGGCCCGCGCGATCTCCTCGGGCTCGTCCGGCAGGGGCTGCTGCAGCGCGAGGATGGCGACGCCGTTCGCGCCCCTTTCCAGTGGATGCCGTACACCGATGCGGTAGCCCACCTGGACCGGCCCCTGGTGGACGGTCGGCTGTGCTCCCGCCACCGGAACGCACTCCCCCGCACCGTGCGCCAGCGTCAGAAAGGCCGAGGCGCCGGTGACGTCGGCGAGTTCCTGCAGAACCGGCTGGGCCGCCGGTACCAGCTGATGCTGGAAACGCCCCGCCAGGGTGGCGGCGCCCGCGCCGAGCCGCACCCGCTTGCCCTGCCGGGAGACCAGCGCGTGCTCCTCCAGTGTCTGCACGATCCGGTAGGCGACGGCCCGATCGATCTCCAGTCGCGCCGCCAGGTCCGCCACCGTCAGGCCGTCGGCCGCCAGGGAGATCAGATCCAGAGCCCGAAGCCCGCGATCCAGACCTTGCAGGGTGGCCATCAGCACCTCCTGATCCCGCGGCGGCACACGCACGCGCGGAAGTCGACAGATCTTCTTCGGGCGCCACGCTAGGCCACGTCACACCGATGGGCGGCCCCGTGCCGTAAGACCGACCTTGACTGAGCCGCCGCCAAGACCCTACTTTCAGATTGTTTCCCCCAATGCACAAAAATGTGCGCTGAGCGCACACAATGCGCGGCACCGCCACTCCGAACCCGAGGAGAGAGACATGCCGTACTACCACCGGGCGGGCGCGGTTCCGTCGAAGCGTCACACCCAGCACCGAGACCCGGACGGGAACCTCTACTACGAGGAGCTGATGGGCGAGGAGGGCTTCTCCTCGGACTCCTCGCTGCTCTATCACCGGCACATTCCCTCGGCGGTGCGGGAGTACCGGGTATGGGACGTCGGGGACCAGACCCTGGTGCCGAACCATCCCCTGCTGCCCCGTCACCTCGCCACGCACAAGCTGTTCACCGAGGGCCGGTGCGGCATCGACGCGGTGACCGGCCGCAGGCTGCTGCTGGGCAACGAGGACGTACGCCTGGCGTATGTCGTGGCCGACGCGGTCAGCCCGTACTACCGCAACGCGATCGGCGACGAGTGTCTGTACGTCGAGGACGGGCGGGCGCGCGTGGAGACGGTCTTCGGGGATCTGGAGGTCGGCGACGGAGACTATGTGATCGTCCCGAGGGCGACCACGCACCAGATCGTGCCCGACGGGGTCGTACGGATCTACGTGACCGAGGCGAACTCGCACATCGGGCCCGCGCGCCGCTACCTGTCCCAGCGCGGTCAGCTCCTGGAGCACGCGCCGTTCTGCGAGCGCGACTTCCGACTCCCTGACGGGCCGAGGCTCGTCGACGGCGAGAACGTCGAGGTGTACATCAAGCACCGCGGGCCGGGCAGCGTCGTAGGGACCGTCCACACCCTGCCGCACCACCCCTTCGACGTCGTCGGCTGGGACGGCTGCCTCTACCCGTACGTGTTCAACATCCGTGACTTCGAGCCGATCACGGGCCGGGTCCACCAGCCTCCGCCGGCACACCAGGTCTTCGAGGGCCACAACTTCGTGATCTGCAACTTCGTGCCGCGCAAGGTGGACTACCACCCCCTGTCCGTTCCGGTGCCGTACTACCACTCCAACGTCGACTCCGACGAGGTCATGTTCTACTGCGGCGGGGACTACGAGGCGCGCAAGGGCTCCGGCATCGGTCCGGGCTCCATCTCCCTGCACCCGGGCGGACATCCCCACGGTCCCCAGCCGGGCGCGATGGAGCGGTCCATCGGGGCGGAGTTCTTCGACGAACTCGCGGTCATGGTCGACACCTTCCGTCCCCTCCAACTCGGCGAGGCCGCTCGCGCGACGGACGACGGGACGTACGCCTACTCCTGGGAGCGGAACCGATGAACGCCCCACCGACACCCGGGGTCCCGGTCCCCCCGGTGCTCGCCGGCCTGTTCGACGACGCGGCGGTCTTCCCGCCCGGCAGCCTGCCCCTCGAGCAGGCCGTCCCGGCCCATGTGCGGCACACCCGCAGCGCCCACGCGAAGCTGGTCGGCGCGTTCGTCCTGGCCGCCCAGGACATCACCCGGCTCGCCGAGCCGACCATCGCCCTCCCCGAGCACTCCTTCGACCTCTCGGTGACCGTCGCGCTCCCGGATGTCTCCGACGCCCTCACCGCGGCGCACCGGATCCCGGCCGTGCGGCTGGTCGGTCTGGAGGTGGCCGTACCGGACGGCGTCGGCGCCGACACGGTCGTGCCCGCGCTGGCCGAGGCGATCGACGACGACACCGACCTCAGCGTCTATGTCGAGGTGCCGCGCGACGCCCGGCGCGAGCCGCTGCTCGCCGCACTCGCCGGGACCCCTTACCTGGCCAAGTTCCGGACCGGAGGCGTACGCGCCGACCTCTACCCGGACGAGCGCGAACTCGCCGCGGCCGTCCTGGCCGCGGTGCGGGCCGGGGTGTCGTTCAAGGCGACCGCAGGACTGCACCACGCCCTGCGCAACACGGACCCGGAGACCGGATTCGAACAGCATGGGTTCCTCAACCTGCTCGTGGCCACCGACGCGGCCCTGCGGGGTGCCGTGGAGGAGGAGTTGGTCCGCCTGCTGGCCGACCGTGACGGCGACCGGATCGCCGCGCGGGTGCGCGCCCTGTCGCCCCGGGTCCGTGACCTGTTCCGCTCCTTCGGCACCTGCTCCGTGGCCGAACCCGCCGCCGAGTCGGCCGGGTTGGGACTCCTGCCCGCCACGACGATCGCCGACCTGACCGAGGTGTCCGCATGACCAGCACCACCCCGTTGACCGTCCCGGCCGAGTCACTGTTCGGCCTCACCAACCTGCCCTACGGCGTCTACTCGGCGCCCGGACGGGAACCGCGCGTGGCGACCCGCTACGGCGACCACGTCGTGGACCTGGCCGTCCTGCTGGGCGACGACGTCTTCGCCCGCCCGAGCCTGAACGCCTTCATGGCGCAGGGCCACACACGCTGGGTCGAGGTCCGGGCCGCGATCACCGAGCGGCTTCGGGGCGAGGTTCCCGCCGAGGCGGTCCACGACCTGGGCGCGGTGACGCTGCACCTGCCGTTCGAGGTCGCCGACTACGTCGACTTCTACGCCTCCGAGCACCACGCCTCGAACCTGGGCAGGCTCTTCCGGCCCGACAACCCCGACCCGCTGATGCCGAACTGGAAGCACCTTCCGGTCGGCTACCACGGCCGCGCGGCCTCGGTCGTCGTCTCGGGCACCGACATCGTCCGGCCCTCCGGGCAGCGCAAGGGCCCTCAGGACCCGGCGCCGGTCTTCGGACCCTCGACCCGCCTCGACATCGAGGCCGAGCTCGGCTTCGTCCTCGGCACCGGCAGCGCCATGGGCGACCGTATCGCCGCCGAGGACGCGGAGCGCCACATCTTCGGGGTGGTGCTCTTCAACGACTGGTCCGCGCGCGACATCCAGGCCTGGGAGTACGTCCCGCTCGGCCCCAACCTGGGCAAGTCGTTCGCCTCCACGATCTCCCCATGGGTGGTGCCGCTGCTCGCCCTGGACGCCGCCCGGGTCCCGGTTCCGGCCCAGGAGCCGGCCGTGCTGCCGTATCTGCGGATGGAGCGGCCGTGGGGCCTCGACATCGACCTCACGGTCTCCTGGAACGGTCAGATCGTCTCCCGGCCGCCGTACGCCGCGATGTACTGGTCCCCCGCCCAGATGCTGGCCCACCAGACCGTCAACGGGGCACCCTCCCGCACCGGCGACCTGTTCGCGTCCGGCACCGTCTCCGGTCCGCGGAAGGATCAGCGCGGTGCCTTCATCGAGCTGACCTGGGGCGGGCAGGAACCCCTCACCGTCAACGGTCGGCAGCGCACGTTCCTGGAGGACGGGGACGAGATCGTCCTGGCCGCCACGGCGCCGGGCGCCGACGGAACCCGCCTCGGCTTCGGCGAGGCCCGCGGCCGGATCACCAGCGGCAAGCGGGAGGCGTACTGAGTCGGAGAGGGCTCGGCCACGGGAGCGGTGGCCGGCAGCGACCGGCGCGGGCAGGCGCGAGGGCAGGATGTGTCCTGCCCTCGCGGCGTCCGGCGGAAGCGGCCACGCTGGTCATGAGCCCACACCGGCGGATCTCCGTCGGGCCAAGGAGCTGATCTCCATGACGAACCAGGTGGCATTCTCGGACCCTCCGGTCCGACCGGTCCAGGTGAACGCGCGTGTCGACGCGCCACTGTCCCGATGGTTGTGGCTCGTCAAATGGATCCTCGCCATCCCGCACTACGTCGTGCTGTTCTTCCTGTGGATCGCCTTCGGCGTGGTGACCGTGATCGCGTTCTTCGCCATCCTGTTCACCGAGCGTTACCCCCGCGCGTTGTTCGACTTCAACGTGGGGGTGATGCGCTGGAGTTGGCGGGTCTCCTACTACGCGTACGACGCCCTCGGCACCGATCGGTATCCGCCTTTCAGCCTGGGCGAGGAACCGGACTACCCGGCCCGGCTGGACATCGCCTACCCGGAGCGACTCTCGCGCGGCCTGGTGCTGGTGAAGTGGTGGCTGCTGGCGATCCCGCACTACCTGGTCGTCGGGTTCTTCCTCGGCGGCGCCCACTTCGGTTGGTGGTCAGGCGGCCTGATCGGCCTGCTGACGGTCATCGCGGCCGTGATCCTGGCCTTCACCGAGAAGTATCCGAAGGACCTGTTCGACCTGATCATCGGGCTCAACCGGTGGGTCCTGCGGGTCTCGGCCTACGCCGCTCTGATGACGGACGCGTACCCACCCTTCCGCCTGGACCTGGGCGGCGCGGAGGAGACCACTCGGGAAACGCGGACCTGATCGCCCGGTATCGGCGATCAGCGCCTCGAAGCGCTGTCCGATCCGGTCCGGTGTCGGGGCGGGCATCCGAGACGCGGACCGGGACGAGTTCGTTCAGACGTCGCGTGATCGACAAGGCCCGACGCATCCCGGCGTACCCGCGCGTGGCGGTTGACCGGCGGCCCGGTCCACCGCTGCCGGAGCCCTCCTCGCGTGTCCGTTTTCGCTGGTCCGCCGGGTGCACATGCGCCGGGGAGGGGAATGGGGTAATCCTCGAAGGAGACAACGCGTCTCACTAGGCACGCCGGCGACATCCGGACCTCCACGTATCGGACTCGCTCACCGTCACCCACATGCACTGTCGTTTCCAGCTTCGTACGAGACGGAGGCCGCCGCCATGCAACCCGTTGTCACCGTGGGCCTGGACGGCTCACCCGAGAGCCTTGCCGCCGCCCGCTGGGCCGCCGACGAGGCCGAGAAGCGCAAGCTGACCCTGCGACTGCTGCATGCGTGGCCGCTGCTGGCGCCGGAACCGGCCCGCGTTCCCTCGGAGGTCGACCAGAACTACTGGGCGAAGCGTCTCGTCCACACCGCGCGGGCGGAGCTCCAGACCCGCCATCCGGGGCTGCTGGTCGTGGGGAGCCTGGTCTCCGACGACGCCCAGAGCGCCCTGCTCCAGGCGGCTGCGGAGTCCGAGATGACCGTGCTCGGCTCGCGGAGGCTCGAGTCGGTGGAGAGCTACTTCCTCGGAGACATCAGTCTGCCGGTCGTCGCACGGGCCCAGCGGCCGGTCATCCTCGTCCGCGCCGACGCCCGGCAGGGGCGGGCCGGGGACCAGGAGCCCGCTCAGGCAGCCGCGAGCCGCGTGGTCGTGGCCCTGAAACTGCACCACTCCTCCGACGAACTGCTGGACTTCGCCTTCCACTCCGCCGCCGCGAGGGGCGTCCCGCTGCTGGCCGTCCACGGGCGGAGCGTGCCGCTCCACGCACGCATGCCCTGGGGTGTGGACCACGAGGTCACCGAGGAACTGACCGGGGACGCGCGAAAGCTGCTGGACAAGGCGCTACAGCCCTGGCGCGAGAAGTACCCGCAGGTGGAAGTGGAGGACAGTGTGCGTCTGGCCGGCCACGCCAAGGCCGTCATGCACGCCGCCGAGGACGCCTCGCTCCTGGTGGTGGGCCGCAGTGCGCATCGCCATGGGCTGGGATCCCATCTGGGCCACGTGGTGCAGGCAGCCCTCCATCATGTGCGGTGCCCGGTGGCCGTCGTCCCCCACAGCTGAGGCCGGCCGGCTACCCGCCCGTCGCGCCGAACCTGTCCCGGTCTCTACCAGCGCCTCTCCCCCGGCCCCTTTCGACCGCCGCGACGCGTCCCACTCCCCCGCGCTCGCGGCTCGGTCATGACCTTCCCCTGTCGCGAGGGCAGTCCTGGCCAGGCCGTGTACCCTGAAGCCTCCTATAACGACTGTCATAAGAGGTAGTCATGACCATCATCACCGTGAACGCCCCGACGGGCCGCCTGAGCCGGGAGCAGCGCCGCAAGCTGGCCGAGACGCTGACGGACGCGGTCCTCGTGCCCGAGGTGGGGCAGTTCGCTCCGCCCGCGCGGGTCGGGTTCCAGGTGCATTTCATCGAACGTGAGCCCGACATGATGGCGATCGGTGGTCGGCTTCTCGCCGATATCGGCCCGGACGCGGACGTCATGGCGATCGACGTGGCGGTGATGGACGGAGACTGGCGGCAGGAGGTCAGGACCGCAGTCATCGAGCGTGTCCTGGCTGCGCTGGCCGACGCCTGCGGCCTGTCGGAGCCGTCTCCCACCTGGTGGGTCAACTTCCGCGTCATCGACGAGGGCAGTTGGGGCTCCAGCGGTGGCGTGCTGTCCGTTCTCTCCCTCCTCGACAGCGGGGTGTTCACCGAGGAGAAGGCCAAGATCATCCGCGCCGCGCTCAGCGGGTGACCCCCTCCCGTACGTCCACGCGCAGCGAGCCGGCGGATGCACGGGTCACCGACAGGATTCCACCGTGCGGCTCGCACACCGTCACCTGGCCGGCGTACGCCACCAGCCACGCCGGCCCGCTCGGCTTACGAAGAGGGGTCGCGGAGACACATGCAGAGGGCAATCCGGGCCGCCGCCATCCGCGGCATCGATCGGCTGATCGACGACCTCGGTGGCGGCGGGGCGGCGTTGCCGGCCGAGTTCGATTCTTTGTCGCCCAGGGTCAAGCGGCACCCTCGGACCGCTTCCATACTCGGGGCCATGGCTCACTCCCCACCCCCGATCCCGCTGCCCGGCCACGTCGACGTCCTGATCGTGGGCGCGGGGATCTCCGGCATCGACGCCGCGTACCGAGCGCAGTCGCGATGTCCCGACCGGTCGAACGCCGTGCTGGAGTCCCGCGCGTCCCTGGGTGGGACATGGGATCTGTTCCGGCATCCGGCGTCCGCGCCGGCTCCGACATCCGCACACTCGGTTTCCCGTTCCAGCCCTGGACCGGCGAGAACTCCCTGGCCGACGGGGACGAGATCCTCGGCTACCTGCGGAGCACGGTGGACCGGTTCGGCATCGACCGACACCTGCACTGCGGGCGCGGACCCTGCTCACGAAGGCCGCCGTGCGTCGGATCGGCGAGGACGCGGTCCGTGAGCACTTCACTCCGTCGCACGCGCCGTGGGACCAGAGGGGGTGCATCACCGCCGACGCGGACCTGTCCAACGCGATCAGGCGCGAAGAGGTCGACGTCGTCACCGATCACGTCGACAGTTTCGTCGCCGAGGGGATCCGGCTGCGGTCGGGCAGGGTGCTGCCGGCCGACATCGTGGTGACAGCGACCGGCCTGCGCATTCCGGCGTTCGGCCACATCGAGGTGAGCGTCGACGGCGAGCCGGTCGGCCCCGCGCGTCACCTGCTGTGGCGGGGCACCATGCTCAGCGGCGTGCCGAACTTCGCGCTCTGCTTCGGCTACGTCAACCTCTCCTGGAGCATGCGGGCAGACCTCACCGCGCGACTGGTGTGCCGCGTCCTCGACCACATGCGCCGCGCGGACCTCGCGGCGATCACTCCGGCCGCGGAGCCCGGCATCCGGGAACGGCCCATGATCGAGCCGGCGTCCGGCTACGTGCGGAGGGGCATCCGGAGCTTTCCCCGACAGGGCCACCGCGCCCCGTGGCGGATGCGTCAGACCTGTCTGCTCGACGCGGCGGACATCGCGCGCGCTACCCTCCGCCGCGAGCTGCGTGGCACGCCACACGCCTCGCTGCGGCCGATCGGCGACGACCCCCGACGAGGAGACTGACCACGGCACGACGAGGTGCCGCCAGCCAGGCCGTTCTCCCAGGTCCACGGTGTGATGGCACCGCCGACAACAACCTGCGATCGACCAGCCGTTGTGACACGGCAGGTGCGACGTCTGCCATGATTATGACGAACGTTATAACGAGAGAAAGAGGTAACCCATGGCCGAGCCGGTGGTCCTGGTCGCGACGATGGTCGCCAAGCCGGGCCAGGAAGAACTGATCGAGAAGACGTTGACGGCGGCGCTGCCCAGGGTCCATGCCGAACCCGGATGCCTGCGGTACGCGCTGCACCGCAAGGCGGGCACCACCGGCGAGTTCGTCATGATCGAGAAGTGGGCTTCCCGTGAGGCTCTGGGCGCGCACATGAAGGGCGTCGTGATGCGGGAGATCGGCGGCGCCCTCGCCCAGGCGCTGGCCGGAGCGCCGGACATGGTCTTCCTGGACGCGCTCCCCGCTGGAGATCAGGACCGCGGCGCCGTCTGACCGACCACAGGGCCCGGGCCGGCAGGCAAGACCGACCGGCCCGGGCATCCCATGCCCCGGCAGGCAAGACCGACCGGCCCGGGCATCCCATGCAACCGAGGAGCTTTCCCATGAAGAGCCTGATGTTCGTCGCCCACGGCCGACTGCGCTTCGACGAGGTCGACGCCCCCACCCTCGTCGACGGCACGGACGCTCTCGTGCGCCCGCTCGCGGCCACGACCTGCGATCTCGACCACCATGTCATCGCCGACAGGACCCCGTTCTCCGGATTCGGCCCGTTCCCGCTCGGCCACGAATGCGTGGGCACGGTGGTCGAGGTCGGCCCCGCCTGCACGAACGTCGCGGTCGGAGACGTCGTCGGCGTCGCCTGGCACATCGCCTGCGGCACCTGTGCGCAGTGCGAGCTCGGCCACACCGCCCGTTGTCTCGTCCACGGAGACGCCCAGTACGGCCTCCCGGTCAACGGAGCCTGGGGCGGCACCTTCGACGAACTCATCCGCGTTCCCTACGCGGACTTCAACCTCGCCAAGCTGCCCGCCGGGGTCGACCCCGTGCACCTGGCCTCGATCGGCGACAACCTCGCCCTCGGGTGGGAGACGGTGATGCCGACCGTCGCCACAATCCCCGACCCGAAGGTCGCGGTCTTCGGCGGTACCGGCTCCATCGGCCTGTACGCGGCCGACGTGGCGGTCCACTGCGCCGGCGCCCGTACCGTCTACTACGACGACGACCCGGTCAGGATGAAGGTCGCCGAGCGGCTCGGCGCCGAGGTCCAGGACATCCACGGCAAGCGCGAGAAGGACTTCCACCTCGCCGTGGACGCCAGCTGCAACCCCGAGCGGCTGCGCAAGGCGCTGCTGTCGGTCATGCCCGAGGGCCACGTCAACAGCGTCGGTATCTACTTCGACGAGGTCCGGCTCCCCTTGCTCTCGCTGTACCAGCGCGGCGTCCACTTCCACAACGGCAAGGGCCACGCACGGCCGAACATGACACCGACGCTGGAGGCGGTGGCCGCCGGCACGCTCCATCCCGAGCTGATCACCAGCGGGATCCACGGCTGGAACGAGATCCCCGACGTACTGACCTCCGACCGCCCCGGCCACAAGCCGATCTTCGTCCTGGAGGGCTGAGGCGACGGCACCGTCCGTACGTCGCGGAGTGCACCGCTCGCTTGGCGGCGCCGAGCTGATCGATGGCCCGTCGCACATCTCCCCGGCCAGATCGACGGAGAGCCCGGCCTGGCCCCCGAGGACGTCCTACGGATGGCCGGCCTCCTGCCCCCGCAGGAGGGGACGGTCTCCACGCACGTGCCGGCGAGGGTCCAGCGGATGCTGGCGCGCCTCGGGGAGTTCCCCGTGGGCGTGTTCAGTGCCGACTGGACCTTGCTGTCCTGGACGCCGGCGTGGGCCGCGTTGTTGGGCGATCCCAGCGGACGGACACCGGCCGAACGGAACCTTGTGCGAGCGGTGTTCGCCACCGGGCCCAGTGGGCTCGCGGCCTGGCCGGTGCTCCCGGAGGGCGACGCCCTGAACCCCGCCCTCGTCGCCGATCTGCGCACCGCTCTCGTCGACCATCCCCATGACCGCGGGCTGAGCGACCTCGTCACGGAACTGCGCTCCACCAGTGCGGAGTTCGGTCGGCTGTGGGAGGAGGGTGCGGTCGGTCCGCACCTCTCCGCCCGCAAGACCGTCGTGCACCCGCAGGTCGGCGAGGTGACCTGTGACTGCGACGTGCTCACCGTCCCCGGCTGCGACGTCCGCCTGGTCGTCTACACGGTGGCCGCAGGTTCCGTCGACGCCGAGAAACTGGAGTTCCTACGGGTCACGAACGGCGTCCGCCCCGACCGCTCCTCACCTTCGGAGCCCGGACTGTTCTCCACACCGTGACGACCGGGGCGGCCGGAACTGCCTCGTCCAGCCGCCGGAGGTGCGCAGCGGCGGGCGGGCGCTGACCCGGTCGGCGGCCCGGCACCGTGGGGTCACCCCGTCCGGGGCCGGTGGCGAAGCGCCCGGCACTACCTATCTGCCCGGCGGCCATGTTATTGGCGGCCCGCCAGTGGGCGTCCAGGGTGCGCAGTTCGTCGTCGGTCAGTACGGTGACGTTCTGGTGTTCGACCTTGGTCATGGGTGACTCCGGAACTCATCGACGGGTCGTCGGGTGGTGGAGGCGGCATGGCTGGCGAGAAGGCGACGAAGGTGCCGCGCGCGGCGTACGAGGAAGAACTGCTGCGCCTGCAGACGGAGTTGGTGAAGCTCCAGGAGTGGGTACGGGCGGAGGGCGCCCGGCTCGTGGTGATCTTCGAGGGGCGGGACGCGGCGGGCAAGGGCGGCACGATCAAGCGGGTCGCCGAGCATCTCAATCCGCGCGTCGCCCGGATCGCCGCGCTGCCAAAGCCGACGGAGCGCGAGCGCACCCAGTGGTATTTCCAGCGGTACGTGGAGCATCTGCCGGCCGCCGGGGAGATCGTGCTGTTCGACCGGTCCTGGTACAACCGGGCCGGAGTCGAGCATGTGATGGGCTTCTGTACGAAGGAGGAGTACCAGCTCTTCCTTCGGCAGTGCCCGATCTTCGAGCGGATGCTGGTGGAGGACGGGATCCTGCTGCGCAAGTACTGGTTCTCGGTGAGCGACGGTGAGCAGCAGGAGCGGTTCCGCAAGCGGCTGGAGGATCCGCTGCGGCGCTGGAAGCTGTCGCCGATGGACCTGGAGTCGCTCGCACGCTGGGAGGCGTACTCCCGGGCCAAGGACGAGATGCTCGTGCACACCGACGTCTCCGAGGCGCCCTGGTTCGTCGTCGAGAGCGACGACAAGCGCCGGGCACGGCTGAACATGATCGCCCATCTGCTGGGCTCCGTGCCGTACCACGAGGTCCCGCCGCCCGTGCTGGAGCTGCCGTCGCGACCGCCCTCGACCGGCTACGAGCGTCCGCCGCGTGACCTGCAGACCTACGTCCCCGATCACGCGGCGAGCCTCTGAGCCGCCGGGCACCACGGTCACCCGCTCTCGGGAACGATCACGACCGGGCAGGCGGGAGTGGTGCAGCACGCCGTGCGCCACCCGGCCGAGCTGGAGCCCGAAGTGCCGCTGTCGGCGCCTGCCCCCCGATCAGGAGGTAGGCGTCGTACGAGGCGTCGACCAGCACGTTCCGGGCGTATTTCTCGGCCGTCCGGCGCTGGAGCCCGTACATCGGCGGGGGCGTCCCGCAGCGCGCGGCCTCCAGGGTCTCGGCGGCCTGCCGCCCGGGTCCGGCCCGCCGCGTGCAGCTGGTACACCTCGGCAAGATCCTTCAGGGTGCCACGATCGAACCGATCACGCTGGTGACCGTGCACGACGGTGTCGAAGATCGGGACCTGGACGGTGCCGTGCGCGGGCAGGGCGACCATGACGAGCTTGCCGCGACGGCCGCGTCCAGGCCGCGGTCCTGGCCTCCCATCCGCAACACCCGGACATCGGCGACGCCGCGGGGTGAGGGGCGAGAGGCGGTTCCGTGAGGTCAGTCGAAGTCGAAGCTGGCCACGACGGGGGCGTGGTCGGACTCGGGGTACTTGATGTCGGTGGCGAAGGCGATGGAGTCGTCGTGGAGGATCTCGTTGTGGATCTCTGAGCCGCGGTAGTGGGCGAGGAGGTTGCGGGTGACGAGCATGTGGTCGATCATCTGGCCGCGACCGTGGTGGAAGAGGGTGTAGCGGGCCTCGTTGGGGATGGTGTGCTCGATGGGGACCAGGACCCGGGTGGCGAGGTCGCCGTTGTTGGTGTCCTCGACGTTGCCGCAGATGGCCAGGACCGGCACCTCCTCGGGCTCGGCGTTGAAGTCACCGGCGACGATGATGCGCGCGTCGGGGTCGTCGTCGAGGATCTGGTCGATGAGGCGCCTGACCTCCAGGGCCTGGCTCATACGCTTCATCGACGACAGGAAACTGCCCTCGGCCCAGCTGTCGGCACTGCTCCAGATGTCGTGCCGGGGGCCGATCAGCCGACCGGGGATGTCACTGGGGATCTTGGATTTGAGGTGCAGGTTGATGACGTGGAGCAGGCGGCCGGGGGCCGCGTGGTCGATGTCGATCTGCGCGTGCAGGATGGGCCGTTCGATTCCGATCGCGACCGGCGCGGCGTCGGGCGGGTCGGCGGTGAGCCGCTGGTAGCGGGGCTCGTTGACGAGGTCGTTCTTCAGCTGCTGGTGCTTGATGACCGGCATGTGGGTGGCGATGACCAGGTTGCGCAGGTCGAAGACCGCGTCGTTCGCGGGCTTGGTGCTGGTCAGGGACGCGCCGTCGAGGTTGGTGCCGGCAAGCAGCTCCTTCAGCGCGAGCAGGTCGCGCGGCTGTCCGGGGCGTTCCTGACCGTGGACTTCCTGGAAGCAGGCGATGTCCGCCCGCAGCCGCGTGATCTGCGGCTTCATCAGGGCGATGCGTTCCTCCAGCGACGGCCGCGGGACGTCCGGGGCGGGCTCGTCGAAGTTCTCCAGATTGAACGTGGCTATCCGTATCGGTGTCACTGGTTCCTCCTGGGTTCGCCGTGGGCGGGATACGTGATGGCGGCTACGTCGCCGCGTGGGGACGAGAGTGGGACCCGCTTGCCGTTCGGCCGGGCAGCGGTGGGGGTCGGGCGCGTCGCGGGATCCTCATGGATGGGCGGGGCCGAATTCGGGGGGGCGCGGTGAAGGTGATCTCGCTGATGTGCCGGGCCACGTCGCGGGGTAGGGTCGTCGACGCTGAGCGCCTCGTGTCGAGGGGCGCCCTGACCCTCCCGGCCGGCGAAGGTCGCGTCGAACAGGGAAGGCGGTCCGGTGAGCGCGAAGGAGATGCCGACCGCGTCCCCGACCTCGAAGCCGCGGTGCACCTTGAGCACCGGCCGCTCCTGGGACTCCAGCGAGCAGCGGAAGGCACGCTCGTAGAGTTCGGGAGGACCGGAGATGTTGAGCGTCGCCTCCCGCGCGAGTTCGGCAGCGCCGTCTCGGCCACGCTCGGCGTCGCGGAACACCGTGAAACCGGCCCTCACGCAGCTGCTGCGCTGCCTGCTCCACCACGCGGGGCTCGGACTGGACCAGCCTGCGCCGTTCGGGCGGTGACGGCACCGGTCTCGAAGAGTGAGGTGCCTCCGATCGAACGGGGTGAGGCCTGGGCGTGGACGATGCTGGGCAGGCCGTTGTCGAGCTTCGGCATCTTCGGCTTGCTGAGGAGCCTCTGGCTTCCGTTCGGATAGGGCGCGTTCATCTCTGCCACCTCGTTCCGCCTGGGTATCCACGCCGCACAGCGGCCGGCGTGGGAGGCTCTGCGGCCTGCTGTTCGGTGGCGCCCGCCGCGCGCCGCGGATTCGCGCTACCCGCAATACACCAATATTGCACGAAAGGATTCCACCCACCCGTTCAGCCGAGGGAGGGGTCGAAGGAGCCTTCTGACCCGTCAAACCGACAACGGTTGAATCGCGAAGGGTCAAGCGCGCCCGGCACGTTGGAGGAGCGGCAGGTCCGTGAGCGGGAGGCGCCGCACCGGGCCGCGTCCAGGATCTGGGGCACCCCCGGCGGCAAGCCGGTCGAGGAGGTCGGCGAGGTTCCCGGCATCATCTGGCATGCCTGGACCGGGAGTTGGCCGCGCCATCGTGGCCGACCGGAGCCGGAGGCCGTAGACCCGCCCCCGAAGCCAAAGCCGGGCCGGGCTACGGGACTTGATGCCCGGAATGCAGGGGGATGCCGACGCCTCCCCCGCCCGCGCGGAGAGCGGGCAGGGGGCGGGAGGTCGCCGTGAGGGCGCCGGCATCCCGGTCGAGTCAGGTCAGGTCAGGAGCGGGTCGGGTCGGGTCGGGTCGGGTCGGGTCAGCTCGTCACGCGGAAGGTGGCGTCGCCGCGCCCCGTGGCGGTGGTGATCGGGTCGAGCCTGAGTTGGTACGCGTAGTGGCGGATGTACCGGTCGGGGTAGTTGTAGGACTGGAACGACGACCATGTCGCGTCGGCGAGTCCGGCGACCTGGCGGAAGGTGGCGTCCGCGGCGAAGCCGCTCGTGCCGTCGTAGTAGGCCAGCTGGAAGTCGAATCCCGAGTGCCGCAGGAAGTAACCGGGGAAGTTCACCGACTCGAAGGAGACGGTGCCGGTGCCCGCCAGGCCGGTGCGCATCCGGAACTGGGAGTCGTCGACGGGGCTGACGTTCGGGTCGATGCGCACGTCGAAGTTGGTGTGACGCACGTACCGGTCCTGGAAGTTGTACGACTGGAGACGGTTGATCGCGGTGTTGGGCCAGCGTGCGAGCACGCGGCTCTCCTCGGCGGCCGTCATGTTCAGGATCCAGCCGTGGCGCTTCTTCGTGCCGCCCATGTTGTAGCTGCTCGACGTCTGCTTCTGGTAGGCGGCGGGGTTGGAGGGGTCGGTGGTCAGGACCGGCATGTAGCCGCCGCCGGTGGCGTACTGGTCGAGGTAGAGGGCCCACTTGTTGGTGCCGTTGAACTTCATCCACATCGGACCCTCCACCATGGACCCGGTGAGGCCGATGCCGGAGAGGTTGCCGAGGTTGGTCCAGGTCCCCAGGATCGAGTTGCTGCCTTCGAGGGTGATCTGGCCGTCGCCGGAGGCCCGCACGTAGCGGTAGTTGCCGACACCCGAGGGCACCTCGATGATCTGGGTGTCGATGATCTCCTGGGTGCCGGGACGCTCGATGTAGGTCTGCGGGGTGGTGATGGTACGGAAGTCCGTGGTGCGGGCGTAGTAGATGCGGTGCTTCGTCGCGCCGTTGAGGGGCACGTTGGTCGCCCAGTACAGCACGTAGTCGTTGGTCTCGGGGTTCCAGATCGCCTCGGGCGCCCACGCGTTGCGTCCGTCGGGGATGGCTCCGGCGACGTTGAGCAGCCACGGCTGGGACCAGGTGACCAGGTCGCTCGACTCCCACACCACGAGGTTACGGCTGCCGTTGTTGATGGACTGGCTCCACGTCTGCCCGCAGTCGATGCACAGGTCGGTCGCGATGATCCAGTACTTGCTGCCGTCGGGGGATCTCACCAGCGCGGGGTCGCGCACCCCCTTCGTGCCGACCGGGGAGCGCAGGACCATGCCTCCGCCGTTGAGGTCGTTCCAGTGCACCCCGTCCGTGCTGTGCGAGAGGTACATCTGCTGCTTGGCCGACCCCTCCCCCGTGAAGTGGACCATCAGGTAGCCCGGGTCGGCGGCGGCGGCCCGCTCGGGTGCGGTCAGGGCTTGGGAGGTGAAGAGTAGGCAGGCGGCGACCAATATCGCCGCCAGCCGGCTGATGAGCCTGGCCATGCGCGTCTCCTGTCGTGCTACGGGTGCCATGATCGGGTGCCGGTTCTCAGCGCCTCAGCGTGTCGGCGGCCGCCGGAGGCGGAGCCGACCGCAAGGGGCCGGAGTGAGGGCGAGTGAGGCAGGCAGGGCCGACTCAGGAGCCACGAGAGTTGACCAGTGGCAGGTGGGGTGCACCGGCTGTCTCCTTTGACGGCCAAGCGTTCGAAATTTCGATCACTGTACGTAACTTCGACAGAAGATAAGTTTCGGACAAGGGCACGTCAATGGGACCGACTGATCTGCGCAGCGAATTTTTCTGTGCACACGAGCGGGCGGCCACGACGGCCGCGGAGCCTGCGACCCCCGCCGAAGACGTGGCGGGGGTCGCTTCCTGCACGGCCTGGCCGCGTGAACGGCATCGGCCCGCCGGACTGTGCCGACGGACCGATGCCCCCTCATGTGCGGTTGCGGTCGTAGGTCAGGTCAGTCCTTGCCGCGGGCGCCAGATCTGGTTCTCGCGGATCTCCCTTCTGCTCTCGTGGCTGCCGCACAGGGGGAACAGCTCGACGACCGCAGGTCGTGAGCTCGGGCTGCGGCAGCGCAGGCGTCGTCCCGCCGCGCTCTCCGTCCGAGGACGCGGCGATCGCGTGTGAGAGGGGCGAAAAGACCGTGCCGTCGCGGGAGGATCCGCGACGGCACGGCAGATGGGGGTGGGTCGGACAGGCCAGGCCCAGGGGCTGACCGCGGTGAAGGAGCTGTCGGCACGGAAGGCGGCTGTGTCCTGGAAGGTGTCCACGCGCAGCGCGTAGGCGTAGTGGCGGATGTAGCGGCCGGGGTAGTTGTACGACTCCAGGCTGACGGAACCGGCGGTGCTGCCGGCACGGGCGCAGAAGGTGGCGTCCTTGTCGAAGGTGCCGGTGCCGTTGCCCGCGTCGAAGCGAATCCGGAAGTTCCAGTGGCGCATGTATCGGCCTGAGGATTCGCGGAAGGAACAGCACTTGGCGTCGGCAAGGCCGGGCACGACAGTGAGGGTGGCGCTCCGCTTGACGGCGGTGCTGCTGGAGGAGCTCACCGGTTCGATGTAGCCGAGCTTGCCGGAGCGCACCACGGCGTACCGGTCGGGGAAGTCGACCGAACGCAGCGACTGGGTGGTGTTGACGGGCAGGGTGACGTCGACCGTCTCCTTCAGCACGGTGGCGTGGCCGATGAATCCGGACAGCGTGGGCACCTCGGTGGGCGTGGACCGTCGAATCCCCTGTTCGCCGCCCCCACTCCTCCGCAACACATCCAATGTCTGACCCGCGCGCAGATCGCTGCCAGATGCCCATCTGGCAAGCAATCGAGACTTTTGTGTCGCAGGACTAGACACGGACAACATTCATATCCGTTAATCCATCCCATGTAGCAGCGGCGAAAACGGATGAGTCCGAGGCCCCTCAGGGTCCCTGGCTTCTTCGTCGAGCCGTGCTGCCGCCTTGCCCACGATCGCCGAATCGGGCGGAGTTCCGACGATCGAACAGGACACCACTGTGCCGGAAGAGTTTCACGCGCATGAGTTTCCCGTCGGCACGGCAACCCCAGCAGTTGCCGCCAGGGCGGTGGGCACAACCCACGGCTTTGTCCACGGCAGACGGTGGCCGCGCACTGCAGTGGTCGGACAGCGGCACCGCCGACCGCATAAGGACACTGCTCGCCCCGGTCGGCGGGACCTACAAGATCCGCAACACGCACAACGGCAAGCTGCTCGCCATCGCGGGCAACTCGCCGCTGTCGGTGTGTTCGTGATCCAGGACTCCGACGACGGGACCGCCGAAAGCCGGTGGCGCAGCCTACGGAATCAGGGCCGGGCCCAGGCTTTTCGACCGTCCAGGAAAGCGGGGTTCGGCACATCCTCGTCCTCTCTCTTGCGCGACACTTCGACCCTTGTTCGACATCACGAACATCTGAGGAACCGTCACCGCGCACCGACAGTCCGGACAGCCGTTCCTGACGGGCCCACCCGGATCACGCAACCAAGAAGAACGAGGCTCACATGCGCAGACGTAGTTTCAGCCGCAGACATCTGTCTGCCATGGTCGCGGCTCTGGTCGCGTCGGCGGCGACACTCGTCGCCGACCCGGCTCACGCGGCCACCAGCGGCGCCTTGCGCGGCACCGGTTCCGGCCGGTGTCTCGACGTACCGGGCGCCAGCCAGACCGACGGCGCGAACCTGCAGATCTGGGACTGCTGGGGCGGGTCCAACCAGCAGTGGACGCTGACGGACAACAACCAGCTCACCGTGTACGGCAACAAGTGCCTGGACGTCCCGGGCCACGCCACCGCGTCCGGCACCCGGCCGGTGATCTGGTCCTGCAACGGCGGTACGAACCAGCAGTGGCGGGTCAACGCCGACGGCACGGTCGTCGCCGTGGAGTCCGGGCTGTGCCTGTCCGCCACTGGTTCCGGTACGGCCAACGGCACGGCGGTGGAGATCGCGACGTGCAGCGGCGGCAGCCACCAGAAGTGGACCGGCCTGTCCGCACCGCCGGGCGGCACATGTTCCCTTCCGTCGACGTACCGGTGGACGTCGACGGGTGCGTTGGCGCAGCCGGCGAACGGATGGGCCGCGCTGAAGGACTTCACCACCGTGACCTACAACGGCAAGCACCTCGTCTACGGGACCACCTACACCGGTTCGTCGTGGGGCTCGATGATGTTCAGTCCCTTCACGAACTGGTCGGACATGGCGTCGGCCGGCCAGAACAACATGACCCAGACCGTGGTGGCGCCGACGCTGTTCTACTTCGCGCCCAAGAACATCTGGGTCATGGCGTACCAGTGGGGTGCGTCTCCCTTCATCTACCGCACGTCCAGCGACCCCACCAACCCCAACGGCTGGTCCGCGCCGCAGTCGCTGTTCACCGGAAGTCTTCCCGCCACCGACAACTCCCCCACGGGTGTGATCGACCAAACCCTGATCGCCGACGACCAGAACATGTACCTGTTCTTCGCCGGCGACAACGGCAAGATCTACCGCGCGAGCATGCCGATCGGGAACTTCCCGGGCAACTTCGGCTCCTCCTACACCACGATCATGAGCGACACGGCGGACAACCTGTTCGAAGCCCCGCAGGTGTACAAGGTCCAGGGCCAGAACCAGTACCTCATGATCGTCGAGGCGAAGGGTGCCAATGGCCGCTACTTCCGCTCCTTCACCGCCTCCAGCCTGAACGGCACCTGGACCCCCCAGGCCGCCACTGAGAGCAACCCCTTCGCTGGCAAGGCCAACAGCGGCGCCACCTGGACCAACGACATCAGCCACGGTGACCTGGTCCGCAACAACCCCGACCAGACCATGACCATCGACCCCTGCAACCTGCAGTTCCTCTACCAGGGCAGAGGCACCACACCGCCGAACACCCCCTACGAGAAGTGGCCCTACCGGCCCGGCGTGCTCACCCTGCAGCGCTGATCCTCCCGCACACGATCACCAGCTCATGACCGTGCTCTCATGACCGTGCTCTCATGACCGTGCTCTCAGGCTCGCAGAGCGGCTTCCGCCTCGCGAGCCGGGAAGGACCCCCCTCCATGGTTCCCCTGCACAAACGAATACTGCGTCTCCTCGCGGCCACCGCACTGACGCTCACCGCCTGCGTCACCGCCTCCGTCGGTACACCCGCCGAGGCCGCGCCGGGCAGCCCCGCGCTCACCCCGCCGCTGGGCTGGAACAGCTGGAACAGCTTCGGATGCGGGATCACCGAGGCTCAGGTCCGCCAGGCCGCCGACGCGATGGTGTCCTCAGGGATGAAGGACGCGGGCTACCAGTACGTCGTCGTCGACGACTGCTGGTTCAACCCGCAGCGTGACAGCGCGGGCAACCTCCGGGCCAACCCGACCACCTTCCCCAGCGGCATGAAGGCGCTCGGCGACTACATCCACGGCAAGGGCCTGAAGTTCGGCATCTACCAGGCACCCAACGAGCGCACGTGCGCCCAGGGCGTGGGCACCTATCCCGGCTCCACCGGCAGCAAGGGCCACGAGGCCCAGGACGCCGCCGTCTTCGCCGCGTGGGGCGTGGACTACCTCAAGTACGACTGGTGCTCCGGCAGTGGCACCCTCAGCGAGCAGATCACCCAGTTCAGCATCATGCGCGACGCCCTGCGAGCCACCGGCCGCCCGATCATCTACAGCATCAACCCCAACAGCTTCCACGCCCCCACCGGCGCCACCTACGACTGGGGCCAGGTGGCCGACCTGTGGCGGACGACCGAGGACCTGCTCGACATCTGGCAGAACGGCAACACCAACAGCTACCCCATGGGCGTCGGCAACGTCCTGGACATCACCGCGCCGCTGGCCGCGCAGTCGGGTCCGGACCACTGGAACGACCCCGACATGCTGGTCGTCGGCCGTCCCGGTCTGCCGCTGACCGAGTCCCGCTCCCACTTCGCCCTGTGGGCGCTTCTCTCGGCCCCCTCATCGCCGGCAACGACATCCGCACCATGTCCAGTGACGTGAGCGCGATCCTGCGCAACCCCCGTCTGCTCGCGGTGAACCAGGATCCGTTGGGCGCGGGCGGACGCAGGGTGCGCGACGACGGAGACACCGAGGTGTTCGCCAAGCCCCTGTCCGACGGCTCGGTCGCCGTGGGCCTGTTCAACCGGGGGAACAGCACCGCGACCCTCACCTCCACGGCCGCGCAACTCGGCCTCACCGGCGAGGCGTTCACCCTCACCGACCTGTGGACCGGTGGTACGTCGAACACCTCGGGCCAGATCTCCGCGAGCGTTCCGGCGCATGGTGTGGCCGTGTTCAGGATGACCGGCGGCAGCCCCGTGGCCTCCACCACCGCACGCCTGCGCGGTACCGGCTCCGGTCGCTGCCTGGACGTGGACCGCGCCTCCACCACGGCCGGGTCGACGGCGCTGATCTGGGACTGCCACACCGCCGCCAACCAGCTCTGGACCACCTGGGCCGGAGGCGAGATACGCGTCTACGGCGACAAATGCCTGGACGCCTACAACCAGGGCACCACCAACGGCACACGGGTCATCATCTGGTCCTGCAACGGCCAGAACAACCAGAAGTGGACCACGCAGGCCGACGGGTCGATCCGCAACCTCCACGCCGGACTGTGCCTGGACGCCCAGCAGGGGGGCACCGCCAACGGAACCCCTGCCGTCCTGTGGACCTGTAACGGCCAGAACAACCAGAAATGGACCACTCTCCGGTAGCCCACCCCTCCTGCCGCGCAGGCAAGCGCCCGACCGGAGGAGGGCGGTCCCACGACAGCGTGCCACGCTACGGGGACCGCCCTCCTCCCCCGCCACGGCCGGCGTTGTTCAGCCGATCGGCTGCCGCAGCTCGGCCCGGATCCGGACGGTTCGCTCGGCGAGGCCCGCCAGGTCCACCTCACCGGCGTCCTTGGAGGAGACAGCGGGATCGATCTCGCCGATGAGCGCGCCGGTGTTGCCGTCGTTCCAGGCGCACATCGGCGTGATGACCCGCATGTTCAGGTCCTCCTTGGCGACCACCTGACAGGTGACGGTGACGTCCGCGCCGGAGGGACGGAAGTCCTGGGGCGCCCGCGCGACCGACACGCCGTCCGGGCCGGCCGCGTCCTTCAGCATGGCGTCCCGTGCGTCGTCGGCGTCCTTGAACCGGCCGTACATACCGCTGAGATTCAGCCGGCCGCCACGGTCCGCGGGAATGTAGATCGCGACGGCCGCCCTGACGTCACGGCCACCCAGGGCGCTTTCGGCGTGCTGCAGGTAACTGTCTTGCGGGGCGTCGGAGAAGTCCTGCTCCAGTGCGTACTCACCGTCGAGCAGGGCCTGGGGAAGGGCCAACCGATACCGGGCCTCGGGATAGTCCCCTTCGGCGTCGGTCTTGACGGCCACGACAGCGGCTCCGGCGGCGATCAACAAGGCCATGGCCCCGCCGACCACCCCCAGGACGACTCCGATCCGACTCTTCGGCGACGGCGGAGGCGGAGGCGGAGGCGGAGGCAGGAGGTACGGCTGGGACGACAAGGGTTGCTGCGGCGGCGGGGGTGTGGACACGGCCTGAAGCTACTGCACCCACGGTTCCCTCAGAGCTCGGTCGCCAGTCAACCGCCGCCTCTTCAACGGTGGTTCCGCCACCATTCACTCCCTGGTCGATCGCCGTCCGCCGCCGAGGTCAGATTCCGAGCACGCGGAGTCCCCGCCGACCTTCTGCGCAGCAGAACCTTCACGATACATCCCATGACCACTGAGTTGACTGGGGCGCCCCGCCTCTTCCCTTTTCACACCTCATGACACGGAACCTACCCTTTAGATCAGCCGTCACGGCAAGATTACTCGATACGACTCTGGACAGGGTCACCGAACTCACCCTTAAATCCATCCCATGTCTGCTCCTCGCCCTGCCGCGACCCCGAACAGCACCGCCCGAACGAGCGGCGGCGGCGAGAAGCTGGCGCGACCGTCCGAGGAGGCCGTCGCCGACTCCCCCAGCGCTCTCCCACGTCACGGGAGGAGGCAAGGTCGAGGCTCCCCGTCGCCTCCCCTGCCGCCCGTCCCCGGTCACGCGCCGAACCGCGCGGCGACGGGGCCGTAACCACGTACGTACGTTCCGGGCCCCCACCCCAAACACCCGCACCCCGCACCCCGCACCGCCCGACAGACTAAGGAATTCGCGTCATGGAACACCCCCACCCCCTGGACCGCAGACACTTCCTCACCGCCGCCGCGCTGACCGCCGGAGCAGCCGCGCTCCCCGGCGGGCTCCTCTCCGGCACGGCCGCGGCGGCCGTACCGCCGCAGATCACCGTCCCCGACCGCGGTATCTACGACACCTCCCCCGCCTCCTCCTGGACCGACGGCTTCCTCACCGGCAACGGGGAGTACGGCGCCATCCTCCACGGGGCCGCCGCGCTGGAGAAGGTGGTGTTCAACTACCACCGCCTGGTGCTCCCGAACGGCACCCGCACCGTGAAGCCTCCCGTTCTCTCCGGCCGCCTGGAGGACGTACGGGACAAGGCGCTCGCCGGCAACTACGCCGGTGCCAACAGAGATTTCGCCTCCGGATGGTCGCTGCGCTGGACGCAGACCTACCATCCCGCGTACGAGCTGCGTATCGCCACGCCGGGCATGACCACCGTCAACGACTACGGCCGGGTCAACGACTTCCGTACCGGCGAGGTCAGTTCCAGCTGGACCGACCAGTACGGCACCTGGACCCGTCGGGCCTTCGTCTCCCGCGCCGACAACGTGATCGTTCACGAGCTGACGCCCGCGCCCGGCCGCACCGTCGACACCACGCTCAGCGTCAACACCGCGCTCGACGGGCTGCCCGGCAGTCTGAGCTTCACCACCCGCGCCACCACGAGCAACGGCTCCGGCTATCTGAACCTGCGCGGCACCTACCCCGCCGGACAGGGCGCCTTCGGCTACGAGGGCGTCACCCGCGTCGTCGCCACGGGATCGGGCTCCTCCGTCAGCGCCAGTGGTTCCACCGTCGTGGTGGCCAAGGCGACCAAGGTGATCCTGCTGACCAAGCTGGACCGCTACGAGTCTGCCACCACGTGGAACTCCGAGCCGTTGCACGCCGAGCTGGCCCGGCTGGGCACCGACTACACGGCGCTGCGGTCCGCGCACTCCGCCGTCCACACCGAGTTGTACGACCGCTCCCGCCTCGACCTGCACGTCTCCGACGCCGACCGCAAGCTCTCCGTCAGCGAGCTGATAGCCCGCCAGAACGCCAACCGGAGTGTCATCGACACCGCTCTAATGGAGCGGCTCTACGACTCGGGCCGCTATCTCTTCATCAGCTCGAGCGGCGTACTCCCGCCCCGGCTCACGGGCATCTGGACGGGGTCCTGGAACGGTGCCTGGGCCGACGACTTCACCACCGACGCCAACGTCAACCTTCAGGTCGCCGGCAGCAACATCCTCGACCTCACCGACGTCATGGAGGGCTACTTCGACCTGATCCTCGACCAGCTGGACGACTGGCGGACCAACGCCACCAACCTCTACGGCGCGCGCGGCTTCCTCGCCCCCTCCCGGACCGACGGCGAGTACGGCCACATGCTCCACTTCGACAACAACAGCTTCCCGGGTCAGTGCTGGACCGGCGGCGCGGACTGGCTGCTGTACCCGTTGCTGGAGTACTACGAGGTCACCGGGGACAGCGACTTCTACCGCACCAGGCTGGCCCCCGCCCTGATGGAACTGGCCCTGTTCTACGAGGACTTCCTCACCCGTACGGACTCCGACGGCAAGGCCGTGTTCGTGCCGTCCTTCTCCATGGAGAACTCCCCCGGCAACACCGGTGTGTGTCTGTCGGTCAACGCCACCGGCGACATCATGGCCGGCAGACACGCTCTGCGGGCCGCCGTCGACGCGGCCGACACCCTGGGCGTGGAGCAGGGCAGCGGTCAGGGAGTGGCACGCTGGACGGCGCTGCTGCGGAAGATCCCCGACTACCGCGTCAACAGCGACGGCGCGCTCGCCGAATGGTCCTGGCCCACGCTGAGCGACCGCTACGACCACCGGCACATCCAGCACCTGTACGGCGCCTGGCCGCTGCACGAGATCAATCCCGAGGATGAACCGAAGCTCGTTGCCCCGGCGCTCAAGGCCCTGGAGAAGCGCGGCGACCAGAACATCTCCGCCCACGGCAGCCTGCACCGCGCCCTGGCCGGCGCGCGTCTGAAGGACGGCGCGAAGGTCTACGACAACCTCAAGAAGATCATCGGCTACAACATGCTCTTCAAGTCGCTGATGACCTCCCACAATCCCGACCTCGACATCTACAACGCCGACGCGGCCAACGCCTTCCCGGGCGTACTCGCCGAGGCCCTGCTCTACACCCGCCCCGGCGTTCTGGAAATCCTTCCCGCCCTGCCCGACCAACTCGCCAAGGGCTCCCTCACCGGCGTACGGGCCCGCGGCCGGATCCGTGTCCACACCTTCAGCTGGGACCTGTCCGCCCGCACCGCCACCCTCTCCGTCACGTCCGCCGTCGACCAGACCATCAGCCTCATCAGCCGCCGAGGCATGACATCGGTGACCACCTCCGCGACCGTGGCCTCCTCCCCGCTCGGCACCCACGCCCGCAAGGTGACCCTCGTCGCCGGACGCCGCACCGACATCACCGTCTCCCTGCTGACCGGCTGGTTCAAGCTGGTCAACCGGCGCAGCGGCAAGGTCCTCGACATCAGCGGCGCCGGCACCGCCAACGGGGCGAAGGTCATCCAGTGGGGCTGGTCCGGCGCCGTCAACCAGCAGTGGCGCTTCCTCCCCAACCCCGACGGCTCCTTCCGCATCGCCGCCCGCCACAGCGGACGGCTCCTGGACAGCCCCGGCGACTCCACCCCGGGCACCCAACTCGACCAGTGGCAGGACACGGCTAGCGACAACCAGTGGTGGAAGCTCGTCGACGCGGGCGACGGCCACTACCGCCTCGTCAACGTCCGCAACACCACCTGGTGCGTGGACGCCGACAGTGGGCCGACCGCCGACGGCGCCCGAGTCGTCCAGTGGCCCGTCGGCACCGGCACGAACCAGGAATGGCAGATCGAAGGCGTGTGACGGCACGTGAGCCGCTCACCGAGCAGTGGCGCGCCTCGCCGTCCCGCGAGGTGACACCGCCGGCTGCTCGGTGTGCAGGTACCGCCGGCTGCTCGGTGTGCAGGTGAGGGAGAGGAGAGTACGGGAAGGTCGTGTCCACCGGGCGGCCACTTTCACACAACCGTTCGTACACCTCGTGCGTCACACCCCCGTAAGCCATCACCGTCATTTCCTGCTTCGACCATGGGAGTTCACCGTGCGCGCACGCACCCTGGCCGCCACCGCCGCCGTTGCGGCCCTCACCGCTACCGGCCTGACCCTGCCGCTCGCCGGGAGTGCCGCGGCCGCGACGACCGCGCGGTTCGACTTCAACGGTGACGGATACGCGGACATCGCGGTCGGCATGCCTGACGCCACGGTGAACGGCAAGGCCAAGGCCGGCTATGTCAGCGTGATCTACGGTGGCGCGCAGAGCCCGTACCAGTCCACCGGCGTCATCAGCCAGGCCGAGACCGGCATACCCGGCACGCCCGAGGCGGGTGACCGTTTCGGCTCCTCCGTGGCGCCCGTCGACGTGAACGGCGACGGCGTCTTCGAACTCGTCGTCGGCGCGAGCGGCGAGTCGCTCACCTCCGACCAGCTCGAGGACGAGGGCACCATCACCGTCCTGGACGGCTCGGAGTGGAACATCAAGGGCACCACCGTGGCCCGGGGTACATCCGAGTACAGCGGCATCGGCCGCACCATCGCCACGGGTGACTACGACGGCGACGGCGACACCGACCTCGCGTACGGCGAGAACGGCGAGGAGCACGGCGCGCTCCGGTTCCGCCCGGGCCCGCTCACCGCCGATCCGGTGACCACCACCACGGTGCGCAGGTACAGCATGGGCGGGACCACCCGCGCTCTGGCCACCGGCGACTTCGACGGCGACGGCCGGGACGACCTCGCCGCCACCTGGAAGGGCTTGGAGGACTCCAGCACCTTCGTCACCCGCTGGGACGACCAGGGCAAGCCCGCCCAATGGTGGGCCGACGCCGACCGCGGCAGCACGCTGGCCGCCGCCGACTTCGACCAGGACGGCACCGACGACCTCGCGGTCGGCCTCGTCCAGCCCAATCCCGAGACGGAGACGACGCATTGCGAGGACCGGCTCGGCGGTGCGGTGCTCCTGCTCAAGGGCTCGAAGACCACACCGTTCGGCACCGAGAACGAGTGCATCACCCAGTCGAGCCCGGAGGTCGGCGGAAACGCCGAGGAGGGCGACGACTTCGGCGCCGCGCTGGCGGCCGGTGACCTGAACGCCGACAGCCGCCCCGAACTCGTGGTCGGCGTGCCCGGTGAGGACGTGGGCACCTTGAAGGACGCGGGCGGATACGTCGTCATGAACAACATGGGCCAAGGCCTCCATGGCGGTCTGGCCCGCAGCCAGAGCACCCCGAACATGCCCGGCGCGGCCGAGGCCGGCGACCGCTTCGGCGCCCAGGTGGCCGTCGGCGACTACAACCGCGACGGCCTGTGGGACAGTGCGGTCGGCGCGCCCGGGGAGAACGACGGTGAGCCCAGGTCGGGTGGCGTCTGGTTCGTACCGAGCAGCACCGAGGAGACGTACCCGCCCGGCAAGTCGCTGACCCCGTTCGGCTTCGCTCTGCCCTACGGGGCCATCAAGTACGGCGAGGTGCTGGGGCTTTAGCCGGTCTCGAACGGCTCGGCCGCCGGTGACGGCCACTCCCCCACCGGCGGTCCCGGCGACGGTTCCGGGGCCGCAGCCGGGAGCCTGGCTCCCGGTCGTCCGCGTAGCCGACGGCGGCGAGCACACCGAGCGCGGTGCCGTTCATCGACGCGGTCAGCCAGATCCGCCTGTCTCGCTGGTCCAGCGGCAGGGTCGTGCTGGTCGGCGACGCCGCATACGCACCCTCGTCCTCACCGGACAGGGCACCAGCCTCGCGCTCGTCGGCGCGTACATGCTCGCAGGATCCCTGGCCGGCCGGGACGCCGCCGCGGGCTTCGCAGCCTCGAACACGACACCGGCGCCTTCGTGTCCATGAACCAGGACCAGATCGGAAATGCGGCGGCACGGTCTTCCCCACCACCGCGGACGACCAGCCCAGTCAGTCCTCACCAGCCCGACTTCATGCCCACGAGGTAGTGCACGGAGCGCGCGGCGACGGCGGTCACGCGGAAGGCGCGCGGCTCACAGTTGCGCACCCCGTGTGGCGCGTCGTCAGTTCGCGACCAAAGGATGGGTGAGGTTCGCGCCGGTCGCCGGGTCGAACACGTGCGCCTTGGCCATGTCGACCCGCAGTTCGACCGGCTCGCCCTCGCGGGCGCGCGTGGCGGCGTCCAGGCGGGCCACCATGTGACCGGTGTCGGCGCCCGTGTCGCGCAGGCCGGAGTCCTTGGCCAGTTCCTCCAGTTCGGTGGTCGTCGCGGGTCCGCCCTCCGCGCTGAAGTAGACGTACACATCGGAGCCCAGGGACTCCAACACCTCCACGGTGGCGGTGAGGACCGGGCCCGTCCGGGCCCGGTCGTGAGCCAGGGCGGCATCCTGGAAAGCCTCCGGTCGCAGCCCCACGATGACCTCGCGGGGCGCGTTCTGGCGTTCCAGCGCCTGCCTCGTACGGTCGTCGAGGGCCAAGTCGCCCAGGGGCGAGTGCAGGACGCCGTCCTCCATCGTGGCGTTCACGAAGTTCATGGCCGGGGAGCCGATGAAGCCGGCGACGAAGATGTTGCGCGGCAGGTCGTACAACTCGGCGGGGGTGCCGATCTGCTGGACCAGGCCCTGCCTCATGACCACGACACGGTCGCCGAGCGTCATCGCCTCGGTCTGGTCGTGGGTGACGTACACGGTGGTCGTGCCGAGGCGCCGCTGCAGTCGGGAGATCTGGGTGCGCATCTGGACCCGGAGCTTGGCGTCCAGGTTGGACAGTGGCTCGTCCATCAGGAACGCCTTGGGATCACGGACGATCGCCCGTCCCATGGCCACCCGCTGGCGCTGCCCGCCCGAGAGGTTGGCGGGCTTGCGGTCCAGGTGGTCGGTCAGGTCGAGGATCCGCGCGGCCTCCGTCACCTTGGCCTCGATCGTGCCCTTGTCCACCTTGGCCAGGCGCAACGGGAAGCCCATGTTCTCGCGGACGTTCATGTGCGGGTACAGGGCGTAGCTCTGGAACACCATGGCGACGTCGCGTTCCTTGGGGGCGAGGTCGTTGACGACCCGGTCTCCGATGCGCAGTGTGCCCTCGGTGATGTCCTCCAGTCCGGCGATCATGTTCAGGGTGGTGGACTTGCCGCATCCCGACGGACCGACGAGGATCACGAACTCGCCGTCGGCGATCTCGAGGTTCACGTCCTTGACGGCGAGGGCCCCGTCGGGAAAACGCTTGGTGACTCCCTCAAGGATGATCTCGGCCATGGGATGGTGCCTCCTTGCCTTGCCCGTTCAGCCCTTGACTGCCCCGGAGGTCAGTCCGGCGACGATGCGCCGCTGGAAGAGCAGAACGAAAACGATGATCGGGATGGTGATGATCACAGCGGCGGCTGCGATCGACCCGGTGGGTTGCTGGAACTGGGAGCTTCCGGTGAAGAACGCGATCGCGGCGGGCACCGTGCGCGCGGACTCGGTGGACGTCAGCGAGATCGCGAACAGGAAGTCGTTCCAGCAGAAGATGAACACGAGAATCGCGGTGGTGAACACGCCCGGCGCGGCGAGTGGCACGATGACCATCCGGAAGGCCTGCGCGGGTGTCGCCCCGTCGACCTTGGCGGCCTTCTCCAGATCCCAGGGGATCTCCCGGAAGAAGGCCGACAGGGTGTAGATGGCCAGCGGCAGCGAAAAGGTCATGTAGGGGATGATCAGGCCGATCCAGGTGTCGAAGATCCCGATGATCCGCTCGATGTTGAACAGCGGGGACACCAGGGAGATCGGCGGGAACATGGCGATCAGCAGGGACATGCCGATGAGCACCCGCTTGCCGGGGAAGCGCAGTCTGGCCACCGCGTAGGCGGCCATGGTGCCCAGCGCCACCGCGATCACCGTGGCGATCAGGGCGATACCGATCGAGTTGATCAGCGCGCGGGTGAACTCGGCGGTCTCGAAGATGCCCCGGTAGTTCTCCCAGGTCCAGTCCGTGGGGATGTAGTTGCCGTCGGTCAGGGTGGTGGGGTCCTTGAAGGACAACGCGGCGATCCACCACACCGGGAACAGGGCGTACAGCACCACCACCACATTGATGACACCCCATCGGGCGGCAGGCGTCTTGCCTACTTCGGCCATCAGCGCTTCACCTCCGCGCCAGGCGCGGCGGCGCCGAACAACTTGACGAACGTGAAGGCGATGATCCCGACACAGAGGAAGATCAGGACCGAGATCGCCGACCCGATGCCCAGGTTCAGTGCGGTGAACAGGTTGTCGTACCCGAGGATCGAGAGAGAGCCTGTTTCCTGGGCTCCCGCGGTCAGGACGTAGATGTTGTCGAAGATCCGGAACGCGTCCAAGGTACGGAACAGCAGCGCCACCAGGATCGCCGGCTTCATCAGCGGCACCATGATCTTGGTGAAGCGCTGCCAGGCAGTGGCACCGTCCACCATGGCCGCCTTCAAGGTCTCCTCAGGCACCAGCGCCAGGCCCGCGAGCAGAAGCAGCGCCATGAACGGCGTCGTCTTCCACACCTCGGCGAGGATGATCAGCCAGAGGGCGGGCCACTTCTCGGTCAGCGGAGCGTCTCCGCTGGGCAGCAGCTCGGCGAGGTAGCCGAGGTCGGGCGTCCAGGCGTACTGCCAGGAGAAGGCGGCGACCACGGTGACGATCCCGTACGGAATGAGGACCGACGTACGGACGACACCGCGCCAGAAGATCGTGCGGTGCATGATCAGGGCGAGCACCATGCCGAGGACGAGTTCGATCGTCACGGACACGGCGGTGATGAACAGGGTGACCCAGAAGGCGTCCCACCAGAACGGGGAGGAGAGCACCGCCCCGTAGTTGCCCAGGCCCACGAACTCGGCCCGCCCGGGAAAGCGCAGGTCGTACCGCTGGAGGGAGAGATATACGGCGTACCCGATGGGGTAGGCGGTCACCGCGATCATGACGACGACCGCGGGCGCACAGAGCAGCCAGCCCAGCCGCCGCTCCTGCCTGGCGCCCGCCGAGAGTGTCGACCGGTCCGGCCCCGCCTGCTTGGTGTCCGCCCCCGGGGGAGGCGGGCTTCCGGGCGGTTGCGCCCGCGTGCTCATCTCGGGCCGTCCAGGGAGGGGGCACGCGCACCACGGCGCCGGCTGCCCGAGTCGGGTGGTTGGAGGTGGTTCACGGGATCACACCCTCGGATCGCAGGGCATCGTCGATCTGCTCCCTGACGGTGTCGACGGAACTCACCGGTCGGATCCCCGACGGCGGGGACAGCGTGTGGGAGACCGCGATCGACACGTTCTGGTAGGCGGGAGTGAGCGGGCGCACGCTCGCCGACTCCAGGGCGGCCAGCACCTCGCGGGAAAACGGGTACTCCTTCATGAACGCGGGCTCGTCGTACAGGGCGCGCAGGGTAGGCGGCAGACCGCCCTCGAGCGCGGCGGAGAGCTGGTTCTCCCGGTTGCGCAGGCACAGCGCCGCCTCGAAGGCCAGGCCGGGGTGACGCGAATACGCGCTCACCGCCAGATCGATGCCTCCGATGGTGGGCCGTGCCGCACGGTTCACGTCGACCCTCGGGTACGGCGCCCAGCGGAAGTTCTTGAACAGGTCGGGGTTGTTCGCCTTCATCGACGGATAGACGAACGGGTAGTTGAGTTCGAACGCCGCCACTCCCGACTCCATGGCGAGCCGGTTCTGGTCCTCCATCTGGTTGGGCAGGGAGGGGTCCGCGGCCGGGGACTTCGCCAGATCACGCATGATCCCGGCGGCCCGCACGGCAGGTGCACCGAGGGAGGGCTCGGTCGCACGCGCGTTGAGGATGGAGCCGCCCGCGCTGTTGATCAGCGAGTTGAACCAGACGGTCAGGCCCTCGTACTGAGCGCCCTGGATCTCCACGAAGTGGGGTTTGCCCTGCCGGGCGAGCGCCTCGGCCATGTCCAGCATCTCGGCCCAGGTCCTGGGCGGGGTGGGCACCAGATCCTTGCGATACCAGAGGAGTTGGGTGTTGGTGTTGTACGGGACGGCGTACAGCCGGCCTTTCCAGGTCGAGGTCTGCAGAGGCACACGCAGCGTGCCCGTGATGGCCCGCTGCTTCGCCGCTCCCTTCCATTCCCGGATCCAGCGCGCCTCGGCGAACTCCGCCGCCCAGGTGACGTCCAGGCCCAGGATGTCGAGCGAGTCGTCCTCGGCGGCGAGTCTGCGGACGAGCTGCTGGCGTTGGCCGTCCGCGGCACGCGGGAGCTTGTTGTAGCTGATCCTGTAGCGTCCGCCCGACGCCTGGGTGCACCGGTCGGCCGCCTTCTGGAGGGCGCCGGAGTCGTCGGGGAAGTTGTACCAGTTGAGGGTAGGCCGGGCGGAGCCCTCGTCACCGCCACAGGCGGCGAGCATCGACACCAGCAACGGCAGTACGGCGAACGCCCGCAGCCAGCGTGTGTCCCTGTGACGCCTCATCCGCCCCGAAACCGGCCGGTAGCCGCACCTCGCCTGCACGCGCTCCACACCTCGCTTCCGGACGCCGGCACGGGAGCCGGACCCCGCGGATTTCCTCCCGGCGAACACTAAAGGCCACATAAAGCGACATCAAGCACATAGCGATCGAATCGCACATCGGCGCGCCATGGCATCTGCCCCTGTTCCGATGATCGCCGGGAGTGCCTGGCAGCACTTCGCCCTCCCAGGCCTGGGCGCGGCCGTGGCCGCCCCGGGCTTGCCGCACCTGGCTGCGCAGGCACAAGCACCCCGATCCCGGCCGCACCATCGCCGGTGTCGTCGAGGCCGTCGGTTTCGAGGTGACCGGGTGCGCGCCCGGCGACATGGTCTACGGCACGGCAGTCGCCGCGTTCGCCGAGTACGCCGTCACCCATCCCTCTCCGCCAGGATCGCGCCCAGGCCGACCCGACTCAGCTTCGAGGAGGCGGCGACGGTACCCGTCAGCGCGCTGACCGCGCTCCAGGCCGTCCGCGACAGACAGGGGGCAGGTCGAGGAGGGGCCGGCAGGTTCTGATCACCGGAGCCACCGGTGACACGGGCACCTTCCCCGTCCAACTCGCCCCCGCCCTCGGTGCCCAGGTCACGGCCGCCGTCGCGAGCACTCTCCAGCCCGCAGCCGTGCGGGCCTTGGGCGCCGACCACGTGATCGACCACAGCCACGAGGAATTCCCCGCGACGCCGTTCCGTGCTCACGTGGGCCCGCGACGAGCGAGGTGATGGAGAGGGTGCCTGACATGGGAGAGCTTCGGCCAGGCACCCCTTCATCGGCTGGTGGGCCCAGGCAGGTCAGCGCTGCAGGGTCAGGACACCCGGCCGGTACGGGAGTTGGTTGTAGGGGCCGTTCGCGGAGGGGGACTTGCCCTGATAGAGGAACTGCAGGTTGCAGGGGTCGACGGTCATGGTCTGGTCGGGGTTGTTGCGGACCAGGTCACCGTGGCTGATGTCGTTGGTCCAGGTGGCGCCACTGTTGGCCTTGCCAGCGAAGGGCCTGCTCTCGGTGGCGGCCTGCGGGGTCCAGGAACCGCTCAGGCTGGAGGAGGTGAACGAGCGGAAGTAGCGCCCGTTCGCCCCCATCGCCTCGACGATCATGAGGTACTGGTTCTGGCCCTGGAGCTTGTAGACCTGCGGGGCCTCGAACAGGTTGGCCGTCGTGTCGCTCATGATCGTGGTGTAGGAGGAGCCGAAGTTGCCCGGGAAGTTCCCGATCGGCATGCTCGCGCGGTAGATCTTGCCGTTGTCACCGGCGAAGAACAGGTACATGTTCTGGCCGTCGGCGATCAGTGTCTGGTCGATCGGGCCGGTGCCGGAACCGGAGATGCTGCCGGTGAACAGTGGCTGCGGCGCGGACCAGCCGTTGGGGTTGGTGGGGTCGCTCGACGTGCGGTAGATGAACGGCCACTGACCCCACTGGTACGCGAGCACCCAGATCCTCTTGGGCGCGAAGTAGAACAGCGTGGGCGCAACCGCCGACTGGTTCATGCCGGTCTGGCGGGCCGCGCCCATGTCCGACCAGTTGGTGAAGGGGCTGAACGTCAGCGAGCCCCACGACGATCCCCCGAAGTTCGTCGCGTAGACCAGGTGCTTGCCGTTGTACGTCACGGTGGTGAAGTCCTTCAGCGAAGCCCACCCGTTCGCCGGCTGCGCCAACGCACCTGTCGAGGTCCACCGGTACGTCGACGGAAGGGAGCACGCGCTGGTGGCCGCCTGAGCGGGGTTGGCGACGAGTGACGCCGCCGCCGAGACCAGGGCCGCAACCGAGGCGGCCAGAATCATGGACAGACGTTTGCGGCTGAAACCTACTGTGCGCATGTCGACCTCTTGATTCTTGAGTGAGGGGTTTGGGGTGTGCGGGTTCGGGCTGTGCAGGTTCGGGTCGTACGGGGGTCTGGTCGGCCCGGTTCTACGAGGCCTCGCGAGACAGCGGCGGTGACCGGGAACGGAGGACTCGCACCTCCTCGCAACGCCTTTGCCCCTGGCGGTCGTTGATCGTGATGGCGCGAGCCCGCCGCAGGAGAGCCGAAGGGCTCGACAGCGCACGACCACGAAGACATGCATGACGAGGGCATGACATAGACATGAGCGACGTACTCCTTGCGGCTCGGCCATTTCGTGAGCGCGGCCAGGATTTGCCCCCTCTGCGAGTGAAGCGGTCCTGACGTGTGCGCAATTTCGAACAAGGGGCGAAGTGTCGATCAATCGGATCATAGGGGGCCGGGAAGTAACGTCAATACTTCTCGCAAGATTCGCGAGCGGCGCCGAATTTTTCGATGACTGGATGAACCAGCGTGGATCGGACCCTCCGGCACGGGTTCGCCGGAAGCGGGTGTGGGGGCCGTTGGCCCGAACTCGCTCAGGAGCACGACAGTGCGCCCGCGGTCCGCGAACGGCTCATGGTCGAATCGGTACAGACCGATGCCGCTGGTCGGGACGCTTGGCTGTGCCACTGACGTGTGGCGCCACGGCAGGCGTCTTTGAACTCCCTGTCACGATCGATCTGCGCCACGACATATCGGAGGGGGAACTCACCGAGCTTCGCTGGCACCTCGGACGGGACAGCGCGTCGGACGTGCTCAGCAACGTCACCGACTTCCCTGTCGCGGTGGAGGACGAACACGGACGGCCCGTGATCGAGAATCATCCCGGGCCGCTCCTGGGCCGGCACGACCAGGCCTCCAAGGTGGACGGCTCGCTGGCCTCGGCCCTGGTACGCAGGCAGCACTCCAAGACCGACGCGTGGAGCCTGACCAGCCGACAGGAGATCCACCCCCCGACGACTTCGAACGCGCCGGCCAGCTCCTCAGCCGGCTCGCGACCAAGGCCGCCGGCCGACACCGAAACCCGGACGGCAAGGTCACCTTGGGGTGGACCCGGTTCTACGAAGATTCTCAGCCCGAACCGCTGTTCAGGGAGTCGTCCCGAGAGGCCATGGCTCTCTCGAACAGGTACATTCCGACGATCTTCCCTTTGATCGCCACGCGTTGCCCCGACGACAGCCACTTGTCGCGTGATTCCTCGCCCAGCTGTATGTGGATGTACTGAGCGGTATGCAGCTTCCAGCCCACATCCTCGATCCGCGAGAGCAGGTCACTGCGTGGGGATGGAGTCGCAGCGTGCTGATCCACCCTGCTCCTGACCATCGACGACCGCCCAAGGTCCAGCCCGGTATTTCCATACGGATTCAGGCTGCCTGAACTGCGCTGGTCGATCTCGGTCTCGAACCAGCCGTCACCGCGTTCGAACGCCAGACGGGCCTGTTCGAGGATGGGGTCCTGGAATCGTTCGACGAACTCGTTCCACCGTTCAACCTCTGCGGTCTCCCGGTCCTCCGCCTGAGCCGCAAGCTCTTCCTGCCTGCTCTGCCACCGCTCTTGGAACCCCATCGGTATCTCCTCGCATCGGCCTGCCATCAGGTGCGGCGGTCCGTACAGTCCGCTACTTACACCAGACGACTCGAACGCGGCAAGGCGAGGTACCACGCCGGGGAGATGCCTCGAAACTTTCGCTGGTGTCGATCGAACGCGAGTGCATCGACCCCTCGGCCCTGGCAGTCCACAAGGCTCCGGCCGGGCAGCCGCTGCGCGGCCGAGGCTGCAGTCAGGGGCAGGAGGCGGTGGACTGGCCGCGCCGTCGCTCGGCCAGCGGTGTTGTCGAGCGAGACGCACCCGGTACTCGACGAGCCGGTCGTACCGCTTGAGCATGTCCAGTCCCGCACCGCGAGGACCAGGGAGCCGAGTTGTCGACCGTCTCCGAGCAGTCCAGGAAAGTCATGGCCGGCCAACACGGGGCGGCTGCGTGCCGATTGGCCTGTCCGCATCAGCGGGCTGACGGGCGGCATCCAGTGGCAGCGCCTGCGGGCTGCACCGGAACCTGCCCGTGGCCCAGCCGAGGGCAGGCCGGCGGGCGCGACCGCGAGCGCGCCGGTCAAGCACGCACGCGGTCCGCCTCGTCACACCCCCACCCGACTCAACTCGCCCTCTGGTCATTGGCTGAGGATGCGGCTCCGGTCGAGGTCCGTCACTTGGACATGATGAAGTCCAGGGCGAAGCCGGGAGCGGTCGTCCAGTAGGTGACGCGCTGGCCGTCGTTGGCGTACAGCGTGGGGACGGGCATGGGCACGTCGATCGGCTTGCCCGCGCTGCTGCCGGGCCTCTGACCCTGGAGGCCGAGGGTGATGCTCTTCGCCTCGTACTCGTCCATGGGGCCGTTGACAAGCAGACCCGCGTACGCCTCCTCACCCGGAGCGAGGGTGACGGGCACCCCGGGGTTCGGGTCGCTCTCCTTGATGACGGGGGCCGTGGTCCGACCGGCGCCGAGGCGCACGAGAGGGTAGCGGTAGAGGTTGCACTTCTTGTCGCCGGCGTTCTGGACGGTCAGGAGGAGGTGTCGGGCGTCCTTGCTGTCTGCGGGCTCCTTCACGGCGGAGACGCCGAGAACCTTGTCGGAGCAGGCGGCGACGGTGGCCTTGGCGACGATGCCGCCGGAGCGGTGCGTCGCCGCGTCCTGGGCCTTCCCGCTGATCGTCCGCGGCCCGGTGGCGGAGGCCTGTGCCGACACACCACACCCGAGAGCCAGGACGAGACCTGCCGCCACGGCAACACGGTGGACCGGGAGGGACTTGATGTTCATATGCGTGGACTCTCTTCTGGTCGGTGTGAGGTCGCGTACTGGGCTGTTCGCACCGCACCACCCGGCTCCGCCTCGGTCGGCGGTATCGGGGACGAACGCGCCGCCCCATGGGCACCGCGCCCGTCGGCCGCCCCTGGGAGCGTCCGCGTCCTGCGCCCGGTGCGAGTCGAGCTTCGATGTGTGTCGTAGCGATGCCGTGCGGTCGGCCACTTCGGCCGGTGCGACAGCAATAGCGTCGGACGACCGGTGAGCGCGGGGCAACAGCTGCCCGCAATCTGCAACGGTGGGGCGATCCCACCCCCTCCGACCTGCAGGGACGACGGAGCCTGAGATGCCTGCCTGAGATGGAACAGCCCGAACAGCCCGGGCGGGTTCGGCGAGTTCGGCGGGTTCGGCGCATGGTGGACTCAGCGGCCCGGAGCAGGAGCCTCTGCCGCCCGTGAGTGGTCAGTTCGATGGACGGGTCGGGTCGCTCCGGGAGCAGCCCAAGGCCCCGAACGAGCGGCGGCCTGTTCTGGGAGTTCGCGGTGGTCATGGCTCGGCTCAACGCGCCCGGGGACCTTCGCCAGACGGGCCAGGTCGGGTACGAAGGTGTGCTCGGGTCGACTGGACAGTCGAAGATCGTGGCTCTCCTCGCGCCCGGGGAGTGCGGGGTCACGGTCGGCGGCCCGGCGACATCTCCCCTACCTGGCAACGAGTCCTGACCCCCACCATGGAACCCGGTCACCGACGTTGTTCTTGGCGAAGAAGTCAGTAACGGGCGGCGCCCGGGTGCATATCGGGAAGCGACAAAATGTGCCCCAGCTCGTGGAGGACGATGCGAGAAGCTTGTACAACTGGGCGTCCCCGACTTCCAGGTACACCCAACCCCGTCCCGCCCCCTTGATGTTGACGTGGGACTGGCCCCCCGGCCGTCTTGTACTCCCTGACCCGATGCGACGCCGGCGTGTCCTGCTCGACGCACTTGAACAGATCGACCGGGATGATCTCCGGTGCCGGCTCGGCCGCGACGGCCGGTGTGCTGACCCTCGCAAGGCACCATCAGGCCACGGCCTACGGCCTACGGCTCTGTGCGCCGTGTAGGGCGCCGCCATCCGCCGAGGGTTCCGGTGACAGCGGCGGGCGCGGCCCTGCTAGCCGAACTCCACGACGGGGTGCCGATGTGGGTGAGTTGGGCCAGGTCAGCCGCTGTCGCCGGGGACCATCGCTGCCGTCGGCGCCCGGGCCGAAGGCCGAAGGCCGATCCGGGCGTTTCAGCAAGGGGGTCGTGCCCGATTCTTCGTAGGGCTCATCGCGATCCAGATGCATGCGAGTAAATCCATCATTGATGATATGGCATTTGAATTGGGCAGTGGCTGCTCATAGTGTCGAGACGTGCTTCCGGGCGACACCTTGCAGACACAGGAACTCCGCGCCCCAGCACGTCAAGAGACGGAGTGATGAAAATGTCCTCGAAATCCACGGTAATCGTCGGCGGCGGTTTGGTGGGACTCACCGCCGCAGCCGCCCTCAAGCTCATCGGCCGTGAGGTCATCGTGCTGGAACAGGCACCGGAAATCCGAGCTGTCGGCGCAGGAATCGGCCTGTGGGCCAATGCCTTGCGGGAGTTCAACCATCTCGGCATCGGCTCGGCAATCCGCGATATGAGCGTCGAACAGGACACGTGGTTTTTCACCCCGGCCGGCGATCCTGTCCGCGCTCCTGGTCACATCGACGGCGACCACCAGTTCCGGCTCGTACCGCGCCCCGAGTTGAACGCCCTCCTGGCCGACACCGTCGGCAGGGACCGTATCCGCCTTGCCGCACACGTGACCGGATATACCGAGACCGAATCGGATGTCACCGTGCACCTCGCCGACGGCCAGACATTCCGCGCTGACCTACTCATCGGCGCGGACGGCGTGCACTCACGCGTGCGCAGGCAATTGATGCCGGGGAGTGACGCCGTGACGCACTCCGGCCACTATGCCTGGCGCGCGATCGTACCGACCGGCAGCCAGAGCTCGGAGTCCACCGTGCTCACCATCGGCAGCCGTCGTACCCGCGGCGGGTACGCGAGGATCGGTCGCGATCGGACGATGTGGATGGTCAACCAGTTCGATGCCGACCCGCTCACCGGAAGCAAGCGCGAGCGGGCACTGGAGCGCGCGCGGAATCTGGCACAGGCCGGATGGAACACCGACCTCCTCTCCCTGATCGCCGAGACGCCGGAGGAATCCATCCTGGAGAACCAGGTCACGCTCGTTCCGGAACTGCCCTTCTGGACGAGCACACGCGTGGCGTTGATCGGCGACGCCGCGCACGGACTGTCGCCCCACATCGCTTCGGGAGGCACTCTCGGCATCGAAGATGTCGGCGTCCTGCGGAGCTGCTTGTCAGCCGAGACAGACCTGGAGAAGGCCCTCACCACGTATGAGCAGGCTCGCAGCGCCCGTTTCGAAACGGTACGCAGGCACTCCGCCGCCGTCGAACAGGCCCGCGACGCAGTCGAATTCGCTCAGCACTACGCCGCGTTCATCCGCTGGATGCTCACCACGGCACCCGCCACCTGACACGGGCCCAGGAGTGAAGTCACCCGTGCAGTCCCCATTCACAGGAAGCAGGTAGAGCATGCCGGACTGGTTGGACCTCACGGAGTCCTTGCTGGCGTCGCCCGCACTCTACGCCGTGATCATCGCGGTATCCTTGCTCGACTCCTTCCTGCCCTTGATTCCGAGTGAACCCGTCGTCATTCTCGCAGGCGTCGCCGCCGCGACCGGGCAGACCAACATCTTGCTTGTCATCGCCGCCACAACGGCCGGCGCTTTCCTCGGTGACCTCGTTCCCTACTCCATCGGCCGACTGATGGGAGAACGCATATTCAAGCGCCTGCCCGTCGGCACCAAACGCCGCACAGCGTATGACTGGTTCGATCGCGAACTGAAGCTACGGGGCGGATTTGTTCTCGTCTCCACCCGTTTCGTTCCGGTCGGACGCTATCTCGCCACCGGAACGGCAGGAGTGGTGATGTACCCGCTGCGCAAGTTCGTTCTCTACGTTGCGATTTCCACCTTCACGTGGAGCGCCTACACCGCACTGTCGGGATATCTGGGTGGCGTCTTCTTCCAGGAGAACACACTCGTAGCCGTCTTGGTGGGTGTGGGGTTCGCCTTCGCGGTAACCGGTGCGGTGGAGTTCTCGCGATACGTTCGGCGCCGCAAGAGCCCTGCCGAACCGGATGAGGTAGCTGCCGAACCTCGTTGAGCGCAACCCTCGACATCGCGTCGAGATCGGCACACGCCGGTCACGGTGCCAGCGCGCCGGCCACGCGGGCCAGGCGGTCGACCGACAGCGCGAAGTGGTTGGCGGGGTTACGGAAGGAGTACTCGCCGTCGTTGGTAGAGAAGCCGTGCCCGGCTGTCGTCCAGCGCGCGGCGCCGGCAGCCCCTTGGTCTTCCAGAAGAGCCGAGGCGAGAGGCTCGGGGGCTTCCACGCTGGTTCGGGCACGTAGCGCCGCGGTCAAGCGGTCAACGGCGTCGTCGGGTAGCTCGTCGTCGCCCAGCGCCGGCAGCAGGAGCAGCAGGCGGGCGTGGGGATCGGTGGTGCTGCCTCCGGGCAGCGCGTTGGTCGCGGCCCCCACCAACTCGGTCCAGGACAGGCCCGGTCCCATGAAGTGCCCGTCGTCCCGGGCGAGGAGTTCGGCCCGGTCCCAGTCGGGGTGGTGGAGGAGATAGTCGGTGCCGGTGTCGTCCGCGAACGTGCGGTAGACGATGTGGAGACGGTGATCGTCGGCGAGTGGGACGGTGAATGTCGGCCACTCGGCGCGCTCCCACAGGCGTCGCTGGAAGTCGTCGGCCGCGTCGTAGTCCGCGCCGAACAGCAGCTCCTCGACCTCCTCGCTCTGGGCACACGAGTAGAGGTGCCCCAGCCAGAACAAGGGCATGTCCAGAAGCCCGGTCTGGTGGGTGAGAGGGCCACCGTCGTACCCCGGTATCCGGTCAGGATGCAGTTCCGCGCTGTTCGACACAGAGGACATCATGCCTCCCGGACTCCGCACCGTCAGGGCCGCCCCGTGGTGATCCTGCTGTGTGACCGGGGCGAGCCCGCTTACGTTCGGCGAGTTGGCGACTCAGCTGCGCCAAGAGGGCGCCGACGCGCCGGGCCGTGGCCGACCCTGAAGGCTGCCGCTGCGGGACGGGGTGCTGCTGGTGGCCGCACACGTGAGCACCGACCTGACGCTGAGGCAGCAGGCGCCGTTGGTCGGGGGCGAAGTCGGCGGCGGGCCGGTCATCGACCACGCCATGCGTGGCATCGCTCGCCCGCACAGCCTCGGCATCGCCTGATGAGCGAACGAGCCGACCCGCGCCGTTTCCGGGGTCACTGCATCTGTCGGCGGGCCTGTTTCACCTCGCCGTCGACGGCCCAGGCGTCGGCAACCGGTCCGAGCTGGCCGAGCTTGTCGGGGTTGATCACCGAACGAATGGTCTGGATCTGCCCGTCGAGCACGTCGAGGGCGAGGGCGTGGAGGACCTTGCCGTCCCGGTCGCGGAAGACGGCGCCGGGCTGGCTGTTGACCTCGTGCGCCGTGAACGTCACATCGATCCGGGCCAGCAGCGGGAAAACGGATGCCAGCAACCGTGCGACGTTCTCGGCGCCGACCACGGCCCTGGCCAGCTGCGGGGCCTTGCCGCCGCCGTCCCCCAGCAACTGCACGTCGGCGGCCAGTAGATCCCGTAGGCCGGCGACATCGCCTTCGCGGAGGGCGTCGAAGAACCGTGTCGCAAGCTCCTGCCGGTGCCGACGGTCCGCTTCGAACCGCGGCCGCCCGGCCTCCATGTGCCGTCGTGCCCGTACCAGCAACTGCCGGCACGCGGCCTCCGAACGTCCCACCGCCGAGGCGATGTCGTCGAATCCGAAGCCGAACACCTCCCGCAGCACGAACACCGACCGCTCCAGTGGGCTGAGCCGCTCCAGCAGGAGCAGCGCCGCCATCGACACCGAGTCGGCCGGCTCGGCCGAGCGCGACGGGTCCTGGTACGGATCGCTCAACAGTGGCTCGGGGAACCAGGGGTCCACGTACGCCTCCCGCCGCACCCGCGCCGAGCGCAGCACGTCGATCGAGATCCGCGTCACCGTGGCGGACAGGAACGCGGCGTCGAACTCCTGGCTGCGGCGGGCCTGATACTGCCCGCCGCACTCGGCGTCGCGCCCATCCCGGAGCCGCCGGCCGCAACCGGACCGGTACCGCTGTTCGCCGGCGCGCTGACCAAGCGTCTCCGCCGTGGCGCGCGAGTGACGATCGCGGGCGACCTGATCTACCTCGCCCTGGCCCTCTGCCTGGCGTGGGGCCCGATGAACGGACTCCAGCACGGCTCCGGTGCAGCACCGCCAGACACTCGTCTCTTCAGGGCAGGCCCCGGCCGTCCGCGCCGCACGTCGTCAACACCCTCGCTGCCCCCAGGTACGGGATCTTGAGACCACGAGCGGCCCATGGCAGGCTCATGCCGCATGATCGATGAATTCGCGAAAGGCAACCTGCACGGGAGGCTGCGGCGCGACCGCGAGGCGCTGCTCTGGAAACTCGACGGCCTGTCCGAATACGACGCCCGCCGACCTTTGACCGCGACCGGGACCAACCTCCTCGGCCTGGTCAAACACGTGGCCACAGTCGAGGCCAGGTACTTCGGCGAGGTCTTCGACCGCCCTTCCCCGGAACCGCTGTCCCGGTGGCAGGACTCCGACGGCAGCGATCTGTGGGCGACCGAGGACGAGACGCGCGATCAGATCATCGGGTTCTACCGGCGCACGTGGGAACACTCCGACGCGACGATCAACGAGCTTCCCCTCGACGCCCCCGGCCATGTGCCGTGGTGGTCGGAGCCGCACGCCGACACCAACCTGTTCGCCATCATGGTCCATGTCCTCGGCGAGTCCATCCGGCATGTCGGGCACGCCGATATCCTGCGCGAGGGCCTGGACGGCCGGACCGGGTTGCGCGCCGAACTCGTGAAGCAGATCGACGAGGAGACCCGTGCGGCCCACTGCGCGAAGATCGAGCAGGCCGCCAGGTCGGCCGCACCAGCCAGGGCACAAAGGTTGTCGCAGGTGACTTGAGGTGCGTGCGGCATGACGCCGGTCGTGGGTGCTGATCTATCGAAGCGTCCCGTTCCTGTTGAACTCGGGGCCTCGGCCGCCCCGTTGCTGCCGTCGTCCCCCACTCGTCCGCAAGATGGCGGGACCGCTTCACGTGACGAGCAGGCCGTGTTCACGACAGTGGTCTACGCGGTCTACGCGCAGACCAGCGGCTGCACCGGGGCGGTGCTGGACGAACTCGGAGGCCCAAGGTGGCTTCAGGCGGGCATCCCGCTCGCTGTCCCGTGTCCGGCGCGAAGCGCACGACCGCCTCTTAGTTGATGATTTCGGCGCGATCATCCACTCGGATCGCAGCAAGCCGTTCTTGCCACATTTGGAGAGCTTCAGGTGTCTGTCGCGTCCAGTCGGTGACCTCGCCGACGATCCGGAGTGGCTCCTTGCTGCGATAGGAGCGGGTGGGATTGCCAGGGAACTTCCTGTCGGTGACGTTGGGGTCGTTCTCGAACTCCCCTGTCGGTTCGACGACATACACACGCGGCGCCCCGTCACCGGCGGCGAGTTCAGCGGCAAGTCCCGCGCCGTCGCGCAACGCGGTGAAGTAGATGTGGTTCATCACGATTTCTGGCCGGTAGTTCGAACGGAAACCGGCGGTGAGGTGATCTCCCACCCTCAGATCGGCCTTTGTGCCGTGAAAGAACGGACCCTCATCCAACGCCTCATCCATCGCGACAGGTTATCAAGCGGGTTTGCGCACTCGGCCCCACGGCTTGAAGACCGAGAGCACCATCGCGAAACTCAGCAACCCCATGGCGGTGGCGGCGAGGAACGCGACGAACCAGATGTCCCGCAACGGTTGTTCCCCCGTGGCCAGTTCGGTGATGGGGCCGAGGAACACCAGCAGCATCACGCAGGCGATCACGTTGAGGACCAGCTTCACCGCGACCCACCGGTAGCGAACGAGTCCCCACTTGGTCGCCATTCCCAGCAGGACACCGGTGCCGAGGCAGATCGAACCCGCTACAAGAGCCGACAGCAATAGGGGAACGACGAAGTAGTCCGCGAGTACCTGGTACACGGCGGTGCGGTCGTCACCCTCACGCACCCAGCCGACGGCCACCAGAACGGCCGAGATGACATCGATGCCGATCCAGGCTCCCGCGGCCACGACATGCGTGACGAGAATGCTTTTGCGCAGCCGGGCCGGAATGCGCCGGCGGACTCGGTTCCCCCGTGTCGGCATGGTGGTTCGGGGTGTGGTGTGGGTGCTCATGAGCGTCCTTCGCTGTGGAGGTCGGTCTCGGCGATGAGGGCGGGGCTGGAGGCGGCAGCTGGTGGACGGTGAGTCACATGTGTTCGGCGCCTGCGGGGGCCCGGATCGCGGTGTGCTGCACACCAACACCGCGACGACCCACCGTCCTGGCGCGTGCACCCGGAACCGCTCGGAAGCGCCCGGAAGCGCCCGGAAGTACCCGGACGCGAGCGGTGACGGGTACCGGCCGGCGCCCCGCCGCGTGACCCCGCCACATGCCTCCGGGAGCGCCGTCCCGCCGAACTTCTCGGCACACTCCCCTTGCAGGAAGACGCTCCCGGCCGCGACGATCCACTCACCCGCCCCGGACGGCGTACCGCCGCCGGCTTGCGGATGGATCCGGCCTCTCCTCAGGCCGTGAGGACGTCCAGCGCGGCGGCGTGCACACCCGGCGCGGCAGCGAGGTAGCTCTCGCCGGCCAGTTCCCAGGCCTTGCCCTCGAGGTCGGTGACTACGCCTCCGGCCTCCTGGACCAGCAGCACTCCTGCCGCGTGGGACCGGACGTTGTCGAACTGCCAGTGCAAGTCCATCCGGCCCGCGGCGACCTGGGCGAGCTGGTGGGTCACAGGTACGGAGACCCGTACATGGAGTGCGGCGTTCGTCATCGCGGCGAAGGCGGAGCCCATCCGGGTCGCGAGCTCGGGGTCGTGACCCGGCTGCGCCTGACCGGTTCCGGCCAGTGCGCCGTCCAACGACGTCTTGGCCGACACTCGCAGCCGCGTCCCGTTGAGGAACGCCCCGCCGCCCTCGGTCGCGGTGAACATCTCGTCGAGGACCGGGAAGTAGACCACGGCCAGTACCGGGCGGCCGTCCCGCACGAGGCTCACGCCGATGTTCCAGTCGGGCATGCCGTGCACGGCGTTGACGTTGCCGCCGACCGGGTCGATCAGCCACCACTCCCCCGTGGCCAGCGGTCCCGAGCCGTGCTCGTCGTTGAGCCAGCCCGCGCCCGGCAGGGCCTCGGCCAACGCGGGACGCAGCGTTTCCACGACGGCCGCGTCATTGGCCTGGAGGCTCGCGAGCAGCTCGGGGAGCCCGAGGTGACGCGACTCGGTGGAGTAGCGCGTCATCATGCGGGCCCCGGCGTGGCGGACGGCGGCGACGGTGGCGGCGAGAAGTTCCTGGCTCATGAAATGCTCCTGGAGTTAATGGAAGTGGATCTGTGTCTTGTGAGGATTTACCTGTATGCAACTGGACTTGAATCTGCTGACCGTGTTGGACGCCCTGCTCGAAGAGGGCAGCGTGATGGGCGCGGCCGAGCGGCTCCATCTGTCCTCGCCGGCGGTCAGCCGGACCCTCGGCCGGCTTCGCGCCGTCACGGGGGACGACATCCTGGTGCGTACCGGCCACTCGATGACTCCCACCCCGTACGCGGTGTCGGTGCGGGAGGACGTGCACCGGCTGGTCAGGCAGGCGCACGAGGTGCTCTCGCCGGTCCGTGAGCTGAACCCGGCCGAGATGGAGCGCACTTTCACGATCCAGTGCCATGACGCGGTAGCCGCGTCACTGCTGCCGGTCCTGGTCGAGCGGATCCAGCAGCGGGCTTCCGGGGTGCAGCTACGGGTACTGGCGGAGAGCCCCGTCGACACCGACGACCTGCGGCACGGCCGCGTCGATCTGGAACTCGGCGGCGGCAGGCCCGGCTTGCCCGAGTTCCGGTCCGAGTCGCTCGGCGACGATCCCCTCGTCGTGGCGATGCGCGCGGACCATCCCTGTGCCGCCGGACTCGACCTGGCCTCCTACGCGGCGCAGCCGCATGTGGTGATCTCCCGGCGTGGCCGTCTCACCGCGCCGATCGACGACGTGCTGGCCGCCGAAGGGCTGCGGCGCCGGGTGGTCGCGGCGGTGGCGACGGTGTCCACGGCCCTGCAGATCGCCGCTCGCGGTGACGCGCTGGTCACCTGCACGGCGATCCACGGCCGCCCGCTCATCGAGGCGTTCGGGCTCATCGCTCGGCCCCTGCCCATCGAGTCCCCGGCGGCGACGATCAACTGCAACTGGCACCAGCGCTTCGATTCCGACCCGGCCCACGCCTGGCTGCGCGAGCAGGTCCGGGCGTCACTCTCGGAGATCACCGCCCGCTGACCGCTCCGCCTCGTGCGCCAACCGCACGGCCTACTGCGTCAACGGCAGGGCGACGGCGCCGGGGAAGGCAGGCGTCTCCGCTTCGTCCAGCATCGCCGCGGCGACGGTTTCCCGGCTGACCTTCGCACCGAGGTCGAAGGGGGGCCCGGCCTCCAGGCCGATCGTGCGCCGACGAGGGCTTTCCGGCCCGTCCGCGAGCATCCCGGCGTGGAAGACGGTGCCACCGGCCGCGAGGACGGTGTTGTCGGCTTCGACCTTGTCGGCGAGCCGGTCGCCCAGCACCTTGGCGAGCATGCTCGCACCCTCCCCCGCCACTTCGGCCGACTTGCCCGTGCCGTAGGCACCGAGCCAGATGACGCGCCGTGGGCCGGCGGCGACGACGGCCCGGGCGCCGGTCAGCAGGGTCCCGGCCCGGTCGGTGCCGAGTGCGGAGAGGACCACGGAACTCCCGTCCACGACGGCGGCGATACTCGCCGCGTCGTGCACGTCGCCCGCCACTTTGCGCAGGTTCGGGGAGTCGGGCACGGCGATCCGCTCGGGATCACGCGCGATGGCGGTCACGGTGTGACCGCGTCGAAGTGCCTGTCGAGTGAGGGCGATTCCGGTCTGGCCGGAGGCCGCGAGGACGGTGAGGTTCATGCCGAGAACGTTAGGGAGTCCCCCACTTAACATCAAATGCAAGTATCTGACTTGATAATTTACCCAGACGCAATTGCTCTCGATCGTCGAGCAGAAGACTGGGGGTGCGTCCTACTGGTTCGTGGCGTCGTCGTCGATGGGCGGGGCCAGTGCGGCGGCCGCCGCGGTGAGGGCCGTGCGCAGCATCCGCTCGCGGGAGAGCAGGTCCTGGTGCCTGCCGACGACCGACACGGCGGCGCGGATGTGTCCGCCTGCATCCCGCACGGGTACGGCGTACTCGGTGACGCCGTGCTCGAACTCGCCGTGGGCCGCGACGATGCCGCGCAGGCGGTCGCGGTCGTTGGCGGCGGAGAGTTCCGCGGCGGAATGGGCGGCGTTGGGGCCGCCGACGCCGATCAGCTCGTAGTCGTCGAGCAGGGCGGAGATCTCATCGGCGGTGTAGTCGAGGAGGAGGGCGCGGCCCGCGCCGGTGCACCAACACGGGGTGACGAGGCCCGCCCGGCCCTGCCACTCCTGGGCGAAGGCCGCGGCGGACTCGGCACGCAGCAGCCGGACCTGGACACCGTCACGGACGGAGAGGCGCGCGCCGACACCGTGTTCTACGGCGATACGGCGCAGGAGCGGGCGACTGCGCCGGAGCAGGCCCGGGTGCAGGGAGGCGGCGGCGGTGAAGAAGGCGTTGCCGACGCGCAGTGTCGAGTCGTCGCGGCGTTCGAGGAAGCCCTTGTCGCACAGGTCCTGGGTGGTACGTGATGCCTTGCTGCGCTCGACTCCGACCTCGTCGGCGAGCCTGCTGACGTTGAAGCCGGTCCGGCCGGAGGCTTCGCGGTCCAGCACGGTGTTGACCATCCGCAGGGCCATCCGCAGTGAGGAGGCCGCTCCCGGGCCCGTCTGTCCGGATGAGGGGCCGTTCGTCGTCACCTCGGCACAATAGCGAGCCGGTGATCCCCGGCCCTCGGTCGCGGGCGCTGCCGCGCACGCAGGACGAGTGACATGCGAAGGAGCACATCGGCGGTCGTAGCGGCCGGTTCGGCATGGCCGGACCGACCTGGCGGAGCGTGACGCTGTACGTGGTCGCGCCGCCGGACGGGTGGCGCCGGTGGAGACAAGGAGGAGGTCCGGATGACCCGGTACGACCTGGCGCTCATCGGATTCGGCGGGGTGAACCGCGCGCTCGCCGAGCTGATCGCCGAACGCGGAGACGCCCTGGAGGCCGAACTCGGCTTCGCCCTGCGGGTGGTGGCCATCACCGATCTGCGGGCCGGCTCGCTCGTACGGACGGACGGCGGCGGGATCGACCTGGCGGGGCTGCTCGCCGTGGCGCCCGGTGAGCTGGACTTCTCGGGGTGGGATGGTGGCAGCCCGGAGGCCCGTAACGAGTGGGTGATCCGTGAGGTGCCCGCCGACATCGTCGCCGAGGCCACCTTCACCAACCCCACGGACGGGGAGCCCGCGCTGTCGCACGTGCGGTGGGCCGTCGAGGCCGGCAAGCACGTGTGCACCACCAACAAGGGTCCGGTCGCCCTGCACGGGCAGGCCCTGAAGCACCTGGCACGACGCCACGGTGTGTGCTTCGAGTTCGAGGGCACCGTGATGTCGGGCACCCCGGTGCTGCGCACCGCCCGCCGGATGTTCGGCGGGCTGTCCGTGCACGGCTTCGAAGGGATCATGAACGGCACCTCCAACTACGTCCTGGGCCGCCTGGAGTCGGGGCTGTCCTTCACCGAGGCCGTCGCAGAGGCCCAGGCCCTGGGGTACGCCGAGGCCGACCCGACGGCCGACATCGAGGGCCACGACGTCCAGCTGAAGGTCGTGATCCTCGCGAACGAGGTGCTCGACGCCGACCTGCGGCGCGCGGACGTGCCCTGCACCGGTCTGTCCGCCCTCACCGCCGACGACGTCCGCCGGGCGGCGGCCGAGGGACTGCGCTGGAAGCTGGTCGGCTCCGCCACCCGGCGCCCGGACGGCACGGTCGACGCACGGGTCGCGCCGGTCGCACTGCCCGCCGAGCACCCCCTCGCCGGCATAGCCGGCCCCGGCAACGCCATCGCCTTCCACACCCGTCCGCTGGGCACCGTCACCGTCGGCGGCCCGGGGGCGGGGCGCATCGAGACGGCGTACGCCCTGCTGTCCGACGTCATCGGCATCCACGAGCGGACCGCCTCGGGTGCGGTGCCGGGAGCCGGCAACGAGATCCTCGCGGAGGCCCACCGTGTCTGACACCACCGTCCTGTGCCCCCGTCCGGCCTCCCACGAGCAGGTCGGCGACGGCATGGCAGCCGTGCGCAACCCCTTCAACGGCGAGCCCATCGGCTCGGTGTGTCTCACCCCGGCCTACGCCGTGGACGAGGTCATGCGGCGGGCCCGCGCGGGGCGGAAGACCGCCCGCGGGCTCTCCCGCGCCGCCCGTGCGGCCGTGCTCGACGGTGCGGCCCGGCTGATCGAGGAGCGTGCCGAGCCGTTCGCCCGGCTGATCGTCGCCGAGGCGGGCAAGACCGTGGTCCAGGCCCGCAAGGAGACCGGCCGTGCCGTCAACACGCTGCGTCTGTCGGCCGCAGAGGCGCGCCGCAACGCGGGCGAGGTGGTGCCGTTCGACGCCTACGCGGGCTCGGAGGGGCGCCTGGGCTGGTTCACACGCGAGCCGCTGGGCGTCATCGCGGCGGTCACGCCGTACAACGACCCGCTCAACCTGGTCGCGCACAAGCTCGGGCCGGCGATCGCCGGCGGCAACGCGGTCGTGCTCAAACCGTCGCTGCTCACCCCGCTGTCCGCGCTGCGGCTGGTCGACACGCTGGTGGAGGCCGGACTGCCGGAGGACGTGGTGACCGTGGTCAACGGCGGCGCCGAGCTGGGCGCCGCCCTGGTGTCCGCGCCGGACGTGCGCATGGTGTCCTTCACCGGCGGCTTCCGCACCGGTGAGGCCATCGCGCGCCAGGCGGGACTGAAGAAGCTCGCGATGGATCTGGGCAGCAACGCCCCGGTGATCGTGCTGGCCGACGCCGCCCTGGACGCGGCGGTGGAGGCGTGCGTGTCCGGTGCGTTCTGGGCGGCCGGGCAGAACTGCATCAGCACCCAGCGCGTCCTCGTCGAACGCGAGGTGTACGCGGCGTTCCGGGACGCCTTCGTGGCGCGGACCCGGCGGCTGCGCGCCGGGGATCCGGTGGACAGCGGCACCGACGTCGGCCCGATGATCGACGAGCGGGCCGCGATGGCGGCGGAGGCCACGGTCGCCGCCGCGCTCGCCGAGGGCGCGCGACTGCTGTGCGGACACGAGCGGAACGGCAGCGTGTACGCGCCGACCGTGCTGGAGGACGTGCCGGACACGTCCTCGGTCTGGCGGGAGGAGGCGTTCGCGCCCGTCGTGGTGCTCCAGGCCGTCGACTCCTTCGAGGAGGCCGTGGAGCGGGCCAACGAGGTCGATTTCAGCCTGCACGCGGGTGTGTTCACCGGCTCCCTGGACCGGGCGATGGACGCGGCCCGGCTGCTGGAGGCCTCCGGTGTGATGGTGAACGACTCGTCCGACTACCGCTTCGACGCGATGCCCTTCGGCGGGTTCAAGTACGGCAGCATGGGCCGTGAGGGTGTGCGCTTCGCCTATGAGGAGATGACCCAGCCGAAGGTGGTCTGCCTCAACAGGGAGCCGGTGTGACCGCCAACCGGGAGCACCTCGCGCGCGGGGCCGCCCACGTGGTCGGCGCGGCGACGGCGCCCGCTCCGCACATCGGGCACGAGGTCGCCGCGGAGGTGGCCCGGCAGGCGTCGCTGACTGGAACCGATGTGATCGAAGTGGCCGTCGACCGCGGGTTGTTGGAGCGGGAGACCGCGCTGCGGATCATGGCTGCCGTGGCGGCCGGCTGACGACCCGGGACAGCGCCAGCGCTGTCACCGTGTCCCGTACACCGGGCATCTGGGCGATCTGCTCCCAGATTCCCTGTACGCGTTCCAGGGTGCCTGCCTCCACACTGACCAGCAGGTCGAACCGACCGGCTGAGGACATCGCGGGAGACCACCTCGGGGATGCGCTTGAGTGCGGCGAGGACGTCTCCGTCGCGCATCCGGTCCTCCCGGTAGACCAGGACGTGCGCGGCCACCGTCGACCGGTCCGGCCCGCGCGACGGGCGCACGATCGTGTAGCCGCCGATGTGTCCCTGCCGTTCCAGACGCTCCACGCGCTGGCGTACGGCGTTGCGGGACAGCCTTACGCGCTGGCCCAGTTCGGCGTGGGAGATCCGGGCGTTGTGGGTGAGTTCGAGGATGATCTGCTCGTCGATGGCGTCCATGGCGCTGTCCGTCTCCTGACTGGCCGAAGGCTCCGGTGGCCTGGGGCCACCGGAGCCGCGTGTGCCGGTACGTCTGGGGTCAGCCCTCGTGGTGCAGGGCGAAGACACGGGCCGGGAAGCCCGAACCGCCCTGCGGCTTGGGCCAGGTGGCGACGATCAGGGCACCCGCCTCGGGTACCCGGTCGAAGCCGGCCATCAACTCGATCTGCCAGCGGTCCCGTTCGAGGACGTAGCTCTCCAGGCTGAAGTCACCGGCCGAGGTGGCCGGTCCGGGGTCGGTGTCGGTCTGCTCGTGCCCGATCGCGGTGACGCCGGCTTCCTCGAAGAGGTACCGCAGGACCTCGGCGGACCAGCCGGGGTAGTGGCTGACGCCCGCCTCGTCCTTGTTGGCCATGGCGGCCGGGTCGGGCCAGCGGTGGCCCCAGCCGGTGCGCAGGGCGACGAACGCCCCCTGGGGGATGCGGCCGTTGCGGGCTTCCCAGGCCGCGACGTCGTCCAGGGTCGGCACGGCGTCGGGGTCGGCGGCGACCCGGTCGCTGATGTCGAGGGCGACGAGCGGGAGGATCATCTCGTCGACGGGGATCTCGTCCAGGGTCCGGGCACCGTCGACGAAGTGCACGGGCGGGTCGACGTGGGTGCCCCACTGGCCGACGATCGTGTAGAGGTGCACGTTGAAGCCGTCGCCGCGGGACATGTCGAAGGGCATCTCGAGCTTCTCGTCCGGGAAGGCGGGGAAGTGCGGCTGACCGGGGTGGAAGGCGTGTGTGAGGTCGGTGCGGACCGTCTTGCCCATCAGTTCCCGGTGCAGGGCCCACCGCGGCGGTACGGCGGTGGTGGCCGTGTTCGGTGTCATGCGTGCTCGTCCTCTGTCTCGGCTGTCTCGGTGTGGTGCCCGGCGTACTGCAGCGACTGTGGCCAGGCCCTGCTGAGCGACGCCGACGACGACGAGGTGGCCGCGGTCTTCGCCCGCACCGAGTTCGTCCGCCACGGCCCCCACACACCCGCCGACCTTGACGCTTCCTGCGCCGGCTGGAGCTGACCCGGCGGCGCGGCTACTCCGTCGTCGACGAGGAGGCCGAACCGGGCCTGTACTCGGTCGCCGTACCCGTACGCGACTTCACCGACGAGGTCGTCGCCGCCGTACAGGTCGTCGGACCGCGACGACGCCTGGAACCGAGGACCCAGGAGTGCGTGGCCGCCGCCCTGCGCTGGGGACGCCACCTGGAGACCGCTCTGCGCGGCGCCTGATCGCACACCGCGGGGCACCGGCCTCGACGGTTCAGCGGGTTTCGACGGCGACGCCGTCGGCCGTACCGGTGGGTACATCGTCCTGCGGTGCATCGTCCTGCGGTGCACGTCGCACTTCTTCGCGCGTCGCTGACGACCGACTGGCATGCACCCCACCACGGTTACGCCGCAGGCTAGTTGCCGCAGGGAAATGCGATTGACGCTCCGGTGTGGGTCGTGGACGATCTCGGACCGTGACGATCAGCAAGGATCAGGATCAGCCCGCCCACGGAGGGGACACTCCGGCCGCCCGCCCGATCGCTCTGGTCACCGGCGTGGGTCGCACCGTCGGCATCGGCGCCGGCATCGCTCGCAGGTTGGCCGCGTCGGGCTGGGACATCGCCTTCACCTACTGGACCCCCTACGACGACCGCATGCCCTGGGGCAGGGAGCCCGGCGCGACGCAAGCGATCCGTCACACTCTGGCCCAGCACGGCGCGTCCACCGCGGCCGTCGAGGCGGATCTCGCCGACCCGTCCACCCCGCCACGCGTCTTCGACGAAGTCGAAGAACGCCTCGGCAAGGTCACCGCGCTGGTCATGTGCCACTGCGAGTCGGTCGACTCCGGTCTCCTCGACACCACGGTCGAGAGTTTCGACCGCCACTTCGCCGTCAACGCGCGTGCCACATGGCTGCTCATCCGCGAGTTCGGGAGCCGTTTCGCCTCCGCCCCGGGTACCGGCCGGATCATCAGCCTCACCAGTGATCACACCGTCGGGAACCTGCCCTACGGGGCGAGCAAGGGAGCCCTGGACCGCATCACCCTGGCCGCCGCCCGTGAACTCGCCCACCTGGGCGTGACCGCCAACGCGATCAACCCCGGACCGGTCGACACCGGCTGGATGTCGGAGGAGATCCGGGATCACTGCATCCGCAGCGCCCCGCTCGGCCGTGTGGGCACTCCGCAGGACACCGCGCACCTCGTGGCCTTCCTGTGCTCCGGAGAAGGCGAGTGGATCAACGGTCAGCTGCTGATGAGCAACGGCGGCATCGCCTAGCGACCGCGGGTGGAGCCGCATCGACGGCACCCCCGCCGCAGCCGTCCCACATTCGAACGACACCTCGCTGTCGGGGCTTCGCAAACGCCGTGGACGCGGCCTGCTCGGCATGCCCATGGACCGCTCTCCGGCCCCTTCCCAGGCGGTGCGTCCGAGTCTTCGGCGTTGACCGCAGTTTGGCGACGTGTTCCTTGGAAACACGTCTGGCGAATCGAACGCAAGGGAGAGTCGCTGCCATGAGCATCATCGCGTGGATAGCTATCGGTCTGCTCGCCGGGGCCATTGCCAAGGCGCTCATGCCGGGCAAAGACCCGGGCGGAATCATCGTCACCATGCTCATCGGTATCGCTGGAGGCCTTCTCGGAGGCTTCCTCGGCAAGGTGATCTTCGGAGTCGACTCGATCGACGGCTTCTTCGATCTGTCCACCTGGATCGCAGCCATCATCGGGTCCGTCATCCTCCTCGCGCTGTACCGGCTGTTCACGAACCGCGGACACCGGCGCGGACACGCTCACGCCTGACGGTCCAAGGAGGCGTGACCAGGAGAACAGCCGCACGCAGTGAAGTAGCAGCGGAGTACGCGAGCGCCCCCGCCGACAGGCGGGGGCGCTCGCCGCGTCTCGGCGAGTCGTGCGATCACCCGGCGTGGCTCGCGCCGGTTTCACCAGCCAGGCTCCGAACCGGGGGCGAGGGCCACGGCGATGCCCGCCACGATCTCGATCATGCCCACTGCGTACAATGGCCGCCTGGGCACTGCCGGGAGCGAGGTCGTCGATCCACGGCGCGAGGTAGACGGCCAGTCCACGAGCAGATTGGCGAACTTGTCCAGTCCGAACAGGATCGGCGCCACCGTGAAGGCGGCTCGCAGGATCACGAGCGCCTGGTAGCCGGGATCGGCGAGCAGCGCACGCCACGCGCGCCGACCGCGGCCTTCCGCCTCGACCGCCTGGCGGACGAGTCCCTGCTCGACGTCGTCTACGAGCGACGCAGCGGGCGGGCCGGACCGGGTGCGGGCCGGCCGGCGAAGCTCTACCGGCGGTCGACGACACAGATCGCGGTCAGCCTGCCGGACCGGCGCTACGAGCTCGCCGGGCGACTCCTCGCACAGTCCGTCGAGGAATCCGCGGCGACCGGCGAGCCGGTGTGGGAGGTGCTGCACCGCAAGGCCGAGGAACTCGGCACGCAGCTGGGAGAGTCGGCCGGCGGGAGCCTCCTCGATCTGTTCGAGCGGTACGGCTTCGAGCCGGGACAGGAGGAAGGCGCCGTCGTCCTCGGCAACTGCCCCTTCCACGCCCTGGCCCCTGAGCACACCCAGACGGTGTGCGGCATGAACCTGTATCTGCTGCGCGGTGCCCTGCACGGGCTGGGCACCGCGGGTATACAACCTGTCTGTCGCCCGGCCGCCCGGATCGGTGCTGTGTCCGGTTGGAACCCGTCGACTGATCGCCCCCGGATGGCTGGACAGGCCTGTTCCGCGTCGTACGCGTGCGGCCGCCCTCGGTGACGATGGCGGACGTTGTAAGGAATCCGGCCCTGCCGCACATCTCCCGGTTGACGGCCTGTTGGCTGTCGCGACCGGAACCATGGAGGTGTTGTGACACGACGACGAGATACCGCCGATGAGCACGCGGACCCCGACGGGCACAGGGCACTGGAAGCCCTCTACACGGCTCATGCCGACCGGGTCCGCGCGTATCTCCTGCACCGCACGGACCGGGAGACGGCGCAGGACATCCTGTCGGAGACCTTCGTACTGGCCTGGCGCAAGTCCGACTCCGTGCCCGACGACGCCCTGCCGTGGTTGCTCGCCTCGGCACGACGGCTGCTCGCCAACCGTGTGCGCTCCGATCAACGCCACCGGGCACTGTCCGAGCGCATGGCGGCCATGGCCGACCGGGCAGGGGCGGCGGAGATCGGTGACGACCTCGGTACGCGTACCGAGGTCGCCGCCGCGCTGTCGGCGCTGTCCGAGCAGGACCGGGAGACCCTGTTGCTGAGCGCCTGGTACGGCCTGACGGCCAGACAGGCGGCCGTGGTCATGGGCTGCAGCACCACCGCCTTCGCGGTGCGCCTGCACCGGGCCCGCAAGCGCTTCAGGGCGGCGCTGACCCGCGCGGGCCGGGCAGAACCGGTCCAGGTCGCTCACCCCCGCCCCCACCCCAGCTTCGCCGAGCAGGAGTCAGCATGAAGCAGACGGCCACCACCAAGCAGAGCCAGGCGCCCGACCTCGGTGCCATCCGCGCGCTGCGACCTGACGTCGAGGAGTGGGCGACGTCCGCCGACGGCCAGGCCGTACTGCGGGACATCCTGCGGCGTACCGAACAGCCGCCCGCCCCGGTCGGTGTGCCGAGGCGTCGGCGCCTGATCCTGGTGGGCGCCGCCACGGCCGCGCTCCTGGCAGGTGCCACGGCCACGGCCGTCGCCACTCTCGGGCCGTGGGACGAGAAAGGGCGCAACGTCATGTGCGCCCGCACCCTGTCGGCCGAGGCGGACCTGAGCCAGCTGCCGCTGAAGACCGAGTTCGATCCGCGGGACGCCGCCCGTTCCTGCGCGGCAGCCTGGAAGCGGATGTGGGGCGAGTCCGCAGCCGGCACGGGACCGGACACCGCCAAGCCGACCCGGTTCGTGGCCTGCTACCACCCGAATGCGCAGCCCGACAACGGCGAGTCCTCGGACACCGGCGCCCCGGGCGCCCTCGGCGCTCCGGTGATCTACCCGGCGGACGGGCATCCCACGGACGAGGCGGCCTGCGCGGCCATCGGATCCAAGCCTGTCGTGGGCGGCTGAGAAACCCCGACGTCAGTGGCCCGTGCGAGCCACGGGCACGGCCGGTCCGAGCCACAGCCCAGGCGGCCTTCGGGCTGATCGGGTGCGTTCCTCGAGGGGAGCACATGATCGGCCGAAGGCCGCCGTCAAGGCGGAGAGCAGCGGTCAGCGGGGTTGTACGGAACGCCGTGGCGTCACTACGAGGCACCGGTCGGGGGCTCGACCACCCAGTCGACGCGCCGCATGAGCGAGGTCTTCCAGCACGAGATGTTCGACGGGTTCACGACGCCACAGCTGGCCTCGGCCGAACCCGCGCACTCTGTGGAGGACATCCATCGCCGGATCCCCGCGCGGCCCACGGCTGCACCGGATGCGTCCTGAGGAGGCGGGGCGCGGACCCCCGGCCGACGTGTGGGCGGCGAGCGCCTGCTGGACGCGCTGCCCTCTTGCGCGGCTCGCCTATGCGGACAGCGCGCCGCTCTGTGCCGCCTTGTGGTGGCGCGCGGACAGGCGGGAGCCGGACTCGCGCCGGGCGGCGCGCCGCAGGAGGGGTACCGCGAGAAGGAAGCCGAGCAGCGCCCAGGCTGTCAACACCAGGGCCACCATGGGCAGTTCCCAGGAGCCGGCCGCTTCGGCGGACCGTGCCGCGTCGGGGAGCAGCGCCGAACGCAGGCCCTGCGCCGTCCACTTGAGCGGAAAGACGGCGGCGACATGCTGGACCGGCACGGGCAGCGAGGTGATCGGGAACACCGTTCCGGAGATGAGGAGGAGCCCCATCGTCGGCAGCATGATCAACGCCAGCGCCTCGCGCGGGTTGGGCAGTACGGCGCCGATGGCCGCGCCCAGTGGTACGACGGCGAGCAGCCCGAGCGTGGTGACCCACAGCAGTGTCAGCCAGTCGCCGGGCCCCCGGGGCAGCGGCCCGTCCACCAGCAGCGCCGCGGCCGCCAGGAGCAGGGCCAGGGTGCCGACCGCCACGACGACCACCAGCACACACTTGGCAACGAGGTAGGCCGGTATCCCGCCGGGCGTGGCGCGCAGCCGCAGCAGGGCACCCTCCTCCCGCTCGGTCACGAGTATCTGGGGCAGGTTGATCAGTCCGATCTGGAACAGCAGGTAGGCGGCGAAGCCTGCCAGCACCAGATGGGCCATCGGTGTACGGGTGCCGGGTACGTCGTCGCTGAGCCAGGCGGCGACGGCCAGCGCGACGACCACATTGGTCAGGTGGCCGGACATCTCCTTGCCGTTGCGCAGGAGGTGGCGCAGTTCGATGCCGCCGCGCTGGATCCCGGCACGCCAACTGTTCGTCATGGCTGTCCTGTTCACGCTGACCGTGCCTCCTCGTCCGTGTACCTGTCCCTGCCGCCGGAGTCCCCGTGCACCATGTGCAGGTAGGTGTCCTCCAGCGTCGGGCGGCGGACCTCCAGGCCGGCGATCGGGCCGTCCGCGTGCCGGTGGAGTTCCCAGACCAGCCGTGAGGGGTCCTCGGTGCGTTCGCGGCGCATCGTTCCGTCGTCGGCCGTCCAGCGGACCTCGGCCCGGGCGGCGGCCCGCCGGGCCAGTTCAGCGGGGGTGCCGCAGGCTCGGATCCGTCCGCCGACCAGCATGGCGATCCGGTCGGCCAGGCGCTCGGCCTCCACCAGGTCGTGGGTGGTGAGCAGGACGGTGACGCCGTCGTCGCGGGCCAGCCGTTCGACCAGGACATGGAACTCGTGCCGCGCCTGAGGGTCGAAACCGGTGGTCGGCTCGTCCAGGAAGAGGAGTTCGGGGCGGCCGACGATGCCGAGCGCGACGTCCAGCCGTCGGCGCTGGCCACCGGACAGCCGGTCCACCCGTTGGCCTGCCTGGTCGGTGAGGCCGACCAGGGCCAGCAGCCCGGCCGGGTCACGCGGGTCGGGGTAGTACGTGGCGAAGTGTGTCAGCAGCTCGGCGACCCGCCAGCGGCGGTGGTCGCGCCAGGACTGCAGGACCAGTCCGATCCTGCCGCGCCACGCGTCGCCGCCGTGCTCCGGGTCCGTACCGAGGACGCTCACCTCGCCGGCGGAGCGGCGTCGAAAGCCCTCCAGGATCTCGACGGTGGTGGTCTTCCCCGCGCCGTTGGGCCCGAGAAGCGCGAAGACCTCGCCGCGTCGGATGTCCAGGTCGACACCGTGGAGGACGTCGATGTCGCCGTACGCCATCGTCACGCCGCGCGCGCGGACGACGGGTTGGCCGGCAGTGGGCTTCGGCGTCATCGTCCTGCCCCCGAGGGGTGTCGCGGTGGTAGCGGTGCTCCGGTCGACGCGGGAGGACCGGAGCCCTCGACGATCGCCCGGAGCGCCGCGACGTGCCCCTCGAAGGCGCCGCGTCCGCGGTCCGTCAGCCGTACCCTGGTGCGCCGTTTGCGTCCGCCGCCCTCTTTGTGGAGCTCCAGATATCCGGCCTCCTCCAGGGTGTGCAGCTGCTTGGAGAGCGCCGAGTCGCTGAGCGAGAGGCTGTCGCGGACGAACGCGAAGTCCGCCCATTCGGTGGCCGCGAGCAGCGCGACCACCGACAGCCGGGTGGCGGGGTGGATCAGTTCGTCGAAGCCGGCGGGGGTGCTCATCGGTCCTCCCCCGCGCCGCCCGCTCCCGTTTCTGCCACCTGTGCGCCGCGGCGCCGCGCCGACCTGGCCGCCCAGCGGCTCGTCGGCCCGACGAACAGCACGAACACCGTCGCCGAGACCGTGGCCTGGATCAGACTGCCCGGCATCGGTTCCAGCGCGTCGACCAGCCGACCGGACAGCAGGACCGTCCCACCGGTCACCACCGCCCCCGCGACGAAGGTGGCGAGCATCGGCCCGGTGCACCGGGTGTGGTGCAGGCGCACCCGGCTGCGGCGGTTGTGGAGCACGGCCAGCGCGCTCAGCAGCGCCACGTACGCGGCGGCGGCCAGACCCACGCCCCATCCGGGCAGGTCGAACCCCAGACCCGCCAGGAAGAGCCACATGAGCGCGGCCGTGGCCCAAGGAGTGCCCGAACTGCTCGCGGCGGACCGCTCGACCTCGTCGTACACCCGCTCCTGCGGCACGCGGATGCGCTGCAGGTCTCTCCATGCCTGTTCGGCATCCATCGGCGTGCTCACGTCCGCCCCTCCACTCCCCGCGTCACTTTCCTGCTGGGAAAGTTATCTTCGACTTTCCGGTCAGGCAAGTCGGACTCCGGCCAACGTGGGAGAGGTGGTACGTCGGGGCACGGAGCCACAGATCTACGGTCTCCGCGCGGCGCCGAGGAGCTTCCAGGTCACGGGCACAGGAGTGGAAAGCCGGCCTTGGCCCAGAGGGCACGGACAGCGGCGGGTCCCTCGTCGGCGGGGGTGTCGTCGGCGCTCCAGACTCTGTTCTGGGTGGAGCTGTCGACGGATGGCCAGCCAGGATTCCCGGTGGCGGCGAAATCGGCCCACGCGCGCACCATGCGGCGTGAAAGTCCATGGTCTGCGGAAGTGGGTGTCCCGCCGATGAGGAAGGACACGCTGTCACCGTCGAGGTTGCCGAAGGCGAAGGGGATGTCCGCGCAGTGCCACGCCCGCACCACCGCGTCGGGTGGCGCGGCACGACGACGGTCGAAACGCGACAGGAACGCCCGGCCGCCCGCTCGGGCATGCTGCTCTGCGAGTCGGTTGCTGTACTCGCCGAACAGCAGGTCGCCGAAGACGCTGAGGTAGATGTCGAGCACCGGGGCCTGGGGCAACGCGGCGCGATAGCCGGCCACCAGGCCGTCGGGCAGGCCGAAGTCCGCGGCGAATCGCGCGAGCTGAGCATCGGTGGTGACCTTCGCGCTGCTGCCGACGGCGTCGAGCAGCCAGTACTCCTCCGTGGTGTGGCAGACCAGCAGGTCCACTCCCCGGGCCGCACCGTTTGCCATCCCGGTGAGGGGGTCGGTGGGCAGGACGTCGCCGTCGAGGACGGGCGCGTAGAGCACGGGGTCGTAGTGGCGGGATCCGGAGCCGGGGTCGCGACGGTAGTCGTCGACCACCCTGTCGGAGGCGGCGACAAGCGCCTGCGCGGTCGCGGACGTCAGGCCCTCGGCCGTCGCGGGACAGCCCGCCGCCGCGGCGACCTCACGGGTGGTCGCGGCAGCGATCTCGCGTGTGTAGCAGGGACTGGCGGCGCTGTGGGCGATGGCACGGTGGAACAGCCCCCGGGCACGATCCATCACCATCAGGCAGGCGACCGAGGCGGCCCCTGAGGACTGGCCGGCGACCGTGACGTTGCCCGGGTCGCCACCGAAGGCGGCGATGTTCTCGTGTACCCAGCGCAGGGCCGCGACCTGGTCGAGCAGTCCCCGGTTGTCCGGGTGGACCGGTCCTTCGGCTCGGGGGACATGGCCGAAGCCCTCGAAGCCGAGCCGGTAGTTGAGGGTGACCACGACCAGACCGGCGCGGGCCAGCGCCGTGCCGTCGAAGTCGGGTTGGGCCGAGGATCCGATGGTGTAGGCGCCGCCGTGGATCCAGACCAGGACGGGCAGGTGGCCGCCCTCGGGTGCCGGCGTCCAGATGTTGACGGTGAGGATCTCCTCCTCGTCGGGCGACCACGGGGGCGCCCCGGGCAGCTGTGCCGACTGCGGGGCGATCGGGCCGTACTCCGTGCACGCCCGCACACCGGCCCACGTCGGCGCCGGAAGAGGTTCCCGGAACCGGCCCGCTCCGAACGGCGGGGCGGCATAGGGGATGCCCAGGACGGCGACGACACCGGCAGAGGCCCGAAAGCCTTGCACCGAGCCGCCTTTCGTCCTGAAGGTGACCACGGGAAGACTTCCTCTCGTCGCTGCACACTGGATCGCCGGGGAACCGACCGAACACGGGGAACCGACACGAACACGGGGAACCGACACGACCACGAAGTCGGCCACACCTCTACTTGCTCAGTCTGTCCTCGATCCAGGTGGTGGCGAAGTCGACGACCTCCGCGGCCTCGAACAGATGGCTCTCGGCCGCGCCGACCCTGCCTTGCCGACCGATTCCCGCAGCGAGCATCTCCTGGACGATGACTTCGAACGGCTCCCGTCCTTCGGCCACCGCAGAGGAGTAGTCGAAGGCGCCTTCTTCCGAGTCGATGTCGTGGAAGCGGCGCCAGACCCGGCGGCCGTCCACGAGGATGGGCTGCTCGTAGTCCACGAACCGCTTGCCGGGGGCGTCGGCGAGGGCCTCGGCGTGGTGCAGGAGCGTCATGGTGTCCAGGGGTGCTCCCAGCAGGAGCACCCGGCCGCCACCGGCGGTCAATCCCGCCAGGGGGCTGCCGGGGCCGTGGGGGTCGTCCCAGGGATGGTCGGCCATCAGGGCGGCTGCCGCGGACCCCAGGGCCGCGAAGCTGACATCCGGGTGGCGGCTGCGGATCGCTCCGGGCCGGCGGCGCAGCGCTTCGGGGAGCCGGCCGTTGCTGTGATCGGCTTCGCTGAAGTCCGGGTCGTAGGCGGGGTGTTCCTCGCGCAGGGCATCCTGCCAGGCCTGCGGCCAGGTCACGACGTCGTACGGCGGCGCGTCGTTCCAGCCGCAGGTCACCATCAAGGTCCCTTGCGATCCCACCACATCACGCAGGGCCTCGATGACCGTCTCCGTTCCGCCGGCCACGTAGCCGATGGCGGACATGCGGGTATGGAACATCACGAGATCGCCGTCGCCGAGGCCGAGTTGCGCCAGGTCATGGCTGATGCGGCTCCGGGTCACGGGACCGCCGGATCGCTTGAGCAGGTCCATTGCATCCACGCCCGCGAACCTATCCCCGCACTACGGCCTCTGGGCAACCGAATTGCCGGTGGGCGCCTCCGGGGAGGCCGGGGTGCGCCGCGAGTGCTGTGCGAGTGCTGTGGCGTCGATGCGGCGTGACCGGCGGGTCGCGGCGGGGGCTTCAGCGATCGTCATCGCGCCGCGCCCTCCGGGGAGGGGTGAAGACGTACAGGTCGAGGATGTCGGGGCAGGGAGCGACACCGGGGCCGCCGGCCTGTACCCAGGCGGCGATGTCCTCGGTGGCGTCGGAGTCGTTGACGAGGCCGAGCCAGACCGGGCGGGCGCCTGCCGCGCGTGCGGCGGACGAGGGCTGGACGACGATGACGTTCGCGTGCTCGCAGACGTCGAGGCAGGCCGCGACACGCACGGGGGCGTTCTCGGACAGCCGCTCGACCTGCCGGGTGTGATCGACTCCGGTGACTTTCGGGGTTCCGCAGCAGCAGTCCCGGCAGACCACGATGCGGCACGGCGCCGGTTCGGCCCGGCTGTGTTTCCTTTGTGCTGCTTCAGATCGCTGTCGAGGCATCGCTCGTCGTGCTCCTCTCGCGGGCGGATCCGTCCTGGGCCGTGGGGCGGAGGAAGCGGATCGCGGGGTGGCCGGGGGCATGGGTGACCTCGGCGCGGACTCCGTAGACCTGTTCGATGAGGCTCGGAGTCAGGACCTCGGTCGGAGTGCCCTGCGTGACGGCGCGGCCGTCGCGCAGGACGAGCAGGCGGTCGCAGTACATCGCGGCGAGGTTGAGGTCGTGCAGGGCGATCACGGTGGTGACCGGCAGATCGGCGACGAGGTCCAGCAGATCGAGTTGGTGCTGGATGTCGAGGTGGTTGGTCGGTTCGTCGAGCAGGAGTTCGCGGGGCTTCTGCGCGAGGGCGCGGGCGATCTGGGTGCGCTGGCGCTCGCCGCCGGACAGGGTGTGCCAGGACTGGTCGGACCGGTCGGCCAGTCCGGTGCGTGCCAGGGCCTCGGTGACGGCCTCCGCGTCGGCCGCCGTGGGCGGTGTCCAGGCGCGACGGTGCGGGATGCGGCCGAGGGCGACGACCTCGCGGACGGTCAGTTCGGTCTGGGTGTGGGCGTGTTGTTCGACGGTGGCGACGCGGCGGGCGATGGCACGGCGGCGGACCTCGGTGAGCGGACGCCCGTCCAGGGTGACGACTCCGCCGGTCGGCGCGAGAACCCCGGCCAGCAGCCTGAGCAGCGTCGACTTTCCCGAACCGTTGGGGCCGAGCAGACCGACGGTCTCACCGGGGCGGAGGGCGAGGGTGACGCCGTCGACGACGACCTTGTCGCCGATGCGCCGCACGACCCGGTTCGCGTGCAGGCTGGTCATGTCCTTCTCCGTCCGCGACAGAGCACGGCCACGAACGCCGGTACCCCGATGAGGGACGTCAGTACGCCCACCGGGACCTCCTGGGGGTCGAGGACGGTGCGGGCGAGGGTGTCCACCCACACCAGGAAGACGGCTCCGGTCAGCGCCGTGACCGGCAGCAGACGGGCATGGCCGGCCCCGGTGAGAGCGCGGGTGGCATGGGGCAGGACCAGGCCGACGAACCCGATCGCTCCGGCGCAGCTGACCAGTGCGGCGGTGAGCAGCGCGGTGGCGCAGAGCAGGATCAGCCGGGTACGGGCCACGTGGACGCCCAGCGATGCCGCGGCCTCCTCACCGAACGCGAACGCGTCCAGGGTGCGGGCGTACGCGAGGCAGACCAGCAGGACCACGGCCAGGACGACCGCGCAGAGCACCACCTGGCCCCAGTCGGCGCCGGTGAGCGAACCGAGCAGCCAGAAGAGCACGCCACGGGTGGTCTCGGCGTCGGCGGAGGTCAGGACGATGAACGAGGTCAGGGCGGAGAAGAGTTGCATGACGGCGACCCCGGACAGGACGACGCGGTCGGTGCTGCCGCCGAGGGTGTGGCTGAGCAGCAACACCAGGGCGAAGGAGAGCAGCGCGCCGAGGAACGCCCCCGCCGACAGGGACACCACTCCCCCGCCCACGCCCAGGACGACGACGGCGACCGCTCCGGTGGAGGAGCCGGAGGAGACGCCGAGGACGAACGGGTCGGCGAGAGGGTTGCGCAGCAGGGACTGCATGACCGCCCCGCAGACCGCGAGTCCGGCCCCGCACACCGCGGCGAGCAGGGTGCGGGGCATGCGCAGGTTCCACACGATGCCGTCCCGCAGCGGCGCCAAGGTGCCTTCGCCGAGGCCGAGATGGGCGGCAACGGAGGCCCAGACGTCACCGGCCGAGATGTCGGCGGGGCCGATCGTCACCGCGACGGCGACCGACGCGAGCAGCGCGGCGCAGCCGCCGCCGGTCAACAGCAGTGCGCGCGGGCTCACTTGACGAGCCCGAAGTCGCGCAGGCCGGCGGCGACCTTCTCGATCCCTTCGACGGTGCGGATGGAGGGGTTCATCGCCTGCCCGCTGAGCAGGACGTACCGCTTCTTCTTGACGGCGGTCAGGTGACGAGTGGCGGGGTTGGTCTCCAGGAAGCGGATCTTGGCCTGGGCGGTCTCGGCGGTCTGCTGCCTGCGGGTGAGGTCGCCGATCACGATGACGTCGGGGTCACGGTCGGCAACGGTCTCCCAGCCGATCTGGGGCCACTCGTCATGGGTGTCGGCGAAGGCGTTCTTCGCGCCGACGGCCCGGGTGATGGCGCCGGGTGCACCGCAGCAGCCGGCGAGGTAGGGCGACTGCGAGTTGGCGAACCAGTACATGAGCGAGACGCCGGAGGCGTCCAGCCCTTCGGTCGCCTTGCGCACCCGCTCCTTCGACTCGGCGACGAGCTTGTCGCCGCGGGCGTCGACGTCGAACGCGTGGGCCAGGTCGTGAATCTCGCCGTAGACGGCGTCCAGGGTGAGGGGCTTGCTGCGCGATCCGTCGCCACCGCTGTCGTTGTCCTTGCCGGCCGAGCAGTCGGAGGGCGAGACGTACGTGGGCACGCCCAGTTTCTCGAACTGATCGCGGGTGGCGACGCCGCCCTTGCCGAGGGTGGAGACGAACGAGGCGGTGACGAAGTCGGGTTCGGCGTCCAGGACCTTCTCGAAGGAGGGCGCGTTGTCGGCGAGCCGGGGCACGGACGCGTTGGCCTTGTCCAGGCCCTTCATGACCGGGTCGGTCCAGGTGGCGGTGCCTGCCACGCGGTCGGCGAGGCCGAGGGAGAGCAGGATCTCCGTGGTGCCCTGATTGAGCGAGACGGCCCTCTGCGGAGCCGACTTCAGGGTGACCTTCCGGCCGCAGTTGTCGATGGTGCGCGGGTAGTCCGCGCCGACGGACGGCTTGGTGTCCTCGGTGCCGCCTGTGGAACCGCCGCAGGCGGTGAGCAGTAGCGCGGGAGCAAGGAGGAAGGCAGCGGGACGGAGGGCGGTGCGGAGCACGGGCGTACCTCGGTGGTCGGGGCTCGTTCGCGGAGCCTGGCCTACGGACGTCCCTCCGCACACGGGTGCGGAGGTGCCAGCAGGTCTTCGGACTCGGGTTCGTCCGGACGGGGCGCCTTCCCGGTCTCCCAGTGGCATGCGTGCCCCACCCGTCCCCCTCACCGCTGCGCGTCAGTTCCGGATTCGCACCGGATTCCCTGGCCTCGGATGTGGCTCGACTGGCTCCCCGAGGCTATCAAGATCGCCGCGTCGTCGGGTCGTGCGATCGGTCACGGGACTTGGGACACGGCACACGGCACACGGCACACGGCACACGGCACACGGCACACGGCACACGGCACACGGCACACGAGACACGGGACGGAGGTGCTCGCGTTCCGGTGCAGCACGCCGTCGTCGGTAAGGCGATCCGCAGCGCACGGCACAGGGTTGCTGTTGCTGCGGCGCGTCGGGGGCCCGCTCGCATCCGCAGGTCGGCCGTGAACTCGCCGCCCACGGATACGTCCGCGAAGCCGGCCCGCCCCGGGGCCTGCAGAGCAGGGCCGGACCCCGGACGGCGCGTTGAGCGGATGGAGAAAGGCCCTCGCAAGTCACGTCCTTGCGAGGGCCCTTCGCCTTGCCGCCTGCCCGGTGAAGGTTGAGAAGACGATCACGAGCAGGACGTCGGTGCGGACGCCGTCACGGTCACGGCGTCAGCGCTCAGGGGGTGAGCAGCAGGCTGTCGCCGCGCTCCTTGGCGGCGGCGTAGCGCCTGGCCACGTCCTGCCAGTTGACGACGGCCCACATGGCGTCGATGAAGTCGACCTTCTGGTTCTTGTACTGCAGGTAGAAGGCGTGCTCCCAGGCGTCGAAGACGAGGATCGGGGTGGAGCCCTGGCCGACGTTGCCCTGGTGGTCGTAGACCTGCTCCACGATCAGGCGACCGCTCAGCGGCTCGTACGCCAGTACGCCCCAGCCGGAGCCCTGGGTGGTCGCGGACGCCTTGGTCAGCTGGGCCTTGAAGCCCGCGAACGAGCCGAAGGACCCGGTGATGGCGTCGGCCAACTCGCCCACGCCGTCCGCGGCCAGGGGCTCGCCACCGCCGTCGCCGGTCATGTTGTGCCAGTAGATGGAGTGCAGGATGTGCCCGGAGAGGTGGAAGGCCAGGTTCTTCTCCAGGCCGTTGATCGAGCCCCACTGCTCCTTGTCCCGCGCCTCCGCCAGCTGCTCCAAGGTGTCGTTCGCGCCCTTGACGTACGCCGCGTGGTGCTTGTCGTGGTGCAGCTCGACGATCTGCGGGTTGATGACCGGTTCGAGTGCCGCGTAGTCGTAGGGAAGCTCCGGGAGCGTGTAAACCGCCATGTCCAACGTCCTCCGACACGTAATTGCCACTTGTGTGCAGGTGCACGCTAACAGCATTTACGACTGATTGCCGATCAGGCATAGGTCCTAGGACCACAGTTGCGTGGCGGACCCGGAGGACGTCTCGCTGTCATGTCGCTTTCACTGCCGACGGGGCATGACACGAGCGGCCAGCGGCCGGAATGCCGGGCTACGGCCGGACTCCACCCGATCGCCGCTGGTGTACGGCCGGTGCGCGGGCTGCGCCGACTGGAGCGGTGGGAAGCCGTCCGCCGCGAGCCCCGAAGGCTCCTACTCCGCGGAGGTGGGTGTGCGACTCAGCCCTGAGGTCCACTTCTCCTCGATCCTGCCGACCTTCCACACCAGCAGGGCGATCACCCAGGTCGCGAAGAACAGCCCGACGACGACATATCCGATGATGTTGAGGTCCAGGCCGGAGACCCGGTCCCAGAACGGGCCGTGCAGCCCCGCCTCCTGCGCGAGCAGGCCCAGCAGTTCGACCGTGCCGATGAGGAGGGCGACGGCGACGGACAGGCCGGTGATGGTGAGGTTGTAGTAGACCTTGCGGACCGGCCTGGAAGAGGCCCAGCCGTAGGCGAAGTTCATGAAGGTGCCGTCGATCGTGTCCAGCAGTGACATGCCGGCCGCGAACAGGATCGGCAGACACAGGATCGCGTACCAGGGCAGGCCGGAAGCAGCCCCCGACCCGGCCAGCACCAGCAGGGCGATCTCCGTGGCCGTGTCGAAGCCGAGGCCGAACAGGGCACCGAGCGGGTACATCTGCCAGGGCCTGGTGATCGACTTCATCACGCGGCCCAGGAGGCGGTTCATGAAGCCCCGGTTGTTCAGCTGCTCCTCCAGCGCGGCCTCGTCGAAGTGGCCGGAGCGCATCTGCCGGAAGACCTTCCAGATCCCGGCCATGATCACCAGGTTGATGACCGCGATGACGTAGAGGAAGGCCCCGGAGACCGTCGTCCCGATCCACCCGGTGACGCCGTGCAGGGTGGAGTCGTCGCTCTCGACCGGTCCGGACAGGGCCTTGACGCCGAGAGAGAGCAGGAAGGCGAGGGCGAAGACGATGGTGGAGTGTCCGAGGGAGAACCAGAACCCGACGGACAGGGGGCGCTGCCCGTCGTTCATCAGCTTGCGGGTGGTGTTGTCGATGGCCGCGATGTGGTCGGCGTCGAAGGCGTGCCGCATGCCGAGCGTGTAGGCGGTGACACCGATACCGATACCGAACGTCTTGGTGCCCAGGCTGTAGTGGTGCGGGGCGACGACGGCGACCAGCGTGAACCAGCCGATGACGTGCAGGGCCAGGATGAACGCCGCCATCCCGCCCAGGCTTGCCCACTCCTTGCGGGTCATCGACGCACGGAGGCGGTGCCACGAGTGTCCGTGCCCACCGACTGGGGCGTCCGGACGGGCGGAGGAATCGGGAGCGGTCGGCATGGGGGCGTGAGCCTCACTCTCGGCGCGGCGAACACGCGCGGTGAGCGGCTGTTTTCAGCCGCTTCCCCAGACTTCTGCACATAAGTCGCAGGAACAAGATGGATGCGGCAAAGCCCCCGTCAGGATTGCGTCAGCTCTCGGGAACATGCCGTTACCAGGCGACGGCACCGCCCCAGTCGCGCCCGACGAGGTCGAAGCGGTTCCGGGCGAGCGCGTCCGCGATCGTCAGTACGACCCCGACCAATTCACTCACCCCCGTAGGCGTTGGCATACATCGGGCGCACGCCGGGCGAAAAGCCACAAGCCACGGGCATCGGGGGCGACCGCACGAAAGCCCTGGTCGGCGAGCGCGCTCACCTGCTCGCTCGTCGGCCTAGTCCGGGACCAGGGCCGAGGGGCGGAGGGGGTCGGGCCGGTTCCGGCGTCAGGAGCCGGTGGCTGCGGCTCGGTCGCGGTTGAACCGGATCTCGTCGTGGTGATCGGCGGCCCAGCCGATCAGCGACGTGACGATCTCATGGAGGCCACGCCCGAGTGGGGTGAGGGTGTACTCGACACGCGGCGGCACCTCGGCGTATGCGGTGCGGGTGACGAGGCCGTCCTCGTGCAGCTGGCGCAGCGTGAGGCTGAGCATGCGCTGGGAGATACCCGGGACCCGCCTCTGAAGTTCGGTGTAGCGCAGCGGGCCCGTCTCCAGGACCGCGATCAGCAGCAGGCTCCACTTGTCGCCGACACGGTCCAGGATCTGCCGGATGAACACCATCTGATCGGCGGGAATGGCCGCACACGGTCCGATCGCCGCAGCCCTCGTCGTATCCGTCTCGCCTGCCGTGCCCATGGCACACATTCCTCTCCGGCACGCACACCGATGTGCCTTTTGTAGGGACTCCCATACTGGTCCACCATGGCGTTACGCACAACACGTAGGAATTGGACGGAGGCGCGGGCGATGAAGCTGGACGTGTGGTCCGAGGTGACCTGCCCCTGGTGCGGTCTGGGGAAGCACCGGGTGGAGCGAGCCGTCGAGCGATTCGAGCACGGCGACCAGGTGGAGGTGGTCCACCACTCGTTCCCGCTGAGCAGCGGCTTCCCCGAGGGGCACACCTTCCCCGTCCGCGAGGCGCTGCTACGTCGGCACGACCTCGACGCGGACCACGCGGAGAGGTCTGCCAGGCGGATCGAGGCGCTCGCGCGGAGCGAGGGCCTGAGCCCCTACCGGGTGCTGGACAACGAGGTCGGCAACACCGACCTGGCGCACGAGTTCCTCGCCCACGCCACAGCTCGGGGCAGGAACCGCGAGGCATGGCACGCGATCTTCCGCGCCTACTTCGGCCATGGAGATCCGGTCTTCGCTCTGGAGGACCTCGTGAATCTGGCGGGCGATGTGGGCCTGGACCGCGGCGAGACCCGTCGCGTCCTCGACGAGCGCCACTACCGGCAGCAGGTCCAGCACGACGCCCGACTGGCACGCCGCATGGGCGCGCGTGGGGCCCCGTTCATCGTCATCGACGACCGCTACGGCGTTCCCGGAGCCCAGGACAGCGACACGCTGCTCGAACTACTGCGCACAGCCTGGAACGACACCCTCCCGCCGCCCCCCACGCCCGGCTCGACCCCAGCCTGCGGCCCCGACGACTGCGCAGTTCCCGAGCGCCACTGACGTCCCCCGCGTAACGCAGCGCCTGCACCGCAGCACCCACACCCACACCCGCACCCCGACGTCCCTCATGCCCTGACACTCACCCAAGGGCGCAGCAACTCACCTCAAGTCTTCTCAAGTTACCCAAATGGGCCTCAAGCCACATCAATCCGTATCAAGTCGTCCAAATAATCCAGGGATTGGATCTCATGCGTATCACTGTCTTCGGCGGCACCAGCCCCACAGGCCTGCTGCTGCTCGACCAGGCCCTGGCCGAGGGCCATGACGTGGTCGCCTACGCCCGCACACCCTCGAAGCTGCCCACGCACGAGCGGCTCACCGCCGTCCAAGGACAACTCGACGACCCCCGGAGCATCTCCCAGGCCATACGCGGCAGTGACGCCGTGCTGAGCATGCTCGGCCCGACCCTCAAGAAGGCGGACGTCCCCGTACTCATCACCGGCTACCACCACATCGTCGCGGCCATGCGCGAGCACGGTGTCGAGCGTCTGGTGGCGATGGGTACGCCGAGCATCACCGACCCGGCAGACGGCAAGGAAGCCAAGATCGGCCTCATGGTCACGGCCGTAAGGAAATTCCAACCCGTGGCCTACGAATCCATCGTGGCCATCGGCCGGATCGTGCGCGAGTCCGGGCTGAAGTGGACCATCGTCCGCTTCCCCATGCTGTCCAACGGCCCGAGGACCGCCTCCCTCAACGTCCGTGCCGTCGGCGACAGGGGCGGCATCCGCCTGTCACGGGCCAACGCCGCCGCGTACTACCTCCAGCAGGTCTCCGACTCCACCCAGATCGGCCGCGCCCCGTTCATCACCGACAAGTGACCAGACCGCCGACCGGCGGTCGCGCGCAGGCGGGATGGCGGCCTCATCCGGCGCGGCCCGGCCGGCGGCACAGCGTCCGGGCCGACACCGTAGTGATCGACATCAGCCGGGGCAGCAGCACCGCCTACACCGATGCTCCCGAATGGCGACGGGTGCGTCAGGTCGTGGCCGACCGGCAGCGCGAGGACGCGGCAGGCATCTTCGGCCGCACGGTGGCCGGGCCGGCTCCCGACGCCGTGATCGACTTGCTCTGCTTCACCCTGGAGTCGGCCACCGCACTGGTCGAGGGCCTGCGCGGCGAGACGGGCCACTTGCCGCACTGCGGATCCGTGTGGCGCTACGACCCCGGTCCGGTTGGGGGTGGGTCAGCGATGCGGCAGGTGGGACGGACGGGCGACGGCCGTCGCGGCGAGGGGCCGTCTCCGCGTGAATCCGCTCGTCATCCGGCCAGGCGGTTGATCTTGCGGATCTACTTGTCGAAGGCCCCGGCGGGCACGAAACGGCGCAGGGTGCTGACGCGTCCGGCCATGGGGCCCGCGGTGTAGCGCAGCTTCGGCCTGGCGTCGGTCGCCGCCGCGACGATCGCCTTGGGCCGGCGACAGGGGCACACCTTGGAGGGGCGATGCGTCAGCGCGCGCCCGCCGCGTCGAGCAGGGTGATCACCGTGGGCGCGACGAGCCCGGTCAGCGTGTCCGCCCCGATGCCCGCGCGGGCGCTGGCGCCGTCGAAGACCAGGCTGAGCTGCCGGGCCAGCAGACCGGGATCGCTCGCCCCGCCCCGCTCCGCCTCGCCACGGAAGAAGGCGGTCAAGCTCTCCTTGACCTGCCGGGCGACCCGGCTCGCGGGATGGTTCTGGTCCTTGAGCTCGATCTGCGCGTCCAGGTAGGGGCAGCCGTAGAAATCGGGCCCACCGGACTGCGATTCCACCTGCGCGAAGACATGCAGGATCCGCTCTCGGGGGGAACGATCGTCATCCGCCGCGGGCAGCAGGGCCGCCACGTAGGCGGCAGTGCGCCGCTCCAGGCTTGCCGCGAGCAGTTCGTCCTTGCTCGCGAACAGCTGGTACATCGAGCGCTTGGACACCCCTGCCGCCTTGCACAGGGCCTCGACGCCGATGCCGACGCCGTCTCGGTAGGTGAGTGTGGCCGCTGCCTCCAGCAGCCGCTCCCTCGGGCCTGATTTCGTTTCGGTGGTCATGCTGCGAGGTTAACTCGATTCCGACGGAATGAAAACCGATCGGTTTCCAGGATGGGGTGCCGTACGGGGCCATCCGAGAAGCGCCCTGCCCCGGGGACGTGCGGAGATTCGCCACGCCGGGACCGCCGCCTCCTCGGGCTCGGTCTCGACGGTGACGGGGATGCGCTGCAGTCCGTCACGTCGCACCAGCCAGTCTCGGTGACCTACGCGGCGTCTCGCGCGACAGTCATCCGCACCGTTTGCGACTCGGGTTGGCACTCACCCGCCCACACGGCGAGAAACCGAACAGTCCACACCGCAAACCGATCGGCTTCCGCACGCGAGCCCGAGTCGTGCCACTGTCTCCGCCGCCGCAGAGCCCGTCCCCGCCCCCGTCAGCCCACTCGCGGCGCGGCACGGCCTGCAGTCGGCGACCGCCGGCCCCGGCGGCTCGTCCCCGGACAGCACCAGGGAGACCAGGCCGTGGGCCGTTCCCCAGACCGACAGCGCGATGACCTCGGCGTCGGACGCGGAACCGAACCGCCCGGCCCGCTGCCCGCCGCCCGCGGCGCATCGCGTCGACGAGGGCCGGTACGTCTCGACGACCTCACGCGGCCGCTCCGCGTCGGACGGGCACTGGGCATCGCGGTCGGAGAAGAGGATCGCGTAGAGGTGCGGGTTGACCACGGCGCACTCCCGATAGGCCAGCCCGATACGGATCGCATCCCCGGCAGGGTCGCCCGTCGGGCGGACCGCGCCCAGGCGCTCGACGCAGAGGCGTACGGCCTCCTGATACAGGCTGCCGAGCAGACCTGCCTTACTGCCGAACAGCAAGTAGACCGCCGCCGTGGAGGTCTTCGCGTCCGCCGCGAGCTGTCGCAGGCTCGGCGCGGCCGTGCCCCGGTCGAAAACCGTGGCGGCCGTGCGGTGCAGGAGCCGGAGGCGGAGCACTTCGCCATGCGCCTTGAACCGCCGACTTGTCGCCTCCTTTCGTCTCCCGGGACTTGCGCCGGGAAACCGATCGGTTTACTGTTGTGGAAACCGATCGGTTTCTCACTCTGTGGAGGCAGTCATGACCGCTCTCAAGGGCGCGAACGTCCTCGTCACCGGCGGCAGCCGCGGCATAGGCAAGGCCCTGGTGGAGGAGCTGTACGCCCGCGGCGCCGGCAAGGTCTACGCCACGGCCCGCGACCCGCGCACCGTAACGCACCCCGACGCCGTCCCGGTGGCTCTGGAGGTCACCGACCCCGCGGCCGTGGCCGCGGCCGCCGCGCAGGCGAAGGACGTCACCGTACTGATCAACAACGCCGGCGCCTCGGTCGGCGCGTCCTTCCTGGACTCCCCGGTCGAGGACGTGCGCCGGGAGTTCGAGACCAACTTCTACGGCCCCCTGCTGGTCACCCGGGCCTTCGTGCCGGTCATCGAGCGCAACGGCGGCGGACACATCCTCAACGTGCACTCCGTGCTCTCCTGGCTGGCCCTCGGCGGCTCCTACAGCGCGTCCAAGGCCGCACTGTGGTCGCAGACGAACTCCCTGCGCCTGGAACTGCAGCCGCGCGGCATCGGCGTCACCGGACTGCACGTCGCCTACGTGGACACGGACCTGGCGGCGGGCGTCGAGGCACCCAAGTCCGCGCCTCGTGATGTCGCCGCTCTGGCCCTCGACGGCATCGAGACCGGAGCGTACGAGGTGCTCGCCGACGACATCACCCGCCAGGTCAAGGCGGGCCTCGCCGGAGACCTCGCGGGCCTGTACGCCCAACTGGCCAAGTAACCGTAGCCGTAGTCGACCGATTAGCCGAACAGCCGTAACCGAGCAGGAAGAGGAACCGACGAGATGTCCAGCCAGGAACCGCGTCCCACGATCCAGATCCCGGGGACCACCAGCCACACCATCGCCCCGCGCACGGGACACGAAGGTCACGAGGGAACGCTGCGCTACCTCAAGGCGGGCACCGGCGCTCCGCTCGTCCTGCTGCACACCGTGCGCACCCAGGCCGAGCACTTCCGCCTCCTCATCCCGATGATCTCGGACCAGTACACCGTGTACGCCCTCGACCTGCCGGGGATGGGCTACTCCGAGATCGTGCCCGGCGCGTCGTACGACGAGCCGGCCATGCGCGCGGGCGTCGAGCGGCTGCTGACCGAACTCGACCTCCACGACGTGACGCTGGTCGGGGAGTCCATGGGAGCGGTGCTCGCCCTGACCGCCGCGGCCGACCTGCCCGAGCGGGTCCGGCGCGTCGTCGCGGTGAACACCTACGACTTCCCCGGCGGGATCGCCCGCTCCAGTCTCCTCGCCCGTGGAGTGGTCAGCGGTGTCCTCACTCCGGGAGTGGGCCCGGTGGTCGCCGGGGTGCAGCCCAAGCCCGTCGTCCGCAAAATCCTGCAGGGCGGACTGGTCGACAAGAGCGCGCTGCGGGAGGACTACCTCGACGAACTCCTCCAGGTGGGCAGCCGCCCCGGCTACTCGACCGTCGCCCGAGCCGTGTACCAGAACATGCCCAGCCTCATCGCCGCCCGCTCGCGCTACCCCGAGGTCAAGGCACCCGTCCACCTCGTCTACGGGGAGAACGACTGGTCCCGGCCCTCCGACCGGGAAGCCAACAAGAAACTGCTGCCGGCCGCCGACTTCACGCAGGTGCCGGGAGCAGGCCACTTCATCGCCCTGGAACGGCCCGACCTGCTGGCCGACCTGCTGAACGCGGTGGCCTGACGACCCCGCGAGCACCGTGGCCAACCGGTTCGGGGTGTACTGCGTGAGGGTGGCCGGGTTCGACCATGTCGCGTGACGGCGTCGTCGCACGCGGAGGAGCGTCACGTGGACCCGGTGCGCCGCGGCGGCTGAGTTCGTGCGGTAGATCTGTGCCGTCGGCCCGTACCCGACCATGTCGTCGTAGAACGCGTGGGAGTGCCGGCGCATGGCCGTGCCGACGCCGGCGAGGTGGACCCGGATGCGCCGACGGGGGTCGGGCTCGGCCTGGACGGCCTGCTCGATCTCGGCTGTCGCGTCCCGGAAGAAGGCGCCGGTGACCGCCAGCACCAACTGGGCGTCGCCATGGAGCACCCGAGCCCGCCGGGTGAGCCCATCCATGGTCACCGCGGTGAAGCCTTCGGCCGGAATGATCGCCTCGGCCTGGCGCAGCGGTTCGTCTCGCCGGCGAGTGTCGACGACGCGCCTGCGTGCAGTTTTGCGCGGGCACCGGTCGCGCGAGTCAGGCGGGGCCGTCACCGCGCCAGTCCCCCATGGATGCCTCCTCCGGGACCGGCGGGTGGTCGCCCAGCGTGAAACCCGAGCTGTACAAATGGGTACTAGCGTGCCGCGCAACGTACCCGGACGGGTTCAGCGGAGCCGATAGGAGGTGCGCCAGGTCGTCGGTCCCGGCTGCGCGAGGGCGTCGCGGAGGATGGCGCGCTTCTTGTCCGCCCACTCGTTCGGCTGCGCAGGCGCTTCGGGGACGGCTACGGCTGCTGCTGCGGTGCGGGCGCGGACGACGGCGAGTGCGGCGGCGAGTTCCTCGGGGGTGGGGTTTCCCCGGACGACCTTGATGGTCATGTCGGCTCCCGTGGGGGTTCAGAGGGGGAT